>DATFQQ010000169.1:0-35239 GCA_035264195.1 Candidatus Sulfotelmatobacter sp. | reverse complement strand
CATCCCATTGCGAGAGTGCTCGCTCAATCTGTTCGGGAAGTCGCAGCAGGCACTGCAAGTCTCTCCTCGTCACCTCCGAAGTCATGCGGCCCCGCTTGCGTGCAAGGAATAACGCCATCAGGTAGAGGATCGTGACCTGCGTCGTGAAGCTCTTCGTCGCGGGGATCGATTTCTCCGGTCCTGCACCCGAAATCAGCGCCGCTCCAGCCTCCCGGACGATGGTCGTATCCGGCATGTTCGAAATGGCGATCGTTTTCACACCGCGTGTGAGCGCTTCGCGCTGGGCCGCGATCGTGTCGGCGGTCTCGCCCGATTGCGTAATCACCATCACGATGGGATCGATTGCGGCGTGCGTTGAGCGATAGCAGTATTCGCTCGCGTACTCAACATCAACAGCGACGCCGGAAAGATCCTCAATCATGATCTCGCCCGCGAGCCCTGCATGCCGGCTCGATCCGCTGGCCGCGATAATCAGCTTCTCGATGGTCAGCAATGCACTCTCGATCGGCTGTAGCTCTCCGGGAAAGATAATGTCGTTCTTCAGATGTTTTTCGATGGTCCGGGAAATGGCTGCAGGTTGCTCATAGATTTCCCGTCGCATTTCATGAGAGAACTTGTGGTTCGATGTGGTCGTCTTGTCCTTAACAGGTGTCATGATGAATGTGTCTTGAGCCCTAAATGATGTAGGTATGAACCTTGAAACGACAGTCCCGCACTGCAGTAGAGACCAACGAAGTCCTAGGCCTTTGCTTCAGCCCCTTCGAAGTGAGCCTCGATCTCCTCCAATGTTTTCCCCTTGGTTTCAGGCAAGAACCAGGTAGCGGTAATGAAATAGATCACCGTGCACGCTGCAAACCCGAAGAACATCGTCGAGTATCCCCACCTCCCAACTGTGGGAAGAAAGATCGCTGCGATCGTCGTCGAGACCGCCTGATTCAACACGAGGGCGATGCTCATCCCATTCGAGCGGATACGCGTCGGCATCAACTCCGACAGGGCAAGCCAGACACACACTCCTGGGCCGACCGCATAAAACGCCATAAAGATGAATAAGGTAATCGCGACGATCCAGCCGTTGCGTGCCGATGGAATCGGGGTCACCAGCGCATTCTCAATGTGCAACGGAGCCTGCCGCGCGGTATCAAGATCTCCGAAAGGATTCGAGAAGAAGGCGACGACTTTATTAGCTGGAACGCAATTATCACGCGCGATCTCGATGGGCTTCGCTCCGGTGTCGTCGGAACGCAACACCGGTGTTGCCGCCCGGAAATCCCCGTAGGAATAGATGACAACCAGAGACTTCGCTCCCTCTCCGCGGAATGACGGAAGATCCAAGGCATTGCTCAGCGTTAGATTCTGATCTTCTCCTACCATCTTCTGGACGGCATCTCTGATGTCAACTCGCTGGTTTTCTGAGCGTCGGAAGATGAATCCTGTGCCGAGCATCGAGAGAATGATTCCAGCAGTTCCCAGTGAGAGGAGGAATTTCCGCCCTTTGCGGTCAACAAGCAACACTCCGACGAAGGTCACGGCGAAGTTAATGATCGTGAAGACGACATACCCCCAGTGGGAGGCGACGTCGGATAGCCCGCTCTGCAGGAGAATATTCGTGTTGTAGGCAATAATGGAATTGATGCCAGTCGCCTGGTTGAATGCCAGGATGATGCAGGCAAGCACAAATGGGATCACATACTTGCGGCGCAGAAGGGAATCTCTGACTTTCGAATTACCAGAACTCTTCGCGTGTTCGGAAGCCTTTGTTTCTTCCATTTCTCGGAGTTCAAGGTTTGCCTGCTCCTCGCTACGAGAACGAAGAAGCGCGCTTTGAGCAGCCTCTCTTTTTCCGCGGCGTAACAGCCATCGCGGAGACTCCGCGACCATGAAGCTGCCGATCACGAAGAGAATTCCTGGAGGCAGCGAAACCCAGAAAATACCGCGCCACGCTGAATCCTTAAATGCGAGCAGCCTGGGAGCGTTACCAAGCTTGGCAACCTCGTCCACGCGATAGCTGAAGTAGGCGCCGACGAGCGCTGCCGCTACGATTCCCAGCGTCAGCAGCCATTGAAAGATTCCTGTTCCCTTGCCGCGGTTCGATGCAGTGAGACACTCCGCCAAATAGAGGGGAACAACGACTCCGATCAATCCCCCACTGATACCTTGCAGCAGTCTTCCCGCCACCAGGGGCCCATATCCATGAGACAACGCAATCATCGGGATGCTGATGACGAACATCACACCGCTGAGTGCCATCAGAGATCGTCGTCCCATCCAGTCGGCAAGCAATCCAGCAAACAGCGTCGAGATCACGCTGCCGAGTAGCACCGCCGCAACCACGATCGAAAGTTGCTGCGCACTGAAACCTGACGTCGCTTCAAGGTAGGGAAGCGCTCCGGCAATGATGCCGACATCGACGCCATAGAGCAGGCCCCCGAGTCCCGCGACGATGAGAAGAAAGCGGTTGTAGAAGACTTTCTTGTCGTCAAGAGCCGAAGGAGCGCTTGTAGCCATCTGCGATGTCATAAAGGTTGTTGGGCCCGGATTTGCCCGCCGCGGGATAACCAGCGATCCGCTGCAGGTCAGGGTTGTTAGTGAAATTGCATCCTGAATTGTAGCCCAGAGACGCGCCAATACAGGCAAAAGTGCTATACATGCGAGCGAAAAAAGTCGCTCTGACCGACATCAGTTTCCAGCCAGGGACTACAAGGTCTTCATTTTGCAATGGGCAGGCTGAACGAGAACACCGACCCGCTCCCCAACTGGCTTACCACTGCGATGGTTCCACCGTGCGCTTCGACAATGACTTTAGCGATGGCTAGGCCCATTCCAGTGCCTGGAGCGGTATAGCGTTGGTTTTGGCCGCGATAGAACTTCTCAAAGATAAGGGCTTGCTCGAACGAGTCAATACCGGGTCCGCGGTCGGCAACGCTCATGACGAGTTTGTCGCCATTCACTTCACTTGTGATTTTGATCGCCACTCCGTTGGGCGAATATTTCCCGGCATTCTCCAGCAGGTGCATGAACACCTCGCGGATCCGCTGCACGTCCATGCGAACCTTCGGCAGATCGGGCGGAACAAGCACTTCGACGGAATGCTTCTCGAGCGTGGCCGCGGCGTCGATAAGTGCAGGCTGTAATGCGTCTTGGATAGAATGCGGCCGCAGGTCGAGCTTGAACATGCCCGAATCAAGTTGTGCCATCTCTGACGCTTCACCAACGAGGCGATTTAAGCGATCGGTTTCCTCATCGATAACCGAGAGCAGATCACGTCTGCCGGAGTCATCGAGCGTCGCCCCTGAAAGGAGAGTCGTCACACTGGCTTTGATCGATGTCAGTGGGGTGCGGAATTCGTGGGTGACAGAATCCAATAACGCCGTTCGCAGGCGCTCATGCTCCTGCTCGGCGCGGTTCTTGCTCAGCGCCTCCATCGCGCGGACTCGTTCAATGGCAAGTCCGGCAAGGCTTCCCAGGGCATCGAGTGTCTCACGAGACAATTCGGCGCCCGCAATGCCCAATGCTCCGACGGTGCGCATGCCAAGTCGTAGTGGTACATACGAAACGCCGCGCTGTGTGATAGGTTCCCCGCGCAGTAGGGTCGAACGCAAGACGCTCTCTTCGAATTGTGCATCCAGAGACGATCGATAGACCGTGGGATGGTCGGTAGCCATGGCGACCACACTGCCAACCGAAAACGTCTCCTTTACGTACTGGGGTAGCGCATTCAACAACTCGAGTGCATTCTCTGATGCCAGCAGCCGTTGACTGAGTCCATAGAGGCGCTCAACTTCTCGCCGCCGCTGCTTTGCTCCCTCGGCCTCACGGCGGGCGCGTTCAGCCAGGTTACTGGCTACCAGTGCAGTTACGAGGAATGCGAACAAGGCCACCCAGTTTTGTGGGTCTGCAATGGTGAAGGTTCGAAGTGGCGGCAGAAAGAAGAAGTTGAATGCAGCCGTCGCAATTACCGCCATCACCAAGGCATAGCGCAGTCCCCAATAAGCCGAAGTCAGCAGTACCATCACGAGGAACATCAAGGCGACAGTGGTCTGGTTAACGTGCAGTCTAAATGCTGCCGCCGTGACGACACCCATCGTTGCTAACACGAATGCGTAGCGCACTGCCTGTGTCTTTGCCGCTGTTTTCACAGAGGCATTGTACGATGCAGATGACAAGTTACTCGCCCGACAAGCACAATAGCTGCGATGGTTAAGACTCCTGAGGAGTGGCTGAAAGAAGTCTCCCCCGAAAAGCCGCGCGGCATCTTCAAGCTATTTCTCGGCTATGCTCCGGGAGTAGGGAAGACCTACAACATGCTGAGCGAGGCCATTCGCCGCGCCAGTCGCGGCGAAGACGTGGTGATCGGCGTCGTCGAGACCCACGGCCGCAAAGCAACGGCTGAACTCGCTGGCAAACTCGATCGTGTAACTCCGCGAAAGCTCGAGTACAAAGGAACGCTTTTCGAGGAAATGGACGTAGACGCGATTCTCGCGCGCAAACCGGCGGTTGCGGTGATTGATGAACTGGCCCACACCAATATCGAAGGCAGCAAGCACGCCAAGCGGTATGAGGACGTCATTGAACTACTCGATGCCAGGATCGATGTGCTTTCCACGATGAATGTTCAACATGTCGAGAGCGTCGGACCCACCGTGCTGCAGATCACCGGAGTGCAGGTTCGTGAGACGGTGCCCGACTGGGTAATGCAGCGCGTCGACGAGATCGTGCTGGCGGACCTGACGCCACAAGCCCTGCAAAAACGTATGGAGCGCGGTGATATTTATCCTGTAGATCGCGCACAACGGGCTCTTTCTCACTTCTTCCGCCCCGGCAACTTAATCGCTCTGCGCGAACTTGCGCTCAGGCAAGTTACTGGAGTCGTCGATCGCAGTCTCGATGCTTTTCTCGAGAAGGATGATACCCAGCCGGCGCACACCGTTCGAGAGCGGATCGCGGTGTGTGTGAGTTCCAATCCTGCCGCGCAATATATCATTGCCCGCGGTTCGCGCATGGCACAGGCGATGGGCGGAGAACTCTTCGTTTTCTACATCGACGTGGGCCGCGATACGCGTCCGGAAGACCAGAAGTCGCTGGCGGAGAATATTCGTTTCGCGGAAAACCTTGGCGCCCGGGTGATTCGAACGCAGGGAAGCAGCATTGCCGACGGCCTCGCGCAGCTCGTGCGCGAACATCACATCACGCAGGTGATTTTCGGTCGATCCGCGCGCACGGGTTGGCAGCGCTATTTGTATTTGTCCGCGATCCAGCGCTTTCTACGCGACTCGCCCTCGGTTGATGTGCACATCGTCACCCAGGAGGCTCGTTGATGTCCGACCCGCCCCATATTCTCGTGGTTGATGACGAGCCTCAGATCACGCGCGTGTTGCGCACGAGTCTCGCTGCGCAAGGCTATGACATTCGGATAGCAAATTCCGGTGAAATGGCGCTGGAGATCATGAAAGACTGGCAACCGAATCTGATCATCACTGATCTGTCGATGCCGTCGATCGATGGCGTCGAACTATGCCGCACGGTCCGAGCCACATCGCAGATTCCGATCGTAGTGCTGTCGGTTCGCGACAAGGAGCAGCAAAAGGTGGAGGCGCTGGATGCCGGCGCGGACGACTACATCACCAAACCATTTGGGATGAATGAGCTCCTGGCGCGGGTGCGAGCGAATTTGCGCCGAGTGCCGATCGGGAACGAAGAGGATCCGGTCATTGAAATCGGGGACTTCCGCATCGACACTGCAGCCCGCCGCGTGACTGTGCGCCGCCGTGAAGTTCGGCTTACCCCGAAAGAGTTTGACCTTCTCGTTTACATGGCGCGCCGTCCGGGCAAGGTCATCAATCACCGCACTCTCTTAGGAGCCATCTGGGGCGGGCAGAGCACGGAACAGGTGGAATATCTCCGCGTCTTTGTCGGCCAGCTTCGTAAAAAGCTTGAGCCCGATGCTTCCTCCCCACGCTATCTCGTGACCGAGCCCTGGGTGGGATACCGCTTCGAACCCGGCGAGTAACCCATCGGTAACCCAATTACGAACATTCTACGAAGTCTTTATTCAATCCTTATGCCCCCGCGTATCAAATGCAGTGAGGCCGCGGATGACATACCACGCCGCATCGATACGACCAGGGGGAATTCAGAGATGCAGACGATTCAAGAAGTGAATCCGGAACAATTGGCGAAACTCTTTCATTACTACCACGAGGCTCTGCAGAAAGACTGCGATTCAGAGGTTGATGGTTTCTCGTGGGACCGAGCATCACAGAGCAAACGCAAACTTATGATCGCTGCCGCCCGCCTGGCATTGCTGGACCTCTCGACAACGGCTGCAGCCCCCAATCCTCACCGCAAGTATTACGCAAAACCGGGAGAAGCTGACTGGGGCTGCTAAATCGAGAAATTGGGCGAGGCGCCCGAACGGCGTAACTCGCCGAATTCTCTTTACGAAATCTTTATGAACTCTTAACTCCGCTTTTACGGATGAGGTTGTCCAATTATGTCTGGATTGCTTTCGATCGAAGTTTGCGGTGGACTGCCATGAAGCTTGGCATCGCTGCGTTTGGCGTCGGAGTTGCGGTTTTTTATCTCCGTGTGTTGACGGTTCTGGTGAAGGAATTCATCTCCCCCTCTGCCAGAGACCGGAAAGGCTATCTGGCGAAATTTCAGCCGCGGCGCAAACGAGGAGAGCTCATAGAAATGCACATTAACCCGGCGGTGCGGAAAATTCGTGCGGAGGCAGCGAAGCGGATTGCGCAGTTCTAACGGCGAGATGCACATGCTGAGGCTACTCAGACTCCACAACGATGGTGGCTCCGAAGGAAAGAGAAAGGTATTAACGGCTTATGAAGTTTTATTCCGCATGCATGTTGACTGTTGTCTATTGGGTGAGTGTTGCGTTTGGTCAGCAGACGTCCGCGAAGACTGCGGAGTCGCCTGAGGCTCTTGAAAACCGCGTGCAGCAATTGGAGTCGGAAGTGAGTGAGCTGAAACAGATCGTCATGCACTTGCAGCAGGGAACTGCTGCACAAGCCAAAGTCCCTGCATCAGGGCGAAGCATTATCGAGGTGTCCGCGCCGATTGCATCACAAGCGGCGCCCGCTCAGACGGCTTCGTTGGTTTCGGCAGACGATCGCAAGACCCTCGACCTCCTACGCAATACAACAATCAATGTTGGGATTGATACGTACTATGGTTACAACTTCAATAATCCTGTCGGGCGTGTGAATTTGCTGCGTGCCTATGACGTCCTCAGTAATGAATTCAGTCTGAATCAGGCAAGTCTTATTTTTGAACATTCTCCTAACGTCAGCGAGGGCAGGCGTTGGGGTGGGCGACTGGACCTGCAGTATGGCCAAGCAACCGATACGCTTCAGGGAAATCCTTCAAACGAGCCACGGCCGGACATTTACCGCAACATCTTTCAAGCATATGGGACATACGTCGCGCCAGTGGGCAAAGGCTTGAATATCGATTTCGGCAAGTGGGGAAGTTCGCTGGGAATCGAAGGGAATTACACCAAAGATCAATTCAATTACTCGCGCTCGTACTGGTTCGACTTCCTGCCTTTTTATCACATGGGTGCGCGCGTGAGTCTGCCACTGAACGATCAGTTCAGCTTGAACTATTGGATCGTCAACGGCACAAACCAGGTCGAGGCGACGAACGGGTTTAAAGATCAATTAGTCGGATTCACAGCCAAGCCGGCCAAGAGCACGACTTGGATAGTGAACTACTATCTCGGCCAGGAACACCCGGATCGTGCTTCCGCGGCGAATTGCGGACCGATTCCCATACAGCCCGGATTGTGCTTTACCGCTATTTCCCCTGCGCCCAACGGGCGGACTCACATTTTTGACAGTTACATTACGTGGCTCGCAACGCCGAAGCTGACCTTTGCGCTAGAGGGTGACTACGTCATCCAGCGCTTGTGGCAAAACGCCGCGCCCGGACAATCATCGGCGCCGTCGCACACCGATGGAGGCGCTGGCTACATTCAGTATCAGTTCACACCGAAGATTGCCATGGCCACGAGAGCGGAATACCTATCAGATCGCGAAGGGCTTTTCAGCGGACTGTCTCAGGCGCTGAAAGAAAACACCGTCACATTCGACTACAAGGTCGCGAACGGATTGCTGATGCGTTACGAATGGCGCTACGACTACTCGAATCAGCCGGTGTTCCTCTCCGACATACAAGGAGTACGCAGAAACAATCAGACGACCGCTACGCTTGGTCTGGTCTGGTGGTGGGGACGTAAGGAAGGTTCGTGGTAGTTGCACAGCTTTCGGGAGATTTGCTAATGCAAGATGTATTTTGGGTTGCCGTTACCGTTGCATTCTTTGCCGTCTCGATCGCCTACGTTCATTTCTGCGATCGGGTGAAGTAAGGGGATATATGGATACGCAATCGCTCATCATGCTCATCATCAGCGCCGCAACGACAGCCTATCTCTTCTACGCGCTGTTGCGGCCGGAGAAGTTCTGATCAATTCACTCTTATGACCACCAACGGTTGGCTGCAAATCTTCGTATTCCTGGGCCTGATCTTTGCGGTGACGAAGCCGCTCGGGATATTCATGGCGCGTGTCTTTTCTGGGGAACACACATTCCTGGATCCCATCCTACGACCGATCGAGCGCCTGCTGTATCGCGTGACCGGCGTCGACGAGCAACACGAAATGCGCTGGACAGAATATGCGACGTCAATGCTGTTGTTCAGCGCGGTTTCAATGCTACTGCTGTATTTAATTCAACGGATCCAGGGAATGCTGCCGCTCAACCCGCAGCATCTCGCTGCTGTGGCGCCTGAGCACATGGCGTTCAATACCGCGGCGTCGTTCACGACAAATACGAACTGGCAGGCGTATTCCGGCGAGACGACCATGAGCTACTTCACGCAGATGGCCGGACTCGCCTATCACAACTTCGTCTCGGCCGCAGTGGGCATAGCGCTCGCCATTGCGTTCATTCGCGGCATCTCTCGCCGCCAGATGAAGACCATCGGCAATTTCTGGGTTGACATGGTGCGGGCCTGCCTCTGGGTCTTGCTGCCGTTCTGTGTGGTTGGAGCGCTTCTGCTTGTCTCGCAAGGCGTAGTCCAAAACCTGAAGCCATACGACACGGTGAAACTGATAGAACCCCAGCACGTGCAGCGTGTCGGCCAAGACGGCAAGCCGGTAGTCGATGCCAACGGCAAACCGGTGATGGACACCGTGACAACGCAGACCATCGCGCAAGGGCCGGTTGCTTCTCAGGAAATCATCAAGGAATGGGGAACGAATGGCGGTGGCTTTTTCAATGCCAACAGCTCGCACCCATTTGAAAATCCCACTCCGCTCTCGAATTTGATTGAGATGTTCAGCATCTTCGCCGTCTCAGCGGGCCTGACCTACACCCTCGGCCGCATGACCGGATCTGCCGCTCATGGATGGGCTGTCTGGGCTGCGATGGCGATTCTGTTCTTGTGCGGAGTCACGGCCGCTTACTGGGCTGAATCGCAGGGTAATCCGCTGTATCCCTCCACAATCGCGCAGCACGCCACCGCCACTCAGCCCGGCGGCAATATGGAAGGTAAGGAGACTCGCTTCGGCATCGCGAACTCAGCTCTGTTCGCCACGGTTACGACCGACGCCAGTTGTGGTGCGATTAACGGCTGGCATGATTCGTTTACACCTCTCGGTGGCATGGTGCCCCTCGTCAATATCATGTTGAGCGAGGTCATTTTTGGCGGCGTGGGCGCTGGAATGTACGGCATTCTGATCTACATCGTTCTCGCCGTCTTTATCGCAGGCCTCATGGTCGGACGCACACCGGAATACCTGGGCAAGAAAATTGAAGCTTACGATGTGAAGATGGCGATGCTGGTCTCGCTGGTCTTCCCGCTGATCATCCTGACGCTCGCGGGAATTTCCGTGATTAAAGGTTTCGGGACATCGGCGATCACCAACCCTGGCCCGCACGGCCTCAGCCAGATTCTCTACGCATTCACTTCGTCAGCTGGCAACAACGGTTCAGCGTTCGGAGGCCTCAGCCCAATCAACACACCCTGGTACGACGCAGCGACTGGTCTCACGATGCTCATCGGCCGCTTTTTCATGATCATTCCGATGCTGGCCATCGCGGGGAACCTCGCACAGAAAAAGTATGTGCCGCCTTCACTGGGCACGTTCCCGGTGACGACACCATTGTTCACATTTCTGCTGATCAGCGTGATATTGATTCTCGGAGCGTTGACATTTTTCCCTGCTCTGAGCCTCGGGCCGATTCTCGAGCACCTGCTGTTGCACGTCGGAAAGACTTTCTAGGACTCAACATGGCAAGCCATCACAAATCGATTTGGGATCTGAAACTAGTTCGAAGTGCGTCCTGGAGCTCAATCCTGAAGCTGAACCCACGAAACATGATGGGCAATCCGGTGATGTTCGTCGTGGAGATCGGCAGTGTGATCACGACGGTTTTGCTGATTGTGCATCCGCACGAAGCATTTCGCTTCAATCTGCAGATCACGCTCTGGCTGTGGTTCACGGTCTTGTTTGCCAATTTCGCCGAGGCCATGGCAGAAGGCAGGGGCAAAGCCCAGGCAGAAACGCTCCGCAAGGCGCGCTCAGAAACCATGGCCAACCGGCTGCTCTCGAATGGCAAGACCGAGCAGATAGCGAGCGCCAAGCTTCGCGCTGGAGATTTCGTCATGGTGTCTGCTGGCGAACTGATCCCGGGCGACGGGGAAATCATCGAGGGTGTCGCCTCTGTCGATGAGTCCGCAATCACAGGCGAATCGGCTCCGGTCATTCGCGAAGCCGGCGGCGATCGCTCGGCGGTTACCGGAGGCACGCGGGTTCTCAGCGATCAGATCAAGGTGAAGATCACATCGAACCCTGGCGAGACTTTCCTCGACCGAATGATCGCTTTGGTTGAAGGCGCGGCGCGTCAGAAGACGCCGAACGAGATCGCCCTGAACATCCTTCTCGCGGGACTGACGATCATCTTTCTGCTGGCTGTCGTCACACTGCAACCGTTCGCGATCTACTCAGGATCACCGCAGACCGTCTTCGTACTCGTATCGCTGCTCGTATGTCTGATCCCAACCACAATCGGCGGACTGCTTTCTGCAATTGGCATTGCGGGTATGGATCGCCTCGTGCAACACAACGTATTGGCGATGTCCGGGCGAGCGGTCGAAGCCGCTGGCGACGTTAACACTTTGCTTTTAGACAAAACGGGGACGATCACCTTCGGCAATCGCCAGGCAACGGAATTTCTGCCGGCACCAGGCGTCTCTGAATCTGAGATGGCCGACGCTGCTCAGCTCTCGTCCTTGGCCGACGAGACGCCTGAGGGGCGCTCCATCGTGGTTCTCGCGAAAGAGAAGTACCGCCTGCGCGGTCGTGAATTCGCAACGCATGAAGCCGAGTTCATTCCATTTACTGCGCAAACGAGAATGTCGGGAGTAAATCTCGACGGCCGTGAAATTCGCAAGGGAGCCGCAGAGTCGATCTCTCGCTACGTCGAACAGAACGGCAACACCTCGATGCCGACCGAAGTCCGTGCCACGGTCGAGCGGATTGCGTCCTCGGGCGGAACGCCCTTGGTAGTTGCGCAAAACCGTAAGGCGATGGGAGTCATTCATCTCAAAGATGTCGTGAAGGGCGGCATTCGCGATCGTTTCGCCCAGCTTCGATCTATGGGCATCCGGACGGTGATGATCACCGGTGACAATCCGTTGACCGCTGCTGCAATCGCGCGCGAGGCCGGTGTTGACGACTTTCTGGCGCAAGCCACACCGGAAGACAAGCTCAAGCTTATTCGCAGTGAGCAAGCCGGGGGCAAGCTTGTCGCCATGACGGGCGACGGGACGAACGATGCTCCAGCGCTCGCTCAGGCCGATGTAGGCGTCGCCATGAATACCGGCACGCAAGCCGCGAAGGAAGCGGGGAACATGGTCGATCTTGACTCGAATCCCACGAAGCTGATCGAAGTCGTTGAAATCGGCAAGCAACTACTGATGACGCGCGGAGCCCTCACTACATTCTCAATCGCGAACGACGTCGCGAAATACTTCGCGATCATCCCTGCAATGTTTGCGGCTACGTTCCCGGTGCTCAACGCACTTAACATCATGCGCTTGAAGACGCCGGAGTCGGCAGTGCTCTCGGCCGTCATCTTCAACGCGTTGATTATCATCGCGCTGATTCCGCTCGCACTACGCGGCGTGAAATACCGTGCCATGAATGCCGAAGCCCTGCTGCGGCGCAACCTCCTTATTTATGGCGTTGGAGGAATCATCGCGCCGTTCGTGGGCATCAAGGTCATCGACGTGCTGATCACCGCTGTTGGGTTGGCTTGAGGGCTCTATGAAAAAGAATCTGCTTACCGCAGTGTTGATGACAATCGCGACCACGATCATGCTAGGCGTGATCTATCCCTTGGTGATCACTGCGATCGCACAGGTGCTCTTCAAAGACAAGGCCGACGGCCAGATGCTGCAACGCAACGGCGAAGCCATCGGTTCGCGGATCATCGCCCAGCCATTCACCTCAGCGAAGTATTTTCATCCGCGGCCATCGAATGCGGGCAATGGGTATGATGCTGCCAACTCAGGTGGCACAAACTACGCGTCGACGAATCAGAAGCTGATTGAGCGGGTGCGCGCGGATGCTGCGTTGCTTCAGCAGGAGAATCCAAACCAGCAGATTCCAGTCGATTTGTCAACGACATCTGCCTCCGGTTTGGACCCGGAGATTTCTCCTGCCGCTGCAGAATTCCAGGTGCCTCGTGTGGCGCGTGAACGCGGCCTGAGCGAAGCTACCCTCCGGGATCTTGTCCGCAGGCACACATATCAACGTGACCTGGGATTGCTCGGAGAGCCGCGTGTGAACGTGTTGGAATTGAATCTGGACCTGGATTCAAAAAGTGCGACCCACTAACGACCTGTCTACAAAGTTTGCAGGGTCGCAGACAAATACGCGGAACGGCATAGATATCGCTGCATCTTCCCGCTGGTCGTGCGCGGCAGGGTCCACGGCTTTACCAGCACGATGTCGTCAAGGCGAAGATCGTGCGTTTCTGTAATTGACGTCGAGATTCTGCTGGTGATTTCTTTGATCTCAGTTGCTTCCAGGCGTCCATCCACCTCTTGCGCAAGGATCAAATGTTCCACGCCATCGCGCTGCACCGAGAAGGCGGCGCCACTCGAAGGCTGAAGCGCTGGATGGGAGCGCTGCGCCGTGAACTCCAGGTCATGCGGATAATAGTTCTGTCCGCGAATGATGATCAGATCTTTGATGCGCCCCGTAATGTAAAGCTGTCCTTCATGCAAGTAGCCGAGATCCCCGGTACGCAGATAAGGTCCCTCGCCGGTTGCGAGGCGCGCCGCGAACGTTTCTTCTGTTTCCTTCGGACGTCCCCAATATCCGGCGGCAACACTCGGGCCTGATACCCAAACTTCTCCCACAAGATCGGGAGGGAGTGTCTCAAAAGTCGACGGATCTACGATCCGCACATCCTGATTCCCGGCTGCATGCCCGCTACTGACAACCCACGTCTCATCATTCTCATCCGTTGGCGGTACGATTGCGTCCTTCTCCATCGCGACTCGCGAGACACTCTGCACTTTCATCCCGGTGCCGAAACGATCCATACCAGTGGCCATTAGCGTTGATTCCGCCAATCCATAGCAAGGATGGAAACTCTTAGGATCGAATCCACAGCGCCCAAACTTCTCGCTGAAATCCTCCAGCGTCTGCCTGCGGATCGGTTCCGCACCATTAAATGCAACTGTCCAGCTGCTGAGGTCGAGTTCGTCGACTTCTTCTTCGCTAATGCGGCGTACGCACAGATCATAAGCAAAGTTGGGACCACCGCTGCACGTCGCCCGATAGCGGCTGATGGCTTGCAGCCAGCGCGCCGGACGTTGCAGGAATGCCACGGGAGACATCAGCGTTACCGGGAACCCGGTGTAGAGCGGTTGGAGAATTCCTCCAATCAATCCCATATCGTGATAAGGCGGCAGCCAGAACACGGTCGAGCTTGATGTATCCAAAGGGAAGTTCCGCTCAATCGCGCCGGTATTGTGCACGATATTGCCATGCGTCAGTGTGACGCCCTTCGGAAACGCTGTAGAGCCGGAAGTGTACTGCAGAATGACCGGGGTCTTCGCCGTGATTGAAATTGGCTGAGCCTCCGCTGAGAGATCAAGCGTGAGGTCGTCGGTCGAGAGTACGAGCAGGTTTGCCAGAGGTCCAACTTGCTGGTGGAAGATGCTCTTGGGAGAATCCACCAGTGCTCGCGTGGTGAGCACAATCTTCGGCTCAGAGTTGGAGACGATCGCCTCCAACCTGGTCAGCGGACGGTTCGGCCGTGGAGCGTAGGAAGGAACGGCAATGATCCCCGCATACATGCAGGCGAAAAGCGCAACGATATATTCCAGTCCCGGTGGATAAATCAAGAGCACGCGATCGCCTGGACTGCACTGCAGAAGTAGAACCGCGGCGGTGGACCGAGCCAACTGATCAATCTCAGCGTAAGTCAGCGACTTTTCTTCTTCCCCGTGGAGAAAGGTATAAATACGTTGACTTCGTTGCCGGGCGGCTCGCTCCCGCAAGATTTCCACAAGGGTTTCAGCGACAACAGTGGTGGAAGACGAAGCAGAGGTCATAAGCGAAAGTTTCACAGCTCCCCAAGCGCATTTTTTTGAATTTTACAGAGGAATCACAAAGTCAAGAAAGAGAGATTCGGCCATAATCAAATGGTTGTGAATAATGATCACCGACTGGAGAATAAAGTCTCTTGACAGGGTCGCTAAGATGTTGGAAATTCTGATTGGGGGAGGTTGCCAAAGCCGTATCTACTGGCAGCCTTAGGGCATTCTGAAGAAAATCTGACTTTGTAAAAAGACTTGCATGGAACAGGTGTGTAACCCAACAGGGAAGACACTGCCTGCAGCGTCACGAGCCGGTGAAGAGGCTCTAGCTCTGCAGCGCAAGATCGCTTTTTGGGTAGTAGTCATTCCATTCGTCGCGTTGGTGGTAGGCGTTGTTTTGCTATGCCGCTCCGCTGTCGGTCGAATTGAATTGCTGCTGCTGCTGGGAATGTACTGGGCCAGCCACATCGGGGCTGGGCTCGGATTCCACCGTTACTTTTCCCATCGTTCGTTTCAGACCACGCAGCCGGTCAAGGCGCTTCTCGCCATTCTCGGGTCAATGGCGGCGCAGGGGCCGGTTATGCAGTGGGCTGCAACTCATCGCCGTCACCATCAATTCAGTGATCGCGACGGCGATCCTCACTCACCCTTTGTTCATGAACCGGGATTGTGGAATACGGTTTGCGCCCTCTGGCATGCGCACGTCGGCTGGCTGTTCGGACCGCAAGTCAACGACTGGGTTCTTTATGTTCCGGAATTGGTCAAAGATCGCATGCTGATGAGGTTGAATCGCCTGTATTTTGTCTGGGTTCTATTGGGGCTGGCTATTCCTGCCGGGCTCGGATATAGGCTCATTGGCGGCTGGCACGGTGCATTCGACGGATTCTTGTGGGGCGGTCTGATTCGGATTGCACTGGGGCATCACTCGATCTGGAGCGTGAATTCTCTCTGTCATCTGTTTGGAACCCGGCCGTACCGCAGCAACGATAACAGCCGCAACAATTTCTTCCTGGCGATCGCCGTATTCGGTGACGGCTGGCACAACAACCACCACGCCTTTCCGAGTTCCGCATTTCATGGTCTGTCGTGGTGGCAGATTGACCTGCATGGATACCTCCTCCGCGTTTTGGCACTCTTCGGACTGGCATGGGACGTAAAACGGCCATCTGAAAGTGCGCTGAAACAAAAGCAAAGATCGAAGGCCGATGCAGTATTGGCGGCCTAACTTCGAACGAAAAGGAGAGCTTGTGGGCCTATTAGACAAACTGCGGGGAAAGAAAACGGATTCGATCACCCAGACAACCGAACCCATTACCGAAGCCAGCGTTCAGGAGTGGCTCGTCACTCACATCGCGGCCGTGGCACAGATTAATCCCGAAGATGTAGATATCGATCGTCCGTTCGCCGAGTTTGGGATGGACTCCATGCAACTGTTCCAGCTCTCCGGCGACCTGCAGAAATTTCTCGGACACGAAGTATCTGAGATTGTCGCTTGGGACTACCCCACCATTGCGCAGTTGTCGCGGCACCTCGGTTCTACGTTCGGGATCCCGGCCAGCGCGGCTCTGGTCGCGGAAAATGAATTGGCTGTGGAGTCACAGCAATGAGCGCGCCTGCCTCCACCATGCGGAAGCCGGTCATTGTTCAGCGTGATGGCATGCAACTACAGCGCATCATTGCATTTCTGGTGATGGCCGCACCGATTGTCGGGACCGTGATCGCCGTGTATCTGGGCATCCGCCACGGCATCACTTGGGTGGAGATTGGAATTTTCCTGTTCATGTACCTAGTGACGATGGGCGGCATGACCATTGGGCTTCACCGTTATTTCGCTCACCGCACGTTTGAAACCGGGCCACGGATGCGCTTGCTGCTGGCCATCACAGGGTCCATGTCAACACAAGGGCCGTTGCTTTCCTGGGTTACGATCCATCGCAAGCATCATGCTTTTAGCGACCGTCCCGGCGACCCGCATTCTCCTCATGTTCACGGAAGCAAGGTATTCGGCATGCTCAACGGTCTGTGGCATGCCCATATCGGCTGGATGTTCACGGAAAATTCCGCCGACTGGAGTTTTTCGCGCGACTTGATGGGGGACCGAACGCTGTTCTGGGTACATCGCACCTACCTTTACTGGGTCACTTTGAGTTTTATTCTTCCGGGAATTCTCGGGGGTATCCTGACGCGCACGTGGTCGGGCGCCGCACTCGGTTTCTTGTGGGGTGGCCTGGTCCGCTGTTTCGTCGTCAATCAGGCGAGTTGGTGCGTTGGATCGGTGTGCCACTACTTCGGATCGCGACGCTTTGACCTCGACGATCACAGCGCGAATAACTACATGGTCGCCGTGTTCACCTTCGGAGAAGGCCTGCAGAACAATCATCACGCCTTCCCGAGTGCCGCGCGTCACGGCATGTTCTGGTGGGAGCCCGATCTCAGCGGTAACATTATTCAATTGCTCAGAGTAGTTGGGCTGGTTTGGAATACTTATCATCCGACCGAAGAAACCATGGACAGGCTGCGGAAAGCCGCATAGCCTTCGGTCGACAATTTCGGCGGGTTGTTGTCTTCTCCCCAAACTCGCCTATTCACTCGAAAGGAAAGTGTGGAACCGATCGCCATCATCGGCGCGTCGTGCAGGTTCCCGAGCGCTAACGGCCTCGAGGAATTCTGGCAGTTACTGCGCGCAGGCCGCAACGCGGTCAGCGAAGTGCCCGAAGACCGCTGGAATCCTGATGCCGTGGATGCAAATCCCGATTCTCCCGTCAGGACTGCAACGCGCCACGGTGCGTTCCTCAAGAACATCCGGGAGTTTGATTGCGGATTTTTCGGAATCTCGCCACGGGAAGCTGCCGCGATGGATCCGCAACAGCGCCTCTTGCTTGAAATGGCGTACGAAGCGTTTGAGGACGCTGGTACCCCGATGGAAGTGCTCGCCGGATCGCAAACCGCGGTCTATGTCGGCATAGGGCCAGGTGATTATGGCCGCATGTGCGCGCAGCCTTGGGAGAGCGTTACTGCGCACTATGTCACCGGGAATTTTCTCTCTACCGCTGTAGACCGCATCGCTTATTTTTTTGACCTCCGCGGCCCTGCGATGGCTATCGACACGGCCTGTTCTTCCTCGCTTGTCTCTCTTCATCTTGCTTGCCGGAGCCTGGAGAGCGGCGAAGCAGACTTGGCGCTGGCCGGCGGAGTTAATGCGGTGCTGGCGCCGACTTTGAGCATCTCGCTCGCGAAAGCCGGAGCACTCTCGACGACTGGCCAATGTCGTTCGTTCGACGCACACGCCGATGGTTATGTGCGAGGAGAAGGTTGTGGTTTTGTCGTTCTGAAGAAACTCGACCAGGCCGTGAAAGACGGCGATCGGATCTACGCCGTAGTTCGTGGAACGGCGGTGCGGCAAGGAGGCCGCCGAAATGGCCTGACGGCGCCCGGTGGGTGGGGCGAAGAAGCCGTAATGAAGGCAGCGTGGCAAGCTGCAGGCATGTCTCCAACTGAAACGGATTACGTGGAAGTACAGGGTACTGGAACACTGCTCGGCGATGCCATCGAGGCCAATGCAGTCGGCAAAGTATTCGCTCCGCGGAACGGTCACGGACCTTGCCGCATTGGATCGGTAAAGACCAACATCGGCCACCTGGAAACCGCTGCCGGAGTTGCGGGATTGATCAAAGTGGCACTGATGATTTCGCACGGGGAATTTGTTCCCAGTATTTTTCCCGAACAACCGAACCCGCACGTCAACGGAGACAAGCTCGGCATTGCCGTCCAAACGCAGCGCGAGCCATGGCCCATGAATGGAACATCACGCCGGACCGCGGGAATCAGCAGTTTCGGCATGGGGGGGACCTACGCGCACGTCTGTTTGACCAGCCATGAAACGGACGTTAACGGCTTGCAAGAGCACCCGGACAATCCAGAGGGATTCGTTTTTCCACTCTCTGCGCGGGATCCAGAAGTACTCCGGCAACTCGTCCGAGAGACGGCTGCTGTTATCCAGAAATCAGATGCGAATTATCTAAGAGAGTTGTGTCGCGCCGCAGCGCTGCGAAGAACTCACCACGAATACAGAATTGCATTTGCCGGATCGCCAGCTGAAGACTTGGCAGCTGAGATGTGCGCATGGCTGCAACTTGTTAAACAGCCCGCGAAGGCAGGAAAGCGAAAGCTCGGAGTGCTGATTTCTGGGGTCCCAGGTTCACGTGACAACGAAACGTCATCCGATGTGTTGCGGCTCATTCAACAATGGGGTGTGCGCCCCGCTTGCAGCCTGACCGTTGTGAACGGAAAGTTTTTTGCTGCCGACGCCAATTCTTCAGAGATTGCACTCGACGAGCTTGCGAAATCGGGGATGGACTTTCTTGATCTCACAGCAGAACAATTCTTAAGTAACGCGGAATTGCCGTCGTCGAATGGTGTGATCATGCCAGGTTTCTCGGCGCACGAGGCTGCGTCACTCATGCCACTGAGGATTGCCGCCCAACTTTACTCGCTCGGGTATCCAATCGCATGGTCCAAGATTTACCGCGGCACCGTGAGACAAGTAAATCTGCCTCGGTATCCCTGGCGGCATCAAGTCTGCTGGCTCGAATCGCTGGACGCGCGGCAACCGATGCCGTCAACAATCGAGTCTTCCACCACTCCGACTCCCAAGCCATTTAACGGAAGTGTGCAGGCACTTCTCTCGCGCATCACAGGCCGTCCGGCGCAGGAAATTCGCCCCGACGCATCCCTGCGCGACTTGGGCATCGACTCGCTCCTAACGCTCGAACTTCAGGAAGAGTTGCGCCGGTTGTCGGGAAAGCTGATCCCAATTGAAGCCCTTGTGCAGGTGAAGAGCGTCGCCGAATTGGAGTCGCTAATTCGGAGCGACACCCCTTCTGCGTTGTCTCGAGCGAACGCAAAAGAGACGACTATCGCAGGTACTGTTCCAGGGTCCGCTGAGGTCCGCGAAGCCACCTTTACCGATTACGAAAAGATCGCCGCCCTGCTCGTTCGCAACGGGCTCGCTGTCAAAGGCCAAAAAGAGTGGGAACATCTCTGGCAGCACAACCCCGTTTATCAGCAGCATTCAGCATGGCCCATCGGATGGGTCGTTGAGCACGGCCAGGAAATTGTTGGTTTTCTCGGGAATATTCCTCTCAAGTATCACTTTAAGGGCCGCCAGGTTCTTGCCTCTGGCTTGCATGCGTTCGCGCTCGATCCATCGCATCGCGGGCTCGGGCTGGTCCTCCTCGATCGTCTTCTTGAATTTGCCCCTGACGTGGAATACTTCGTCGGCAGCACTGCCAACTCGAACTCGTCGAAGGTTCTCGATCGACTTGGCGTAATCCGAATGCCAGTCGGTGATTGGGAGAACTCATCCTTCTGGATTACGAACTACGACGGTTTTGTCAGCAGCGCCCTATCGAAGAAGGGCTGGCCCACTCCGCTTTCTCACGTCGCATCGCCCGCTCTGAAGGTGTGGGACAAGATTCTGAAGAACCCGTGGCCTCATCAGCGCTTGGTCTTCATTCGACAAACCAGCTTCGGCGAATCATTCGACCACTTCTGGCAAGAGTTGCTGGAAGCTCGTCCTAATTCATTTTTGGCAGACAGATCCAGCGAAACACTGAACTGGCACTTTAAATATTCGCTGACTCAGGGAAGAGCGTGGATCGTCACTCACAAAGTCGACTCACGAATTCTCGCCTACGCCATCTTCCAACGTCAGGACTACCAGGAAATCGGCTTGCGGAGAATGCGGTTGGTCGATTACCAGGCTCTTCCCGGTACAGGCGACGCTCTGACTTCCATATTAGCGTGGGGACTAAACGAGTGCCGTACTCAGGGCATTCATATGCTGGAAGCGTTCGGCTTCCATCCGGAGAAGCAGCAGATCATCGACCGCCTCGCGCATCATCGACGCAAGCTATCGTCGTGGACCTACTTCCACAAAATCGCCTCCTCAACTCTGCAAGAGCAACTGCGAGAAGCATCTCCCTTTGATCCGTGCCAGTACGACGGTGATGCCAGCCTTTAGAGGCGGACCGGCGCGTAGTTCTCAACGGCAAAGCGACGGGACGTAAATCGGCAAGCCTGCACTGCGGGCACTTGGGGTTTCGACAAACTCATAACCGCGAGGAGTTCTACCGCCGAGTTCTGGATGATCGAGATCAGGCTGTAGATCGCAGCTTTGGGATTGTAGAAGAGGAACATTAGTCAGGTGCTAAAGCGTCAAAGAGCTGAATTGGGCAAGTCGTGGTCCTGAACTCGGTCGATGGCGACAACTGGATAACCCACCGGCAGTGATTTGTAAACAACTTGTCAAGGCCATTCAAAATCAGCGTCAGCCCGGCCGCTTTTCCCGTTTAGTGACAGAACTTTGACAATCTGCTGACAACAGTTTGTCTGTCACGAACTACTCTCCCTAAAAATGAGTCGGTTGGAGAGGGGGAGTGTCAAGGGAGAGATTTCACCCTTGCAGCGTTGGTTCGCGGCTGGGAAGCGCGTTCGCGTTACTCAGCTTTGCCGTCGCCCGTGTGGGGCACGGACCTCAAGCTCAGCTGTTCAGGGGGTGGTTTGGGCCCCTGTGCTAGGTCGCATTCGCAAGAATCGATCTTCCTTTCGCTTTGGGACTACAGCCGTCGCGCACGGCGAAAGGGCTTGTGACTCACCGCTCACTTCTTACTGGCACGACTTTGACCAAACGTGAGCAGGAAGTGTGCTGACCATGAAAATGGAGAGCTCGGAGCAGGGCCCCGTGGATGTTCTGCTGACTCACTCATACCACCTGTATTACGACCGGAAGCAAACCCGGAAGATGCAGCCCTATCCGCCGTTAGGAACCCTTTACGCGGCGGCTCTTCTCCGTAGCGCCGGGCTTTCGATTGCGCTCTTCGACACGATGCTCACCGATCCGGAGAGGCATTTCGAAGAAGCTTTAGACCAGTACAAGCCGCGCGTGGTAGTTGTCTACGAAGACAATTTCAATTTCCTCACCAAAATGTGTCTGACTCGCATGCGGGGCTTGGCGTTTCGCATTCTCGAGCTCTCGCAAAAGGCCAACGCCATGGTTCTAGCCAATGGCTCTGACGCTTCCGACCACACACTCGACTACCTGCGCCATGGCTTCGATTATGTACTCCTCGGGGAAGCCGAAACCACCCTACTCGAAGTTGTTCGTCACATCCTCAACAGGGACTGCAAATCTCCGCGCTCCATTCAAGGGCTTGCCTATCTAGACGAAGAGACTGGCGAACTCGTGCGTACTCAGTCACGCCCGCTCATGCAAAACCTTGATGTGCTGCCATTCCCATCCCGAGATCTGCTGGATGTCGATCAATATCGGAGTGCCTGGGAGTCTGCACACGGTTACTTCTCCCTGAATATCGTGGCGAGCCGCGGATGTCCGTATCGCTGTAACTGGTGTGCCAAGCCCATCTACGGCGATTCGTTCGCCGTGCGCGCGCCGCAAAACGTGGCAGCAGAGATGCACGAACTGAAATACCGGTTTGGAGCGGCCCATCTCTGGTTTGCCGACGACATTTTTGGGTTGCGTCCGCCGTGGGTTCGCGATCTCGCCGCCGAGGTCGAGCGCCTTGATGCCGCAATCCCGTTCAAGATGCAATCGCGGGTGGATTTGATGACGCCCGGCAATGTTAATGCATTGCGACGGGCTGGCTGCGCTGAGGCCTGGCTTGGAGTCGAGTCCGGCTCGCAGAAAATCCTGGATGCCATGGATAAGGGCACTCGCGTCGAGCAGATTACAAAAGCTCGGAAAAACCTTCGCAACGAAGGGATTCGCGCATGTTACTTTCTGCAATTTGGTTATCCAGGTGAAACCTGGGATGACATTCAGAAAACAATCGAACTAGTGCGCGAAACGCGACCTGACGATATCGGTGTCTCGGTCTCTTATCCTTTGCCAGGAACGAAATTCTTTCAGCGTGTACATGGCGAACTCGGACAGAAGTCGAACTGGTCTGACAGTGAGGACCTTTCGATGATGTTCCGGGGCGCCTACACAGATACGTTCTACCGGGCTTTACATGACTTCTTGCATGCACTGGTGGACTCCTGGAACGCGGCGAGAGTAGAGGAAGGGGGGTATCAGGATAGAAGTTGCGATCTCTGGAAAGAGGTCGTAGCACTCGAAAAGGTTTGTCGGAATTCTTACCCGACTATTCTTCCGGAGCCCAAATCCGATTCACTGGTACAGCTGCAGTCAATCCCTCTTCGCGCATTTTCTTCCTGAGGGGCGCCATTAAACAATGGATATCCTTCTTACCCACGGCTACTTCGTTTACGAAGATCCAAAGGAGCTTCAGATCATGAAGCCCTATCCTCCCCTGGGAATTCTGTACATCTGTTCGCATCTCAGGGAGAAGGGCATTGACGCCGAGGTCTTCGATTCCACGTTTTCTTCGTCCAAGGAGTTATTCGCTAAGCTGCAGGCAGGGCCCCCTTCTGTGCTTGGTATCTACGCAAACTTGATGACTCGCTCCAATGTCATAGAAATTCTGCGCGTGGCGAAAGCGGCCGGATGGCAAACCGTCGTGGGCGGACCGGAACCGGGAGCCTACATTGATGAGTATCTCGATTCCGGAGCCGACGTCGTGGTAATCGGCGAAGGCGAACTTACACTCGAAGAATTGGTACCTCTCCTTCACCTTCATCCGTCTCCTGATGCATTGCAGGGCGTTTCAGGCATCGCTTTCCGGATGGACGACGGGTCAGTGGCTCGTACGCCGCCTCGGGCCCAAATCCGCGATATTGATACGCAGCCGTGGCCAGCTAGAGAGACCATCGATTACTCCAAATACCTAACGGCTTGGCGGGAGCGGCATGGGCAGGGCTCGGTATCTCTGATCACTGCGAGAGGGTGTCCTTACGATTGTCGCTGGTGCAGTCACGAGGTCTTCGGCAAGACCCATCGCCGCCGAAAACCCACGTCAGTCGCCGACGAACTTGAGTGGCTCATCAATCGCTACTCTCCGGAAATGGCATGGATGGCCGATGACGTCTTCACGATCCATCCCGGATGGCTGTTTCAGTATGCCGCCGAACTTAAGGCCCGTGGTTTGAAGTTACCTTTCGAATGCATTTCGCGCGCCGACCGCCTGAACGCAAGGGTGATCGAAACGCTCGCCGAGATGGGCTGCTTTCGAGTATGGATTGGTTCGGAGAGCGGTTCCCAGCGCGTCCTGGATGCTATGGAACGCGGAGTCACCATCCAAGAAGTGCAGAATGCCGTCACCCTCTGCCGTTCCAATGGAATCCAGACGGGCATGTTCCTGATGTGGGGATATCAAGGCGAGGAACTCTCTGACATCGAAGCAACAATCGAACACGTGAAGAGAACCGACCCCGATATCTTCTTCACGACGGTAGCGTATCCGATCAAGGGCACTCCTTACTTTTCGGATGTCAAAGACCGGGTTGAAAACGGCAATCCGTGGCGCTTCAGTTCGGACAGGGAGTTCAAGATACGAGGCCGTCACTCCCGTCGCTACTACGGCTTCGCCGATCAACTGTTGCGCAGCGAGGTTGATCTGGATCGTCTGCGTCGTAAATCGGCCTGCGACGAGGTTGCGATTGCCTCCCTGCAAAAGCGAATCTCGGACGCGCGAGTCGGTCTCGATGCTGCGGCCACCGAAGTGGAGGCTTGAATCGATGGCGGTCGGATCTCAGGTCTATGCTGCCCCGTTCGACGAAGCCGCCAGCAGCTATGACCGGACCTTCACGAACTCTACGATTGGACGCGCCCAGCGCCTATCGGTCTGGGAAGAACTGGCGAAGACCTTCCACGCCGGGGATCAAATTCTTGAGATCGGTTGCGGAACAGGCGTAGATGCTTGCTATCTCGCAGAGCGAGGGGTGCGGGTACTCGCCTGCGACAGCTCGCCCAAGATGATTGAGGTCGCGACCCGAAGGTTGAAAGACAGCCCTCGATTACAATTGGTCCAGACACAGGTTCTCGCTGCAGGACACTTGGGCAGTTTGCGAGGGCAGAGACTCTTTGATGGAGCTTTCTCCAATTTCGGCGCCTTGAACTGTGTCGCCGATCTCAAGTCACTGGCTGCGGATCTTGCGGCCCTTCTGCGCCCCGGCGCTGCCGCACTTTTGTGTTGGATGGGGCCATTTTGTCTCTGGGAAACCGTCTGGTATCTCCTGCACGGCAAGCCTGCGAAAGCGCTACGCAGGCTGCATCGCGAAGGCATCACGACGCGCGTGGATGGCGGCATGCCTTTAACGGTCTACTATCCGTCGGTGTGGATGTTGGCGCGCATGTTTGCCCCACATTTCAAAATCAAAAGCATTAAGGGGATCGGTGTCGCGGTTCCGCCCAGTTATCTCGAACCGTATGCGAGTCGACTTCCACAGTTATTGAATGCCGCCATCCTTGTTGATCGTATGCTCGGTCGCTGTGCTGGAGTTCGTCTATTAGGCGACCATATTCTGATCAGACTTGAGCGTGAATCTGATTCTTCAGCGTGAACGACAAGTAAGAATGAGTAACCTTGTCTCAATCTCGGCCCGGGATCATTCGGCTGTCTCACATGAGGCGGACCTCTCAAGGCATTTGATTCATACTCTTCCGGTGGTGGTCATCGCTGCCCACAATCAATGCAGCTGCCGATGCGTGATGTGCGACATCTGGAAGATTCGTGACCCGCAGGAAATCCGCCCCCAGGACCTCGAGCGTCAAGTTCAGTCGTTCCGCGACCTGGGCGTCCGGTGGGCCGTCTTCACTGGCGGGGAACCCCAGCGCAACGCTAACTTATTCACGTTAGCAGAGATGCTTCGGCGGGAGGGCATACGGATAACCCTTCTGACCGCTGGCCTGCTGCTTGAGGCCCAGGCCGAGCAGATTGCCGCGACGATAGACGACGTAATTGTTTCGCTGGACGGTCCCCCGCCAGTTCATAACCTGATTCGGCGAGTCCCGCGTGCGTTTGAACGCATTGCGACCGGCGTTCAAGCGCTGCGACGTTACCGCCCGGATATAGTTGTCGGCGCACGCTGCACGGTTCAGAAGCAGAATCATCGGCACCTCTGTGCGCTCATTACTGCGGCAAAGGATACCGACCTGACTTCCGTCTCGTTCCTGGCGGCCGATGTGGTTTCGTCTGCTTTCAATCGTCCCGACGTGTGGCCGGAGGAGCGGCAGCAGGAAATCGCGCTAAATTCCGAGGAAGTAGAAGAACTAGCGGGCGAGATCGAGCGGATGATCTCCGAGTACCGCCATGAAATCGATTCCGGCTTCGTCGTAGAAAACCCGGCGAAGTTGCGGCGGCTGGTCTCTTATTTTCGGGCTCACCTGTTCCAGGAAGAGCACGTCGCCCCTTACTGCAACGCTCCCTGGGTTTCCGCCGTGATTGATTCGTCAGGAGATGTGCGCCCTTGCTTTTTTCATCCCCCGCTCGGGAATATTCACGCGAATACCGTGGCCGAAATCGTGAATGGTGCTGCCGCGTTACAGTTCCGAGCGCATCTCGACATCCCTACCAACTCGATATGTCGTTCCTGTGTGTGTTCCTTGCACATCAACCAGTGACACGCGCGGAGCGAAGATCTCCCACACTCCATGTGACGGCGTGATCGATCACTGTTTCGGTGCATACGTTTCGTGCCAGTACGACGCCGCACCCTGGGGTAGATTTTCGATACGGGAGAGGAATTCGGTGACTCTCCACATGTCTTGTTCGCTTAACGCTCCCTCCCACGCCGGCATGCCGGTGTATCGGACTCCTGTGCGCACCACATAATACGTACGCCATTCGGGATCATGGACGGGTTTAACAATGAGTTGTGGAACGGGCGGATAAAAAGAGTGCTCTAGCGGACTGGCCTGGATGTCAAGTGCTCCGTGGCAGACCGCACAATTCATCGTGTAGATTCTCATTCCGGCGATCAGGCTTTCGTCGTTTGTCGGATAGGGGTTGGCGACGTGCGGAGCATGTCTCATCATCGAAGCATTCAGCGCTTGCGTTGCCAATTCACGCTCGAGCGTTGGTGGAGCCGATGCCGCGGTCGTAGGGATTAGCCCAAGCTTGCCGATTACAAGACTTACGGCAAACAAGAGCAATACTGTGATAGTGCCCCCAAAGCAGAGTTTGGCCATGGCGCTGGTCTTCTCCGAATCCTTCAATGCGAACTGGTTTGGCCCCTCAGAAAATCTGTCGAGTTAGATCGAAGCCGATGAACATGTTCTTGGGCGTGTTAGCGCTGGGATCACCCAGGAACGTTGCGTTACTGCCGGCTCGTTGGGACACGATTGTCGCGGGCCCGTTTCCGAAGCCCAGGGTAAATGCATGACGCCAGATCTTTTTCTGTATGCCAAACGCGAACTCCGGCCTGTGGATTCCTAGCTCATCCGCGTTCATCACTGTAGGGATGGTTTCCGCTACCAGAGCAACAGTTTTCCGAATGTCGACCGAGGCTGCCACAGCAATCGAAATCGTATTGGCGCAGGGTTTTAGAATCATACCGCCCGAAACCCCATTTGCTTGCGGGGCCGAACATGGCTGTTCAACGATCGCATCGGCCAAGGACGGGTTCGTGTTCTGCAGCAGCGGCCGGGCATGAATCGTAAATGTCGGCGCAACATATACTTGCGCATGCCTGGTGATACTGCGTGAAGCGATGATTTCGAAGTTTTCCGAGAAATTTCTTTGGAAATTATTTTGTCCGTCCACTGAAAATCTCACCGCTAAGTTCAGAGGCTGGTGGTCGTGTTCATCGAACACGTTGTAACCGGCCATGAATTCGATCGGACGGCCCATGATGCTGGGAGAGCGATAGGCAAAGACGTACAGCCTTGATGAGATCCCGTATCGGAAGCCGAAAGAAGGGATCGCGAAGTTATCCAAACCAAGCAAGGTATTTCCTCGGCCCGGCGTGACAAAAGCCGGTTCGTACGGAAATCTGTGGGTGAAATTGACATAGAGTCCATGACGCTCAACGCGGCGCCCAGTGGGAACATTGAAGACCAGATCGTCGCCAGCGGTGTATACCTTGGGGGTGGTCGCCGCCGCCGGGCCTGCGGTAGAGGGAGTACCCTGAGTCGTCGCTCTTAGGTTCTCACTGTCGGGATTGGATCGACTGCTCGACGTCTCAGCTCCGTCGATGTTATTTGAGCTGACTTCTTTAATTTCATGGCTGGCCACGTCCACGAGATACTTCCTGCCCGCACGTTCGACAATGATCTGTGAAGGAGAACCGTCAACGAAAGATATGCCTGCGTCTCCCGGGGTCGGTTGGGGCGCCGAACTGGAATGTGGTGATGTCGCTGTCGTGCTCGAATCGTCAGTGCCGCCCGCGAACGGGGCACTCGCAAAGATCAGAATTAGGGATGTAATACTTGTGATCGCCAGCCGTACAGCTTTTGTCTCGCTCCGCATCATAGTTTCTCGCTTGGCAGAACCGAATACCCTCTGGGATTTGATTACCTTCCCGAAGGGTAAACATCGGTGGCTTCCATGTATGTCATCAAAATGTAATTTGTCATCTCTGTCGCGTCTCGCTGTCTCCTACACGTTGCAATCTGTTGACAAGGCTTTGACAATGATCCGCCGCAAGTTTCACAAGATGTAGAGAGAGAACTTTTAAAATTTCTACGGAGGCGGGATGCTGAAGAAACGTTGGGCCTTTTCAATTCTATTCTCGATGTGGTTGCTGGCAAGCGTGATGTGGGCTGCGCCTACCGGCCAGAGTGATTCTCAGGTCTTTACCGGAGAGATTATGGATTCTCTCTGCGCCAAAGACGGTACGCACGACAAAATGATGGACCAGATGAAGAGCATGGGTCGAGATAAGGTGACCTGTACACGCAAGTGCATCGAGTTGGGTGCGAAGTATGTTCTTTTCGATCCAGCCAAGAAGACTTTCTACGACCTGAACGACCAGGGTAAGGCTGCTGCGTTCGCTGGTCGCAAAGTCCAAGTTAAAGGGGCGATGGACAAGAAGAAGATTAAAGTAGCGAGTATTGAACCCGTAGATTGATCCAGTCGATTGCGGAGAAATATATTGGACGCGGCAAGCTGCGACGCTGGACCTTTTGCTAGCGGAAGATGACTGGTCATCAATAAGAGAAGCACAACTGACAAGCTGTGCTTAGGTGATAGCCAGTACCAGCGCGACAGAAGCCCCGCCATTCGGACAGCCGACAGCAGGAGTGGAAGCGGGGGATGTTGCGGAAATCAGAACATTGCTTCCGGCTGAGACGCCAAAGGATTCAAAAGTGGTCTGCGTAATCGCGACCTGAAGATGGTGTGCATCTACGAACGTTGTCGCCAGTGCCGTTCCATTCCACAGGACTTGCGACTGAGGCACAAAGTTGCTCCCGTTCAGGGTCAGCAGAACCGAATCCGCATGCAGGGAAATAGTGTCCGGCGAAAGTGATGTGATCTGGGGCTGAGGCACCGCGCCGGGACAGCTATTGAAACCGAAGAACACAGCGCAGGTGGTCCAACCCGATAACATCAAGACCAGAGCTGCGACCAAAACAATGCGAACCGGGATAAGGAGCTTGCAGGAGTCGACGCGAGAGCGCATGCTGCCTCCCTGTCTGCGAGCCTGTTAATTGTAGTCTTCGCGGAGCGGCTCTCGCACCTGAGCGTCATGTCAAACACCTGGCGCAGAGTTAACGAGTGTAAAGAGATTTCTCGCCAACTGCGAGGCTGCGCACTTCTTTTTATAGAATCGTTTTAATAGATGTTCCGCAAAACAATAGACTTCCAGTCGCTTCTGGAGTACGTTAATGCCGACTGGAGCGTTCCACCTCCTCCGATTTTGGGGCTCTTCAAGATTCGTAACTTACGGCCTGATTCTTGGGTGCGCCGCAATGTCGAAGTACCTCTTGCTATTGCTGCCCCTACTAGGGGCTTCGTTCGCCACCGCGCGCGAACATCCGGCGAACTGGATCGAGGTACGTAGTTCCCGGTTCACGATTGTCACCAACTCAAACGAGAAACAGGGCCGCCACATCGCGGCCCAGTTCGAGCGCATGCGGGCCATCCTTCAACAGACTTACCCGCAACTGGAAGATGATCCCGAATCGCCCGTTTTTGTATTCGCTATCACGACAAAAGATCAATTCCGCGCGCTTGAACCTGGCACATATCACTCCAGGAAATCGCTGCCACTGCACGGAATGTTTGTGGGGGCTACCGACAAGAATTACATCCTAATGCGGCTCGATTCGGAAGCTGGAAATCCATACCCTGTCGTCTATCACGAGTACACTCACCTGTTCTTTCACCAGGCCGAAGAGCGGATGCCCTTATGGCTCAATGAAGGTCTGGCAGAGTTCTATCAAACCAGCGAGATCTACGGTCAGAACATCCTCCTAGGGGAACCGGATCAGCAGCGCCTGATGTTATTGCGCCAGGAAACCCTGCTGCCTTTCGCAACATTACTCACCGTGGACGAGAAGTCGCCCTACTACATCGAGGAAAAGAAGGGGGCAATTTTCTATGCCGAGTGTTGGGCTCTGACTCACTATCTCACGCTTCGAGACTATGCGGAGAAGACCTCAAAAGTGCAGCAATACAAAAGGCAGGTGAAAGACGGGGTCGATCCCGTCACAGCGGCAACTCGTGTCTTTGGTGACCTGCAAAAACTACAACGTAGTCTGGAGCTGTATATCGAGCAATCCAGCTTCAATCACTTCGAAACAAAACTCTCGGACAAGGTCAATGAATCGCTGTTTGAAGTGCAGCCAATCAGTCCTGCGCAGGTGCACGCCATGGAGGCGGATTTTCTGGTGGCCAGCGGGAGGGGGGAAGAGGCGCGCGCCCTTTTTCCGTCCGTCAAGTCGAACGATATCTCGCCGCTAGAAAATACAGATTTGGTGCAACCGGCACAGCGAAAACAGGCTGACGAAAAATTCCCAAATGAAGTTCAGGGCGATGTCCCATGTCCGTTGTCAGAGATCCTTCAAAGAGCCAGCGAGCGGGCTGCCGAATTGGTGGATAATCTGCAGCGCTTCACTGCCACCGAGGAAATTGAGCAGACTGAGTTCAGGAGGAACGGCAAGCCCCGTAAGGCAACCAATCAGTTGTTTAGTTACTTAGCCGAGATCGCTCAGGTGCCATCTGGCGGTTTCTGGGTGGAGGAATACCGCTCGTCTAAGAAAGAAGCCGATTCTTCCCCAGTTTACGACACGGGCACCGCAGCCTTCGCTTTAATCTTTCACCCGCAGAAGGTCGTGAATTTCGAGTTTCGCTGCGAAGGACGGATGGACTTACAAGGCATCTCGGCCTGGCAGCTTCGATTTGTAGAGAGCCCCGACCCGAGCAAGTCGTTTCATCAAATCCGAATCCAGCGTTCAGTCTATCAACTCAGGTTCGGGGGTCGCGCTTGGATCGCTGCGAATGATTACCAGATCTTGCGTCTGGAGACCGATCTAGTGGCTCCGCTACCGCAGATTCGGTTGCAGCTAGAGCATCTCGACATTTCGTATGCACCAGTCGAGTTCGACAAACGCAAGTTCAGCGTTTGGCTGCCGCAGAAAGCCTCCATCCAAATCAGCTATCGTGGCCGCCGCTATGAACGCCTGCACAAATTTAGCCATTTCCAACTCTTCCTCGTCGTTACAGAGCAAACGGTAAAGGTACCGACCGCGGGACCCGGCGGATAGCGTTTAGAGAACCCTCAAAACAGCCTCCTCATGCCGCAGGTTTGGAACTACGGGCAGAATGCCTGGGCTATGCAAGAGGTGTCATTGATTGAGGACCTGGGGGATTCTGAGTGCTAACGCCTTCCATCAGAAGGCCGGTCGGAGTCAAGGGAATTCTGGGTTCATAGTGAGTTCTTGATTCTTTTGTTTTCTCCCGCCGAGTAGCCACTGTCGCCATGCTTCCATCCACACTCTCGAGGAGCGATCTCGTCGCTCGGTGCATGTTGGGCGTTCTCAATTCAGCCGGTGCTGCTATCCGTTGGGCGACCTGTCGTTCACTCAAGAGTGGAACATGGGCCAGGCGATTAACGCAGTCACCGGAACTCGGCTTTGGCTTTTGTCTTTCTCTTCGTGGAACGATTTTGACTTGGTCTAGCTGTTTGTTTTACGCCGTTTGCCGCAACGGTCACTCCGTTGCTGTTGTGTAACGGCTCGTACACTTCTCCGCTCACCCACAGATGATGCAGCAACACCGCCAGCTTTCTTGCCGTGGCCACGATCGCCCGCTTCTTCCTGTTTCGTCCACCACGCTCAGCCAGCTTCAGTCCCCAGCGTCTGAGATCGCAGTCGATGCCGAACGGTCCCAAGATATGCTGCGCTCCCTGCACCAGCAGCGTCCGCAGATACGGATCTCCCTCTTTACTGATGTGCAGCTGCGGTTCGCTCTCTCCTGACTCCTTGCGTCCCGGTTGCAGTCCCAGATAGCCGCCCACGTCGCGACTCTTGCCGAAGCTGCAGATCTTCCAGCGTCAGCAGGAACGTCAGCGCGATCAGCGTACCCACTCCCTTGATCTGCCTCAGCAGTTCCACCTTTATCTCTTGTGCCTCAGAGCACGTCGATAACTTCGGAGCGTACAGCATCCCGTCGGAGACCGGCCTTCTCATCCCATCTTGATAACAACAGTTGATTGGTCAGAGGGGAGATGCTGTGAACTTCGGCGGGTAACGTTTCGAAATCCTCGCCTGCCTATTCGCCCGAAGTCTGCGGCTCCTTGCGCGTCACGGCTTCCGCGACCAGAAAGTTGTCCGATTCCCGGTACACCGCAGCCACGTGCGCAATAGCACCATGTGACAACTCCACGTCCGAGAAACAGATCTTCAACTTGTCGCCGATATTCAGATTGCCGAAATAAGAGATTGTTCTCTGCGTCGTCCCGCAGTTCACCATCGCGGGATCGCGATGCAACTGCCACTCTGCCGAATCCAGAGCCGCCTGGTACTGCGCAAAATAGAACAGCCCAACGCCGTTGAAGTCGGCGATCGGCGAGGGATCATACGTAAACTCATTGGTCGAATCCGAGTGTTTTGTCTGCTTCGCACTATCTCGGCAGATGCGGGCATTCGCGCAGTCCGACTTCTCAATGCACTGCGCCGACGTCACCGGTTCTGAAAACACCAGATGGACATTGTTGTCCAGTGCGCGCCGCTTTACGAACGTGCTGCACATCGACATTCGCAGGCAGCCACCGCGCGAGAGATTGCGAATCGTCTGCTCCGATTTGTAGCGTAGTGGCGAGAGCCTGCGCAGTTCGCAGTCCACTTCCACTTCGTCGCCTTCGCCGAACCCAGTCAGCGCTCCTTCCATGTTCACTCTGTAAAACGACGCATACAGCCGGTCCCCTTGTTTGTCGAACACCTGTTCCGGCCGCACTCCTAGCGCATCCGCCAGTCGCGCCCAGTGAACCGCACCACAATGTCGAAGCAGCCAGTTTTCCGATATGCCATTCGGGCAAAGTTCCGGCAATCCGAGAATCAACTTATGAGAACTGACCAGCGAAGCAACGATGGACTCGATACGCGGATAAGAGATCGAAGGGATCGGTTCAGCCATTCCCATAAATGCCAACCTTTCGCATCTTGCCAGCCCGGCGCTGCGACAAGCGAGCAGCAAGCGCAATTCGCACGAATGTGCAACGAGCGAGCACGCTCACTTGGCTTCAGGTCCCGGGGGGATTACAGCAGACAAGACGGCAACTACTTATCCGCTACTATATCTTCAGGCGTGCGTCTGCGGAAGCCTGAAAGATATTGCAACTTCCTCCCATCCGAAGTGCAAATTGTTGCCTATTCTCGCAGGCTCATTCGAGGATATTTGCTTGAATAGATCTAGTGCAGAGGCTGAATGGACCAACAGAATCGAACCGCGATCGTCACCGGAGCTGCGCAGATGATGGTTGGCGATAAATCCCGATCTCTAACAATGTCGGCCATGTCAAGCACGTTTTGAGCACACCTCTGTATGCACTCGTGGAGGAGCGCCATTTCGCTCTCTTAGTTGGTTTGCGCGTTTTCAACCTGGGCTCGCTTTGAATCTTCGGGTCAGGAACTCGGTCCGACCCAGCCATCTCTTCGATCACTCACTACGATCAAGATTCGCTTCTTCGAAATCCCTCACTTACTGTGAGCGGGATGCCCAATCATTACATCGGTGTTTGACTGCACACCATGGGGATTTCCGGGCTCTCCCGCCTGCGAACTGAGCTTCTGTGTCTGGCCGTAGTCGCGACCCTGACGCCACATCCAGTACAGATGCACCGCCAGCTTCCGCGCCATCGCTACCTTCGCGATCTTCCGTCCGCGCCGCATGGCCAGATGAAAAAGCTTGCTACGCCATTCTGGCTGACTGCGCACCGTGACCTGCCCGCTTCCACCAGCAGAAAGCGCAGCAGCACGTTGCCTTGCTTGCTGATGTGTCCCAATCGGCGCCGATCTCCGCTGGATTTCTCCTCCGGAGCCAGTCCAACGTAGCAGTGGAACATTTACACCCATCATCTGGTCAATGAGCGCAAGCCCTGTTTACGTCAAAGAATCAACTGCATTTACAACCGGGAAGGCACCCATAGCTTGTTTTCTTAGTATTCAATCGCGGGAGTGACGGAGTTACCGTGGGCGCCTCAGTCTCGCCGGTCCTGTCCCCGATGTTTGTGTCACGCAAGCATCCAGAAGGTTGGGCTAGTCTCTGCTAAAAGCTGCCGGATGCCTATCACACGGGAGGGAGGTCATGGGCCAGATCCCAAATCGATCTCACCAGTTGAGATCTGGGAGGATGGGAAAAACAGTAAAGGAAATGACTAAAAGGGCCATGGGAAAAGCTGGAGTCGAAGCTTGGGAGGGGGACTACTTTTTGGTTACCGGATGAGGAGGAATTTTTCTTCCGCGCCGCGCCAAACCTCCAGCTGAAAAATTGCACCTACGAAGGGGGCCAAACCGCTTTTTTGGCCCGTTTTTGCCACATCTTATCCCCGGATCATCAGGGTAGCCGGCTCAAAAACTCCCACCATAGTATAGGTCTCTCGCCTCAAACTAGGAATACTAGGTCTCTCGCCTCAAACTAGGAATACAGGGACAGCATCTGTTTACCAGAACGTGCTTTCTTACACTCTCCCTTCCTTTCACGAGAAGCGCCGGCGGGTTTCCGGATTACTTCTATCCTCAACCATTCCGGCAGTTGACCGAACGGATTTGTAACGGCGACGCCGATGTCCAATCTACAACTCGGGAACGGCAAAGCACCGGCGACGTGGTAAGAGTCGCTACTCCAGTATGGTTGCCGGTTGTGTCACTACAGGACAAGTGGATGTCACTTCCAGACAAGTGTCCGGGGACCAGTGGGAGTACCCTGTCTCGCACTGATGTGCGGATACTGGCGAAGAAACACGAGCAAGTTTCACGATGGAAGGTCCCGACGGAGGATCTATGAAGCACTTTCAGGGGTTAGCCTTAGTGGGAGCAGTCTTGTTCACGTTGTGCAGTGCTGCGCTTCCTCAGGGATCGTCCAGTTCACTGCAGGGCACAGTGACTGACCCCAGCGGGAGCGCGATTCCGGGTGCCGTTGTCGTGCTGGCGAATACCGCATCAAAATTTGAGCGGTCCCTGGCGACCGGACCGCAAGGAGAGTACCGGCTTCTCGCAGTGCCTCCAGGCACCTATACGTTGACTGTA
>DATFQQ010000168.1:0-5783 GCA_035264195.1 Candidatus Sulfotelmatobacter sp. | reverse complement strand
CGCCAAGGATGAGGCCTTCTGCGCCTGGGTTCTCTTTGACTGCTCGCTCAATCAACAGTGCGAGTTCGAAGCCAGGTCGCTGCCACGGGACCCACACGATGTTGCGACCGAACTCCTTGTTGAACTGCTCCAACTTGTGATCGCCATTCGCGCTGGCCGCGAGCGCGATCGCCCAGTCAGGATGCAAATGATCGACATGCAGGAAAGGCAGGAACGCATGCAAGGGCGTATCAATGGAAGCGGCGACTCGATTCTCGCCAAAGGCCGAGAGCGGATAGTAGCGCACCATCTCATCTTCGTGCGCTTCGCCACGATACAACTCTTTGAGGTGCTCAAGGCGGTCAAGATAGAGAAGGCCGAATCCTGCTTCGGTGATCGAACCGATATCTCCGCCGCTGCCCTTCACCGCGAGCACGCGAACCGGCTCGCCCGTGAACGGATCTGGCAGTTCAAACTTCGAACTGGTGTTGCCCCCGCCGAAATTGGTAATTCGCAGATCGGCCCCGAGCAGGTTGGAGCGATACCGTAAGAGAGCCAACTGATTCCCGAATATCTGCCCGGCTTTCCCCTCGTCCCACAGATCTTTCAAACGTGTAGTTTCTTTGATCTCAGGCATAAGTCATCCCGCAATACTGTTCGAAGCGTTCGGTATGCTGTCGCCATTTGTCGGTGTCCATCGGCTCGAATACTTCGGTCGGGAAAGATCGATCAACAATCGCCCGCACTTCTTGGAGGGAAGATGCTTCGCCGGTCGCAAGAATTTGAATGGCTACATTCCCCAGGGCGGTTGCTTCTGCCGGACCAGCGAGCACCCGTCGTCCTGTAGCATCTGCCGTGAACTGATTCAACAAGCGATTTTTCGATCCGCCGCCAATGACGCGGATTTGTTCGATGCGCTTTCCGCAAAGTTGTTCAAGGTTGCCAAGAACCAGGCGATACTTTAATGCCAAACTCTCCAATACGCAGCGTACGTAAGCGCCCTCTGTTTCTGGGACAGGCTGGTGCGTTTTCTTGCAAAACTCGTCAATGGCGGCGGGCATATCGGCGGCACGCAAGAACGACTCGTCGTCTGGGTCAACCAGACTTGCGAACGCTGTTTCACGAGCAGCCAAGTCAACGAGTTCTTGGTAATCCGAGGACTCGCCCCGTGCTTTCCAGCAGTTGCGGCAACCCTGCAGTATCCAGAGCCCCATCACATTTTTCAGCAGACGAGTGGTTCCGTTTACCCCGCCTTCGTTTGTGAAATTGAACTTGAGAGCCTGCGGAGTCACGATTGGTGCATCAAGTTCGGTACCAATTAGCGACCAGGTGCCGGAACTGAGGAACGCGGTCCCGTCTCGAGCCGTGACTGCGGCCACGGCGGAACCCGTATCATGGCAGGCCGGAGCGATTACAGGAGTCGCGGAGAGAAAAGAGTTCTGCACGAGAGACGATCGTAGAGTTCCAACTACCGTGCCGGGCTCCACGATGGCCGCGGGGAGATCCGGAGGCAGACCGAGCCTTTGCATGAGATCCTTAACCCATGTGCGGCGGATCGGATCCACCATTTGCGTTGTAGTCGCATTCGTGAATTCGCAGACGGCATTGCCCGTCAGCCAGAAGTTAAACAGGTCCGGAATGGTCAGCAGTTGTTTTGCGGCGGCGAAGATGCCGGGAGTATCGCGCTGCGCAGCAATCAGTTGATAGATGGTATTGATCGGCATGAACTGGATGCCGGTCGCGCGATAGATCTCTTCTTTCGGTACCTTGTGAAAGACTTCTTCCATCACTCCTTGCGTGCGCACATCACGGTAGTGATATGGGTTCTGCAGCAATTCACCTCGTTCTCCAAGCAACGCATAATCCACTCCCCAGGCATCGACTCCAATGCCCGCCAGTTCCACATGTTCGACGCACCCCAAAGCCTTGCGCACTTCGAACCAAAGGCGGGGAGCGTCCCAGTGAAGTGAACCGCCGTATTCAACTGGCTCGTTGCGGAAACGGTGAACTTCTGTCGTGGTGAGAATTCCAGCTTGCAAATGTCCCAGAACGGCGCGTCCGCTCTCGGCCCCGAAATCGAATGCGAGATAAGCTTTGGAGTGAGACGAATTAGGCATAGGAAGAAACGTTATGGGCGTTCTTCGTTGCCCGCTCTTTCGTGATGCGCTCGAGGTAACCACTCTGGCGGAATGCTTCCATCGGATCTTTCGGCAAGCCTTTGGAGTCTCGCCACTCCTGAATTGCTGGGCGAACGTCGGTCGAGAAAGCGTCCTGCAATACCGACTCGGCCTCAACCAGATTGCACTTTTTCTGCGCAGTGGCGAGTTTCTTCGCATCGACCAACGCCGCTTTTGCAAACAGTTGCTGCGCCATGGTCACTGTCTGAATCATCGCTTCGATCTTGCCTTTGAGATTGTGGCTTTGATCGACCATGTAAGCAATGTCCGGTTGATGGCTGGTCTCCCACTCAAAAAATCGAATCTCGTGGAAGATGCGAAATACCTGATAGGGATCGATCGAACCCATGGTCAAGTCATCGTCGGCGTAGCGCCGATCATTGAAGTGGAAACCTCCCAGCATATTTTCCGACAGCAGCCATGCCACGATCTGCTCGATGTTCTGTGCCGCATAGTGGTGTCCGGTGTCGACTAAGACCTTCGCTTGTGGCCCGGCTGAACGCGAAAGCAGCAGCGCCATTCCCCAATCCGCAATGTCGGTGTGATAAAACGCAGGTTCGAAAGGTTTGTATTCCACGAGCATTCGCTGATCTTGCGACAACTCTCGATGTGACTCTTTTAGCGCTTCTGCAAACCATTTCTTCCGCAGCCGGATGTTCGCAGTTCCCGGATAGTTCGACCCATCTGCAAACCAAAAAGAAATGTCCCGGCTGCGAAGGCGCTTGGCGATCTCGATACTGTCTTTCGTGTGCTGCAACGCGCGTCGGCGAATCGACTCATCGGGATTCCCAAAAGATCCGTACTTGTACTCCTGATCCTGAAACAGATTGGGGTTGATCGATCCTGGTGCAACTCCATAACGACTGGCAAAGTGCTTGATGTCTTCTGTGTTCTGCACGCCCTCTGGGCAATCCCACAAAACGTGCAGAGCCACGGTAGGACACACTCCGGTGAGAAGGTGAACTTGGCCGGCATCGCTGAATTTTTCTTCGGTCGTCGTAGCCGCCGCGGCCTGGATGAATTTTCCAAATCGAGTTCCGGTATTCGCGAAGCCCCACGACGGAAGCTCGATGCGGAATGTCTCAAGCGCGGCGAAAACCTTCTCACTCGTCGATGCGTCCATACGTACTTCTCCTCGGAACGGAAGATTACAATCGTATCGTCGTGGCGGTCACGGTTTTCTTTGCCAATTATGATCGTTTCGCAATGCGAAATGACTCTAACCTAAGGCACAGTAGACAAAGGGGTCACAGTCCAAGACATCGGTTGTCACCTCAAAAGCGGCCTTCCAGGAGAGTGGCCTCTTCAGGCACTCCGGTCAATTTCGCTTTGTAGAATTTCTCCTTGCACTCTCTGCGCTCTCGAATAGTGATTCCCTTTGAAAGTCGTGGCTTTTCGCAACATGAACGATTTTCTAGGCGCTCTCGAAGAGTGGTAATCCTCCCCGACCATCAATTTCTGCGGCTCGGCTTGAAAAGCCAACAACATCTTTGTGTGGTAATAACCGGCCTTGAAGTTCCCCTTAACAGCCCAGATCGCAAATTTCGCTTTGCAAAATGGAAAAAATGGATCATCATGTGCCATTCGTATGAGCCCTGCCGCTCAGAGTCGGGACCGATACTTAGTCAAATCAATCGTCCATTCGTCGCAGTTACTGGGTGCATTTCGCGCACCCGGCGAAGCCCTCTCTCTGAAAGAGATTTCGTCACGCTGCGGTCTTCCGAAGACGATGGTTTTCCGACTCCTGTACACGCTTGAGAAGTGCGGGATGGTAGACAAGGTCGGGCATAACTTGTACCAGTCACGTATTCGCCCATGGAAGCAGCGCCTTTACCGTTTAGGTTATGCCGCGCAAGGCACCGACTACCAGTTCTCTCGTGAGGTTTCTGAGAGCGTGCAGCGCGCGGCAGTAGCGGAAGGAATCGAACTCATAAGCCTCGACAATCGCTACAGCGCCAAAACGGCGCAGCGTAACGCCGACCTCTTGGTGCGCGAAAAAGTAGACTTAGCGATTGAGTTTCAAACGGATGAAGAGGTCGCTCCGATCGTGGCGGCAAAGTATCGCGAGGCTGGCATTCCGATGATCGCCATCGACATTCCTCACCCAGGCGCCACTTACTACGGAGCAAACAATTATGAAGCCGGGCTCATCGGCGGTCGCTACCTCGGACGATGGGTCAAGGAGCATTGGCACTCCGAGATCGATGAGATTGTGCTGCTCGAACTCCAACGCGCGGGGAACCTGCCCCGTATGCGATTGTCGGGACTGCTTGTCGGACTGAATCTAATACTGCCCGCCGCAGCAAGCTGCAAGGTGACATACCTCGAAGGTGATGGAGAACTCGGCCCGAGTTTTGAAGCGGTTCGCAGGCACTTGCGTTCCTCGCATGCCAGACATGTTCTTGTTGGAGCGATCAACGATCCGAGCGCGTTAGGTGCCCTGCGCGCATTTCAGGAAGCCGGTCGGGAAGAAAACTGCGCCGTCATGGGGCAGAACGCTTCGCCTGAAGGGCGGGCAGAGCTTCGTCAGCCGAAGACGTCTTTTGTGGGGTCTGTCGCCTACTTCCCAGAGCGCTACGGCGAAAACCTGATTCGCGTCAGTCTCGATATTTTGAATCAGCGGCCCGTGCCTCCCGCTGTGTTTGTTGAACACAAACTCATCACGCCGGGCACCGTCGACCATTACTATCCCAATGATGCTCTGACAAAGTTAGTGCGTACCGAACCGTACGACTCGATCCGCCGCCACGTCGCCCATTAAACGCCAAGTTCTCGCGAGAAACTCTCAACCACACCTTTTGCATCGGTGGGCCTTCTCGGGATTTCGGCTCGCTGATTCGATTCTTCTGCATTGCAGAACAAAATGTTCAGCGCGCCAGCGAACTCCCCTCTCGCGCGTTGGCCCATACCAAACCCAAATTCCCTGCCACATAACGATTTGCCGCTACTCCTCCTAGCTAATCAAGGAGTTTCTCAGAGCGAAACGCACATTGTTCGGGTGTTGCGAGTTGACGGTATGCAACGACCAGTGTGAGCATCCGCCCTCAAGTACGGCGACATCCGTGTGGGATTGGGGCAGCTTTCAAGAACCGTTTCACTAAACTGCATAGCTGTCGTCTCCCCACCAAGTTGGATAAATCGCCAGGAGAAAAAGACAACATGTCCGCGATGACACGCATTTTCTCACTCTGCCTGTTGATCACTTCGGCGGCGGTGTCCTTGTACGGTCAGGGCGGCGCCTACGGAACCATCCTTGGAACCGTCAAGGATAACTCTGGAGCGGTGGTGGCCAAAGCGAGTGTCGACGTTACCAACGTCGCCACGAACGTGACCAAGCACACGGAAACGACATCTTCCGGCGACTTCACCATGCCTTACCTGACGCCCGGAACGTATCGCGTGACGGTGCAATCCCAAGGTTTTCAGAAATCAGTTGTGGACAACATTGGGTTAGTGGTCGACCAGTATGCCCGAGCCGACGTCAGCATGAAACCCGGCACGGTGAGCGAGAGCGTGGAGGTTGAGGCCAGCGCTGTTGCTCTCGACACGGATAGCTCCGCACAATCGCAGCTGCTGAGTCAACAGCAAGTGGAAGCACTTCCTTTGAATGGGCGCAACTTCATGCAG
>DATFQQ010000167.1:0-22142 GCA_035264195.1 Candidatus Sulfotelmatobacter sp. | reverse complement strand
TACGGGGGCAGTGCCAGGCTGCACAGTAAATAGTGCAATATCGATTTTCCGGTACGTTCCTACTTGTGAACCTTGGGCGAGAGTGTTAGCATCTATATAACCAATCGCTTCCCAGGGTACACTCGTGCGCGAGCGAGTCTCGCGCGGGGAAGTTGAGGCAGGCTGCTCCGCGGGCAGGCGGGGCGGAAACAGGCCGAGATACTGGCGCGAAAGAGTTCAAATTCAGAAAAATGGCGAAACGCCTTCAATGGCGCTTGCGGGAGACACTGTCCCCGCTGGCGCCGCGTCGTCTTTTAGGTTTCTACAGGTTCTAAGTTGTTCCGGTTCTGCACGTAGCGAGTCCCGCGGGGCAGTCAAAGTCAAAGACGCGCCCCACATTCCGCGGTTCTGAGCGCGACCTTCGGTTGCGCGTGAGATTGGGAGTTTCTTAACGATGAAAAATGCCTTCCGTAAACGCTTTGATTTTTCCAAAATTCCGGCCACTATCCAGATCCCGAACCTGATCGAGGTTCAGAAGCGGTCGTACGACCGATTTCTGCAGATGGACAAACTGCCCAGCGAGCGCGAAGACGGCGGCTTGCAGGCGGTGTTTCAGTCTGTCTTCCCGATCACCGACTTTCGCAACGTATCACAACTTGAGTTTGTGGATTACGCCATTGGTAACTGGGAGTGCAAGTGCGGACATCTCAAAGGTCTGCATCACCTCCGTACCACTTGTAAGAATTGCGGCAACACCGTCATCACCGATCCGTTCCATCCTGGCGATGTGCTGTGCTCGAAATGCGGCACGTACAATGCCAACACTCCTGATTTCTGCAACAAGTGCGGTGACCCAGTTGGCTTGCAGTTGAAGTATGACGTGGCGGAGTGCGAAGAGCGTGGCATGACTTACTCTGCGCCGCTCAAGGTCACGATGCGTCTGACGATTTTCGACAAGGACGCCGAGACCGGTAACCGCTCGATCCGCGACATCAAGGAACAGGAAGTTTTCTTTGGCGACGTTCCATTGATGACGCAGAACGGTACGTTCATCATCAACGGCACCGAGCGCGTCATTGTCAGCCAGTTGCACCGTTCGCCAGGCGTGTTCTTCGAGACCGCAAATAACCGCACCTACTTCTTGGGAAAGATCATTCCCTACCGTGGTTCGTGGGTGGAATTCGAGTACGACCAGAAGAACGTGCTGTACGTTCGCATCGACCGCAAGCGTAAATTCCTGGGCACGATTTTCCTGCGCGCCCTCGGCCTGCGTTCCGGCGAAGATATTCTCCGTACGTTCTACACCGTTGATCGCTTGGCGGTTCGTGACAAGAAGCTCTACTGGACGCTCGATCCGACCAGCGAGAAGCCAACGAACCTGCTCGGTATGAAACTCGCCCGCAGCATCAAGTCAAAGTCGGGCGATGAAATCGCGCACTCGGGCCGCAAGATCAATGCCGCGGTGCTCAAGGAAATCCAGAAGGCGAAGATCACCGAAATCGAAGTCGACATCAGCGACCTCGAAGGCGCATGGGTTGCGGGTGACGTTGTCGACACCACAACTGGCGAAGTGCTGCTCGAAGCCAACTCCGAACTGACGGCCGACAAGCTGTCGAAGATTCTCGATTCCGGCGTTGTCGAAATGTCGCTCTTCTTCCCCGAGCGCGATGACGTGGGAACGGTGATCAGCCAGACGCTGAAGCGTGATTCGATCAACACTCCGCAGGAGGCTTTGATTGAGATCTACCGCAAGCTTCGCCCAGGCGATCCGCCGACGCTCGATACCGCGACGGCGTTGTTTCATGGAATGTTCTTCGACCCCCGCAAGTATGACTTCTCGCGCGTGGGCCGCCTGAAGTTCAACATCAAGCTGTTCGAGAACCAGGAAGCGACTTCGCTCGATAAGCGCACCCTTGATCCGGACGACTTCTACGCCACCATCGCGTACCTGCTGAAGCTGCGCAAGAACCTGGGTGCGGTCGACGACATCGATCACCTCGGCAACCGGCGCGTGCGCGCGGTCGGCGAGTTGATGGAGAACCAGTTCCGTATCGGCCTTGTCCGTATGGAACGGGCGATTAAGGAAAAGATGTCGGTGTATCAGGAAATGTCGACGGCCATGCCGCACGACCTGGTCAACGCGAAGCCGGTGATGGCTGCGATCCGCGAGTTCTTTGGATCGTCGCAGCTCTCGCAGTTCATGGATCAAACCAACCCGCTATCCGAGATCACGCACAAGCGGCGTCTCTCGGCGCTTGGGCCGGGCGGTTTGTCGCGTGAACGCGCCGGATTCGAAGTCCGCGACGTTCACCCCACGCACTACGGACGTATCTGCCCGATTGAGACCCCAGAAGGTCCGAACATCGGATTGATCTCGTCGCTGAGCTGCTACGCCCGGATCAACGATTACGGTTTCATCGAGTCGCCATATCGCAAGATCAAGAACGGCCGGGTCATCGACTACGTCACCATCGTCAATGTTGGCGACAGCGACTTCAAAGTCGGAGACCATGTCGAGAAGCACGAGATCGAAAAGATCAATGGCGAACTGAAGGACAAGCGCAAGAAGCCGGCGGCGATTGAGCCGTTCTCGTTCTATCTTTCGGCATGGGAAGAAGACCGTCACACGATCGCACAGGCCAATGTGGAGCTTGACGACAAGGGCCGCATCGCGGCAGAACTCGTCAACGCCCGTAAGGCCGGTAACTTTGTGCTGGTCAACCGCGATGAAGTCGACTACGTCGACGTCAGCCCGAAGCAGCTGGTTTCGGTCGCAGCGTCGCTGGTGCCGTTCCTTGAGCACGACGACGCGAACCGCGCACTGATGGGCGCGAACATGCAACGCCAGTCTGTGCCGCTGCTCCGCGCGCAAGCGCCGATCGTCGGCACCGGAATGGAAGGCGTTACTGCTCGCGACTCCGGCGCTGTCGTTCTGGCACGCCGAAACGGCATCGTGGATTCGGTCGACTCCGAGCGCATTATCGTGCGCGTCGAAGGCGAACATCATCCCACGCAGCTGTCGCGTGAAGTTGGTAGCGATATTTACCAGCTCACCAAGTTCAAGCGCTCGAACCAGAACACTTGCATCAACCAGAAACCGGTGGTCAAGAAGGGACAGCGCGTAGTGAAGGGCGAGATTATCGCTGACGGTCCTTGCACCGATCACGGCGAGCTGGCTCTCGGGCGAAACGTCCTGGTGGCCTTCATGCCATGGCGTGGTTACAACTTCGAAGACGCGATTCTCGTCTCCGAGAAGATGGTGAAAGAGGACTACTACACGTCGCTTCACATCGAGGAATACGAAATCGAAGCGCGCGACACGAAGCTCGGTCCGGAAGAAGTCACCCGCGATATTCCAAACGTCAGCGAATCGATGCTGCGCAATCTGGACGAAGCAGGTGTGATTCGCATCGGCGCCTCGATCAAGCAGGGCGACATTCTGGTGGGCAAGGTTACGCCGAAGGGCGAGACCCAGCTCACGCCGGAAGAGAAATTGTTGCGCGCGATTTTCGGCGAAAAGGCCGGCGATGTGCGCGATGCTTCGCTCTATTGCCCGCCGGGCATCGAGGGCGTGATCGTCGATGTGAAGATCTTCTCGCGCAAAGGCCAGGAGAAGGACGAGCGCGCGAAGTCCATCGAAGCGACGCAAATCGCGAAGTTGGAAAAGAACCTTTCGGACGAAATCCGGATTCTGACCGATGAGCGGTTGAAGCGTCTCGACAACATCCTGGGCGGCAAGGAAGTGCAGGCCGACCTGCACGATGAGCGCACCAACAAGCGCCTGCTGACCAAGGGAGCGATCCTGACCCGCGACGAAATCGAGCGCATCTCGACCCGTAACCTGAAGCGCATCAAGTACGCGGATAAGGATCCAAGAGTGAACGAGCAGATCGACGAGATCGAGGAAATGACCTCGCGTCAGATCGATGTGCTTAAAAAGATCGTGAACGAGAAGAAAGACAAACTGACCAAGGGCGACGAACTGCCGCCGGGCGTGATCAAGCTGGTCAAGGTGTACATCGCCATGAAGCGCAAGCTGAGTGTCGGTGACAAGATGGCCGGCCGTCACGGCAATAAGGGCGTCATCGCACGCATTCTGCCCGAAGAGGATATGCCCTACCTCGAGGATGGAACGCCGGTCGAAATCGTCCTGAACCCGCTCGGTGTGCCTTCCCGTATGAACGTGGGCCAGATTCTCGAAACCCACCTCGGATGGGCAGGCTATGAGCTAGGCGGCAAGATCACGAAATTGCTGCAAGAGAACACGCGCACGGAAGCGATCCGCCGCGAGTTGAAGGCCCTGTTCAAGGACTCGCAACTCGCCGACACGATCGCGGAGATGAGCGACGAGGACCTCGAATCTGTGGCTCCGACGCTCGCCAAGGGTGTGTTCATGGGATCGCCGGTATTCGACGGCTCCAAGGAAGGCGAGATCAAGGCGTTGCTCGAACACGCCGGACTGCCGACTTCGGGCAAGACGATGCTGCGCGACGGTATGACGGGCGAGAAGTTCGAACAGCCGGTCACCGTTGGCTACATCTACATGTTGAAACTGTCGCACCTGGTGGACGACAAGATTCACGCGCGTTCCATCGGGCCGTACTCGCTCATCACTCAGCAACCGCTGGGTGGAAAGGCGCAGTTCGGCGGACAGCGCTTCGGAGAAATGGAAGTCTGGGCGTTGGAAGCGTACGGTGCGGCGTTCATTCTGCAGGAGCTGCTGACGGCGAAGTCCGACGACGTTTATGGCCGAACCAAGATTTACGAGGCCATCGTCAAGGGCGAAGCTGCCATGGAGCCCGGCGTGCCGGAATCGTTTAACGTGCTGATTCGCGAGTTGCAGTCTCTGTGCCTTGACGTGGAGTTGATCAAGGCTGCGGAGCGTAAACCGACGGCCAGCGCGGCGGCAGATTAATGGTTGCAAAGTAGAGACGCAGCCCACCTGCGTCTCTACCCACCACGATTTCTTGATTTGACGCCACTGCGGCATATGAGCTCAATGCCGCGTGAAGAGGCGAAAGTTCACTGGGTACTGAGTGTCGAGGTACCGAGAACTTGTTTCGAGAGCTCCGTGAGCGGACGCGTTAGAACCGCAGGAAGCGGAGGAACACCTTGTTTCGTTCGAGCCCATTTGAAATGGCAAATGTGATCGCGGACTTCGATGCCATTCGCATCAGTCTGGCCTCTCCGGAAAAAATCCGGAGCTGGTCGCACGGCGAAGTCACCAAGCCCGAGACCATCAACTACCGCACCTTCAAACCCGAGCGCGATGGACTGTTCTGCGCCCGCATCTTCGGCCCGGTCACCGACTGGGAGTGCCTCTGCGGCAAGTACAAGCGCATGAAGCACCGCGGCGTGATCTGCGACAAGTGCGGCGTGGAAGTTACCCTGTCCAAAGTGCGTCGTGAGCGCCTCGGCCACATCGAGCTCGCTTCGCCCTGCTCGCATGTGTGGTTCTTTAAAGGGCTGCCCAGCCGCATCGGGCACCTGCTCGACATCTCACTGCGCGATCTTGAGTCCGTGCTCTACTTCGAAGCCTATGTCGTCGTCGAACCTGGCGATGCCCCGGTGAAAGAGCGCGAAGTCATTAAAGACGAAGCGAAATTCCGCGAACTCGATCAGCAATACCGTCCGGCCGGTTTCAAGGCCATGATGGGCGCGGAAGCGATTAAGGAGCTGCTCAAGCGCGTCGAGACCGACGCACTCTCCACCGAACTGCGCGAGAAGATGAAGAACGAGAGCTCGCTGCAGAAGCGACTCAAGTATGCCAAGCGCCTGAAAGTCGTTGAGGCCTTCCGCAAGAGCGGCAACAAGCCGCACTGGATGATCCTCGACGTCATCCCGGTCATTCCGCCGGAGCTCCGTCCGCTGGTTCCACTTGATGGCGGGCGCTTCGCGACCTCTGACCTGAACGATCTCTATCGCCGTGTCATCAACCGCAACAACCGGTTGAAGAAGCTGATGGACTTGCACGCTCCTGAAGTCATCGTGCGCAACGAAAAGCGCATGCTGCAGGAAGCCGTCGACGCTCTGTTCGATAACGGACGCCGAGGCCGCGTGCTGCGGGGTGCCAACAACCGTCCGCTGAAATCGCTTTCAGACACCCTGAAAGGCAAGCAGGGACGCTTCCGCCAGAACCTGCTCGGCAAGCGCGTCGACTACTCGGGACGTTCCGTGATTGTGGTCGGTCCCGAGCTCAAGCTGCACCAGTGCGGTCTGCCCAAGAAGATGGCGCTCGAACTGTTCAAGCCGTTCATCTATCACCGGCTGGAGCAGACGGGCAACGTCACGACCATCAAACAAGCGAAGGAAATGGTCGAGCAGCAGGAACCGATTGTTTGGGACATCCTGGAAGAAGTCATTAAGGATCACCCGGTCCTGCTGAACCGTGCTCCTACGCTTCACCGCCTCGGCATTCAGGCGTTCGAGCCGGTGCTCGTCGAAGGCAAGGCCATCAAGATTCACCCACTGGTCTGCACGGCGTTCAACGCCGACTTCGACGGCGACCAGATGGCGGTTCACATTCCGCTGTCTCCGGAAGCCCAGGTCGAAGCCAGCGTGTTGATGCTGGCCTCGCATAACATCCTGTCGCCCGCTTCGGGTCAGCCGATTACCGTGCCTACCCAGGATATGGTTCTCGGCCTTTATTACCTGACCAAAGGGAAGCCAGGCGCGAAGGGGGAAGGCCGCGCCTTCGCCAACATTGAAGAGGTGCTGATGGCTCTCGATGCCGGCGAAGTCGAAACGCTTACACCGATCCGCCTCCGCTACACGGGCGAACTGATTGACCTGACCACTGCATACGACGATCAGGACATCATTCACACCGATCCGGTGCAGGTCGAACGAGCGTTCATCAATACGACCGTCGGTCGCGCGATCCTGAACGATCAGTTGCCCAAGGGCATGCCGTACATCAACGGACTGCTCAAGAAGAAAGGTATTGGCGCTCTGGTCAACTACACCTACTTGAAATCTGGGCTCGAAACCACAGTCAAGATGCTCGACGAAGTCAAAATGCTGGGCTTCCGTTTCGCAACGCGCGCTGGCTTGTCGATCGGCATCGATGACATGGTCATCCCAGACAGCAAGAAGGTCTTGGTGCGCGACGCCGAGAAGCAGGTCGTGAACGTTCAGCAGCAATACCTGGACGGCGCGATCACCAACGGCGAGCGCTACAACAAGGTCATCGAAATCTGGTCGGGAATTACCGAAAAAGTTGCCGACGAGATGTTCGCTGAAATGCAGCGCCGCGACAAAGAAGGTGAGATGAACCCGATTTACGTCATGGCCGACTCCGGCGCTCGAGGATCGAAACAGCAGATCCGCCAGCTCTCCGGTATGCGCGGCCTGATGGCGAAGCCGTCGGGCGAAATCATCGAATCTCCGATTACCGCCAACTTCCGCGAAGGATTGACGGTGTTGGAATACTTCGTGTCGACGCACGGCGCCCGCAAGGGATTGGCCGACACGGCGCTTAAGACCGCCGACTCGGGCTACCTGACCCGCCGCCTGGTCGACGTTGCGCAAGACGTGATCATCAGCGAGTACGATTGCGGAACCGTCGACGGCATCTACGTGCAAGGTATCGTGGAAGCCGGCGAAATTATCGAACCGTTGCGTGACCGAATCGTCGGCCGCGTGTCGCTCGAGAAGATCAAAGATTACGATGGCAACACGATCGTCGACATCAACCACGAAATCACTGAAGACCTCGCGGGAGCGATTCAGGCTGCCGGTATCGAGCGCGTAAAAATCCGCTCGGTGCTCACCTGCGAATCGAAGCGCGGCGTCTGCGTGATGTGCTACGGCCGCAACCTGGCGTCCGGACGCCTCGTGGAACTGGGCGAAGCGACCGGCGTCATCGCGGCACAGTCCATCGGCGAACCCGGAACGCAGCTCACGATGCGTACCTTCCACATCGGTGGTACCGCGTCGCGAGTCTCCGAGCAGTCGCGCCTCGATGCCAAGAATAACGGCAGCGTGCGCTTCATCGGATTGCAGACCGTCAAGTCGAAAACTGGCGATCTGGTGGTCATGAACCGTCAAGGTTCGATCGCGGTCGTGGACGACAAGAATCGCGAACGCGAACGCTACTCGGTCGTGTACGGCGCCAAGCTGAAGGTCAACGAGGGCGATCCGGTCACACTCGGGCAGATCATGGTCGAGTGGGATCCATACACCTTCGCGATCCTTACTGAAATCGGCGGAACTGTGCAGTTCAAAGACCTGCAGGAGGGTGTCACGCTCCACGAAGAAGTGGACGAAGTGACTGGCCTGTCGCGTCACGTGGTCGGCGACTCTCCCGACGAGAAGCGCCAGCCTGCGATCGTGATCAAGGGCGGCAAGACGAGCAAGCGCTACCTGATGCCTTCGCGTTCGCACCTGATGATCGCCGATGGCGACACCGTTTCACCGGGCGACGTACTGGCCAAGATCCCGCGCGAAACCACCAAGACGAAAGACATCACCGGTGGTCTGCCGCGTGTGGTCGAACTGTTCGAAGCCCGCAAGCCGCATGAGACCGCGGTCATCAGCGAAATCGATGGCACGGTGAAGTTCGGCGAGGTCTCGAAAGGACAGCGCAAACTCTACGTCACCGCCGACAACGGCACCGAAAAGGAATACTCGGTTCCGCGTGGCGTTCACATCAACGTGCAGGAAGGCGAGCGCGTCAAGGCGGGCGAGCCGCTCATGGACGGACCGCTCAACCCGCACGACATCCTGGCCGTGCTTGGAGAAAAAGAGTTGCAGGCTTACCTGGTGAACGAAATCCAGGAAGTCTACCGGCTGCAGGGCGTCAACATTTCGGACAAGCACATTGAAGTGATTGTTCGTCAGATGATGCGTTGGGTGAAGGTCGAAGACGTGGGCGATACTCGCTTCCTGCTCGAAGAGCAGGTCGACAAGTTCGCCTTCCGGGAAGAGAACGAGCGCGTGATTGCGCAGGGTGGCAAGCCGGCCACCGGACGGCCGCTGCTGCTGGGCATCACGAAGGCGTCGCTCTCCACCGACTCCTTTATCTCAGCGGCGTCGTTCCAGGAGACCACGCGCGTGCTCACCGAAGCGAGCATCAACGGCAAGGTCGATCACTTGCGCGGTCTGAAAGAGAACGTCATCGTCGGACGACTCATCCCGGCGGGTACCGGCATGGAGTACTACCGCAACGTGCGGCTCTCGCCAGAAATGGAAGAGGCTGCCGCTAAGGTCCAGGCCGAGGTTTCGGCTGCGTACGAAGAAGCCGAACGCGCTCTCGAAATGATGCGTCACGAGGGCGAGACCGAGGAACTCGGAGCCGAGTTACCAGCGGCCGAATAAGGTAAATGACCTAAGGGTTCGGGGGTATTACACTAAGCCTCTGGACCCTTTCTCATATTCATCTAAGAATCATGCACGCTACCCCCCAGCGAGTGTGTATCGAGGAACCTGTCCCACTTCCATCTTTGCGGACAGTGCCTCCAGGCCCTACCCTAAGTCAGCGTATGCTGCGTTTATTGCGGCTGTTGCGTATCTCATTCTGGCGCGCTTTCGTCCATGACGCTTTTGCCACCGCAAAAGCTTCGGCTTACTCCTCCATTCTGACTTTTTTCCCTTTGCTGTTCATTGTGGGCTCCTGGCTGGCGAACTGGCGAAGAGGCGGCCCGTATCTCCGCGAAATCTCTTACGCACTCGGAAGTATTCTGCCCGCCGGGACCAACACTGCCCTCAATTACCTCAAGGGAGCGGGTAAGCATCCAGTCGGGTTCCTCATTACGACATCGGTGATCACGCTCTGGACAGCTTCCGGTGTGATGATTTCCTGGATGGAAGGGTTCCGGCGCTGCTATGAACTGCCCAAAACGTGGGGGCTGGTGCGGGAGCGCCTGATCGCATTTCTGCTTGTGGTATTTGCCCTCATCCCGATGACGTTCGCCACGTTGCTGGTAGCGGTTGGCAGCAAGTTTGAGACTCGTCTGCTTCCCTACATCGATCCTGATTTCAGCGCCTATCTCCTGTTGCTTTGGGGCAGTATCCGCTGGCTTATCGCCACACTCACCAGCATCTCGGTGATCGCGCTCATCTATCACCATGCCGTTCCTCGCACGCAGCCATGGCACAGTGTGATTCCAGGCGCGATCTTGGCAACCATTACGTGGTTCACGGTGACGGTAGGATTTCGCGCCTACCTGCAGCACTTCGGAGACTTCACGACCATTTATGGATCGTTGGGTGTCGCAATGGCACTGCTGGTGTGGATGTACTTAATCTCGCTCATGGTGCTGGTGGGCGCCGAGTTCAATGCGCTGTTGTTTCCGCGCGCCATGCTGGGGAAAGAATTAACGGCGATCAACAACAGGCTATAAGGCCGATCGACTCCGATCTAGAACTGGACCTGGACCGGAACCGCGAAAATACTCGATGTTCCTGAGCCTCCTACAGCGCTACCCCAGCTCAAAACCAGCGTATTCGGGCCAAGGGTTGAAATGCCGAATGTGTCGCCCGGCCAGATCGTACTATTTCCAAACTGATTTGAAATCCGTACTGCGGGCGACAGCCAGCCACTTTTGATGGAATAGGCTCGACCGTAAAGAGCGTAGCCGCGCGAATCACTCGGAGAAAGCCAGGCCACATAGGCGATTCCATTGCTGCCTCCGGCTACGGCCAGAATATGGGGTACGTTCAGCTTGTCAGGCGTAGTCGGAATTGGAGCCGACCAACCCTGGCCGTGATTCGTAGAGTAGGAAAGCCACCCGATGTCATTGGCTGTTCCGTCCTTGTTCGTGCCTTGCGTGTCCCAGGTTGCGTAAAGATTTCCGCCCTCGTCGCTGGCTATGGCTCCGTCAATCCACCACTCGTCTATCGATGTTTTGCCGGACTTGGCGGCAATGTTCTGCGGCGTTGACCATGCTTCCCCTCCGTCCACCGACGCGGTGTAGCGGCCGTCTCCGGGTCCCAGTTCCAAGGTGGTTCGATTGACTACACTGTCTGCCGCGTAATAGGTATCGATCTGGCCGTTGGGCTCGACTACCATCGGAGCGGCGAAAGCCCCGCCCGCGGGAAAGTTCGGGCTCACGTGTGACATCGCGCTAAACGTCTTCCCGCCATCGGTGGATTTCTGCATCACGATATTCAAATCACCAGCTGAGAAGGAGCAACTGCCTATGGGCGAGCATATGAGCTGGATCTCCGATATTTCCGGACCGTAATCCCACGTCGCGTAGACCGTTCCATCGGGTCCGGTCGCGAGAAACACGCGATCGCCCCAGTTGTAATTGTCTGGCGGCAAAAGAGACGTACTTTGGGGAAACGTCTGGCCGTGATCGAAGGATGCCAGCACGACCGGAAAGAATTGGATTCCATTCGCGGTGTTGAACCCGACATACACAGTCCCATCTGGAGCGACGGCAATCGACGGGTCCCATGCGCCCGAGGAACCGGGCAGGGTCTGTGGAGCCGAGAATGTCTTGCCGCCGTTCGTGGACCGTGCAAAGCCGATGCCTCCGCAGCCAATCCAAGCCTCATAGACGTAGCTTCCGTGCGCCACATCCGTTGCTTGCTCGACTTCCGCGTTGGACCCGCCGCAGCCCTGGCTGATGACGGAGATCGGCCCCACCTTGTAAGCTGCTTTGGTCTGGGCCGAGAGTGTAAGACTAAGCCCTACCACGGCTGCTGTTACCGCCAGCTTTTGTGCGAAGTGCGTGATCTTCATAAATAGTGATTTCGTTTCCTGACTCGAACTGTCTACGAAAAGGCGCTCTCTAAGGCCCAAAGCGCCCAAGCATTTTAGTACGAGTAAGGCCATCGTTTTGCTAAAAGCTCAGGAATCAATCGCCAGCCCTCAAGGCCTGGCTGATAAATTAATAAACGAGATGAAGAACGCCACTCAGGACCAACGGGGTCCGATCGCCCGCCGCGCAAAGATCATTTGCACCATTGGCCCTTCCTGCGGTACCGAATCCGTAATGCGCGAACTGCTTAGGCTTGGCATGGACATCGCGCGTCTCAATTTCTCGCATGGCACTCATGAAGATCATGCCAACAACATCCAGCGCCTGCGCCGTGCGGCCGAGCGAGAGGGACGCACCGTTTGCATCCTGCAGGACCTGCAGGGCCCCAAAATCCGCACTGGCCTGCTCGAACGGCGGAAACCCGTCACGCTCAAGACAGGCTCAATCGTGACGATTACCCCGTCACAAGAGCCCGGAAACGCGACACGCATCTCGACCACATTTCCGGACCTCGCCCGCGAGATCTCCGCTGGTGCGCGCATCCTGCTGAGCGACGGCCTGATTGAACTCCGGGTGCGCAGTGTTCGTGGCAAAGATGTCCTCTGTGACGTAATTAACGGAGGGCTGCTCGGTGAGCAAAAGGGCATCAATCTTCCCGGCGTGGCTCTGTCGATTCCGGCCCTTACTACGAAAGACCGGCGGGATCTGGAATTTGGACTCAAGCATGGAGTCGACGCCGTTGCGTTGTCCTTCGTCCGTACGGCGGCAGATGTCACCGAAGCCAAGCAAATCATCGCCTCGCATTCCGCGGAGGTGCCCGTGATTGCGAAGCTCGAAAAACCGCAGGCGATCGATCATCTGGAAGAGATTCTCGAGGTGGCCGACGGGATCATGGTTGCGCGTGGCGATCTGGGAGTCGAAGTTGCTCCAGAAAAAGTCCCTGTCATTCAGAAGCATGTGATCCGGCGTGCTTCGGCATGGCGCAAGCCGGTCATCACCGCGACCCAGATGCTCGAGTCAATGATCGAGAATCCCCGGCCCACGCGCGCCGAGGCTAGCGACGTTGCCAACGCAATTTTCGACGGCACCGACGCCGTGATGCTCTCCGCAGAGACTGCCAGCGGCAAGTATCCGCGCGAGTCGGTTTCGATCATGTCGCGGATCGTGGTCGAAGCAGAGTGCAATATCGGGGATCTCGGCCCCATGCGCCGCCGTCGCGAGCATCGCGGGCTTTCCGTCGCCGAAACGATTTGCGAGTCGATCGCCCATGCGGCTGAGGACCTGCCGATGGGCGCAATCGCCATCTTTACCGAGACGGGCAACACGGCCCGCATGATTTCGAAATACCGGCCCAAGGTCCCAATCTATGCTTTTACCCACATCGACCTGGTCGTAAATCGCATGAATCTTTACTGGGGAGTGCACCCGGTTAGCTGTCGGCAGCCCCAATCTGTTGAGCAGATGGTGCTCACAGCCGAGCAGGTCCTTGTCAGCGGTAATCTGCTCAAACCGAAAGACGTGCTGGGCGTCGTTGCAGGAACGCGGCAATCTTCCGGATCGACCAACCTCATGCGCCTGCACGTGGTCACTGAGCAGGAAGCCGAGCGGATCGTGCATCCCAAAGGGCGTCGGCGCTCTAGAAATTGAAACCTCAGAGCTCGCGGAGAACTTCCGCTGAGGACGCGGAGTGCCCTCTTGTTTCCGCGAAGGAAATTCTGGAGAACAGCGGATTCGATTTTGTGAGAAGGTAGGACCCAATGGACGCTATAATTTCCGCTTATGGCACAAGAGATTCTCTCGGTAGCCATCTGGGAACCCCTCCCCGACCACGAATCCGGTGCGTTAGAAACTTTCCGCGAACTGACATCCATCGTTGCCAGAAAGGGCTATGGCCGAGACCTGCTCTATCGCGACCGGGATCATCACTACGTTTTCCTGCGCTACTGGAAGTCGGAAGACGCCCGTCGCTCAGCCCTCGAGGATCCCGACATGCTCCGCTGTTGGGCCAAGCTCGGCAACGAAATTCAGATCGTGAAGGTGTACGAGACCCTCGTGGAAGTGGCGTCGAACGTAGCTCTGTGAAAGTGCTGGCCTGAAAATGGCCAATGCAGCGAAAACTAGGCTCTGCGAAGCGGAAGGCTGTACCGTTGGGCCCGCCTAAATGTGCTCCTGGCTAGTCGCAAAGCAGATTCCTCGGCGGCTTGGCCGGCTTCGGAATGACAAACTCATTGTTTTTAGGGCCTAAGAGAAGCAGACGGACATCAGGAGGGAGCCCACACCCTCTAGGGATTGGGATGTGGGCCCTGAGTCACGTACGTTTGGAGAGCGGGTGCCTCCGTCCCAGTAGATGACACCCGCTTGGCGTTCCGGTGAGGTTCAAGAACGTTTGCAATATACGAAGACTTCTACTAGGTCGCCCACTGTCAATATTGACAGTCATCAGCTTTTGAACTCTTCCCCGGTTTTTGGCCTTCGTTGGGCTACGGGAACCCCTACCCGATAGAATTAAGCCTTGCCGATGACGACTATCCGTGAATTTGTCGACAGTTCCGTGCAGCCCGGAGTTCGCGGATTCCTCCACACCCCAGAGAGGCCGAATGGGCAAGGACTCGTCCTTACCCACGGAGCTGGAGGAAACGCGCAGGCTCCACTGCTGCGTGCGCTAGCCGAGGTCTTCACCCACGCCGGATTCACGGTGCTGCGTTGCGATCTCCCCTTTCGCCAGACGCGCTCGTTCGGTCCCCCGGGTCCCGCCGACGGAGCCCACGACCGGGCCGGCCTTAAGAATGCGATCACCGCAATTCGCAAACTTATGGGTGGGGATTTTTCCACAAGCGACTTGAAGCACTTGTTTGACCGAGTATTTGTCGGTGGCCACTCTTACGGCGGACGGCAGGCCAGCATGCTCTGCGCTGAAGAACCCGATTTGGCGGCAGGGCTTCTGCTGCTTTCCTACCCCCTCCATCCACCGCGCCGTCCCGAGCAGCAACGAACGCAGCATCTCCCGGATTTGCGTACTGCGACCCTCTTCGTCCATGGCACCCGGGATCCTTTCGGCTCGATCGAAGAACTAGAACGCGCTATGAAGATGATCCCCGCCAGAGCACGGCTGCTAGCAATCGAAGGCTCCGGTCATGATCTGGGATTTAAAGGGAAAGCAAGGAAAGAGGAGTTGCCAGAACAGATTCGGTCAGAGTTTGCAAAAGTTGTCAGGATTTTGTCCACGGATTGATTCGGCACTCCATGATGAAAAGCCTTCATCGCTGGCTAGAGGCTTGGTGGTGAAAGGGATCCTTCGACTGCGTACCTGATTCGCTTCGCGAACCAGGTACTCCGCTCAGGATGACAGCCTCCAAAAGTTCTTCGCTTACAGTCTAGAAAAACTTTGAAACCGTGAAACTTTGGAACTTGCCTTTAATTCACCCACCCAGACTTTCCGCCCCCATTCCCTTTGCGCGGATTGTCATCTGGCGGAATGTAATTCCCGTGCTCGTCGAAATGCACGTCGCGGTCATGCTGCCGCATGTAGACCTCGAACTTTTTTGCCGCGCGTCGCCGTTTCCAGCGGTAGTAGGTATTGCGCAGTCCGTAATAGCGTTCCGAAAATCCGACATTCACCAGCGCCGGTTTTGGACCACGCCGTACGTACAGCCAGCCAAACAGCAGGCCGCCCAGGTGCGCGACATAAGCCACATTCCCGCCGCCGCCCATGGCGAATGCCAGCGTGACCACGATCAGAATCCCCACAAAGTATTTGGCTTTGATGAGGAATGGGAACGGGATCATCATGATCTCGCTTTCCGAGAACATGATCCCGAATGCGATCAGGATGGCAAACACACCTCCGGAAGCACCCACCGTGGGAGTTGCCGGACTGCCTAGGATGTGGGGATACGAGAAAGCGATAGTGGTCAGCGCGGCCCCGACCACTCCAATGAAATAAAGTTCAAGGAATCGCCGCGAGCCCCAGGCGTTCTCGACTGCAGAGCCAAACATCCACAGCCCAATCATATTGCCGAACCAGTGCCAGAATTCAAAGTGGATGAAGCTGTACGTCACCAACTGCCAGATCCACCCGTGCCCGATGGCTTGTAGTGGAATCAGAGACAAATAATCGATCGCAAAACCACGTGCGGGCAGACCCATCAGCTCGAGGGCGAATCTGAGCAGATAAACGCCAGTGTTGATGCCAATCAGCCACGTCACCGCCTTGGTGAAAGGGGGCAGGCTCAACGTCATTGGTTCGCCAGTACGCCGCACAGACTACCTCGTCCTCCAATTCTACCCGTTCATTGCCGCTCGCCGCTCTACCGCTCTGGCAGCGGTACTACGGGCAGACTACGGTGCCCAGCAATATCCAGGGCCCGCACCGCAAAAATGACATTATCCTTGGAGCGCTTCAGAGTCGCCCGGGTTGTATTCCCAACGTTTTCCGCATGTTCCCATTCGGGACTCGTTGTGGCCCGCCATATCACTTCGTAAGAGGCGGCCCCCGGGGACGCGTCCCAGGTTAGTGTCGTGTCGTTCTCCAGTTCCTTCGTGAGTATATGCACATTCGGCGGAGGCGCTGGTGCTGAAGCTAAAGAGGCCAGGGTGGCTGCGTTCAGCCGCGCGACAAGGGAGACATAGTCGTAATCCACAAACTTCGGTACGTCACCATATTCAATGCCATTTTCCGTACGCACATTCTGATGCTGATGATGGAAATCCTCGCGAAACTCGGTCAACCGGACGGCCGCAAATCCCTGCTGGTTAAACGAGAAATGATCTCCTCCACGCAAAAAGCGGTCCAGACGGAATACCAGCATCGGCTTCACGCCGGTGTCGTATGAGCGGCCCACCTCGGCGATGTAGCGCGCCAACTGGCGCGATGCTGAATCGCTCTCTCCTCCCAAGCCGCGGATGCGTCGAACATCCTGCTCGGTGGCCGCAACTGGCACACCCTCGGAAAACACGCGAACCACCGCATGATCCTGTTCGGCACTCTTGTCGCCGCCGACAATGTCGTTATTCAAAACGCCTTCAAGTTGCCAGCCTGCATCCTTAGCCATTTTTGCGAAGTGCTTGCTTCCGTTCAGCCCCTGTTCTTCTCCAGCGACGGTCAGAAAAATAATCGTTGCCGGAAACTTCAGCTTGCTGAGAACCCTAGCGCACTCCAGGCTAACAGCTGTTCCGCTCGCATCATCGTTCGCGCCCGGTGCGTCTCCATTCACATCGAGCGTATCGCTGTTGCGGGAATCGTAATGCCCCGTCACCAACACCACGCGTTTCGCTTGCGCAGGGTCGGTTCCCTTCAACACCGCATAAACATTGGTGATTTCCGTTGCCTTGGGAATGCGGTCGGCCGGTTCTTCAGTAAAGCTGTCGGTCTTCACCTCGAGACAGCCGCCGCAGTCCTTGGAATACAGCTCAAACTGCGACTTGAGCCACTCTCGCGCGGCCCCGATTCCACGCCCTGAAGCGATGGCCGCTGGGTCTTGCGCAGAAAGCGTGAGCCGCGTTCCGAAGCTAACTAGTTTCGCGATATTTGCCTGAATTCGTTGCGCCGAAATCTCCGTTAACGCTGCAGCAATCCTAGGGTCGGCTCCAGGTTTGTCAACCGTCTGGCTCGAACCAAACCGCGTCATCATTGCGATCATGGCCAACAAAACGAATTTGGAGAGGTTCAGCTTAAGCGCTGTTCTGAGCATGAAATGAGATCCCTCGGGAAAAAGCAGTAGGCACGCGCCATTCGCCACGAATAAAAATTCATCCGGGCACTATGCCACTTGACCAACCGCCACGGAGAATCTAAATATTATCAGGAGGCTCTAATAGGCAAGGGAGGCTTTATGGTGCTTTGTCCGGAATGTGAAAACAACCTCGATATCGAAGAGGACGACGTCGACGAGGGGGAAGTGATCTCCTGCCCTGAATGCGGCACCGACTTCGAAGTCGTAACAACAACTCCGCTTGAGTTGAAGGCCGTCGAAGAAGGTTACGAGGAAGACGACGAAGAAGAGGAAGAGGAATCCGAAGACGGTGACTACTCCTGATCTGTGGTCCAGTCGGTCCGCTCGCCAGCTGCTGCTTTGTGGGTTCGTAATCCCGCTTCTCTTGCCGGCATTCAGTTCGCGAGGCACTTTACTCTCCGCTCAAAGATCCCAAGGCAAACCCTATGCTCTGATCGTAGGAACGGTATGGGGGCCGGACGACCGCCCGGTTTATGGCGTCATTGTCAAGATTCGTAAAGCCACCGACAAACCCAAGAAAGTTCGCTGGCAGGTCTTTTCCGACCACCACGGTGAGTTCGAGCAGCGCCTGCCTGCTCGTGAAGCTGAGTACATTGTGTGGGCTGACCTGAAGGGATTCAAGCCGGACGATGGCCAGCCTGTCCATTTGGCCAAGGAAGTAACTGTCCACATCTACCACGATGAACGTCAGGATATCGGCCTACACCTGGAACACTAGTTCTTTTGTCTCTTGCGCCGCCGTGAGAAAATAGTATCAACATGAATCGCCACCGCTCAGTGATTACGGTCGCCACCATTTGTTGTCTATTTGTCGTTGTCGGTTGCTCTCTGGCCAATGCCGCCCCGGATAAGAAAGACAAAAGCGCCGGTCGGCTGCTCTTTGGAAAAGTGCTTGATCGTCAGGATAACCCCCTTCCCGATGCCGTCGTATACGTGACCAATACCCGCACCCGCGCGGTCAAGACATACATTGTCGGCTCCGACGGCAGCTATCGGTTTCCGGCGCTCTCGAGCGCGGTTGACTATGAAGTCTATGCCCAGTACAAGGGACGCAAGAGCGATACAAAGGCTGTCAGCCAGTTCGATGACAGGTCCCAGGTCTACATGGACCTGAAAGTCAACACGCAATAGCGATATCCCCTATTTTCTGGGCTCTATCATGCAGCGCCGCCCCGGTACCCGCGGCGCGAGTGATGTCGGGCGCGTCCGCACCGGTCCGCAAACCCAGGAACCTTCCCGTGCAACTTTTCAGGGCGATTCCGTGTTCAAGATAATAGGTGTATCTGTCTGGAGGATACCGTGAAAGGATTGCGCCCTTATTTTCGCGCGGGCCGGATAATTCTGGCCGGAACAATGATTCTGTTTACCGCGTCCGCCTTCGCGCAAGGCGGCGCTATGAGCCCTTACCAGGGTGAACAAGATGGTGTCAGTGCTGGCGGTAAGTGGATGATGTTTCAGAGCGAAGACAAAATGACCGGCGCCAAGCGCGTCCGTTTCGAACTGCTGGCCGAGAATTACTTTCGCGAAGATCCTAACTACAGGCCGCGGGTCGAACTGGTCTGTGAAGATGGCAAATTCAAACTGGCCAGCTTCAACCCGGCCGTGCGCGTGCCCCCGAATCGTCCTGGTTTTTGGGGCCAGCCGCAGTTGGGCGTTGAGGTCCGGGTCGATAACGTCCATTACCATCGTGGTTGGAACTGGGAAGGGCGGGGACGCTTTCTCTCCATGGACAAAGGCACTGCTCGTGGCTTGATCGGTGCTCAGGTGTTCAACGTTGCGATTCCCACTCGGAGCGGACGCCAGATCGCGGAGTTCGACCCCGCCGGCCTGGACCCCCAGGAGGTCCGAAAGGCCTGCGATTTGACTCCAAAGAAGCCAAGCGGAGATTAGAAATTCGGACGCAAAAAACGGGACAGCCAGCACGCTGTCCCGTTTTACTTTTATAGATGAATTGTGACCGAAGACTATGCCAGTAGCTTGGCTGCATCTTTGGCGTAGTAAGTGAGGATCATGCTGGCCCCAGCGCGCCGGATACTCAGTAGGGACTCCATCATGACGCGGTCACGTTCGATCCAGCCATTGCGCGCGGCCGCCTCGATCATCGCGTACTCACCCGATACTTGATACGCCGCGAGCGGAAGGTCAAATCGATCCCGCGCTGCGGCAATCACATCGAGATACGGCATCGCCGGCTTGACCATGATCATGTCGGCGCCTTCTTCGACGTCGGCTTCGATCTCGCGCATCGCCTCTCGCAGGTTCGCTCCGTCCATTTGATACGAGCGTCGATCGCCGAACTGCGGAGCCGAATCCGCGGCCTCGCGGAACGGTCCATAAAAACCGGAAGCAAACTTCGCCGCATAGGAAAGAATCGGTGTGTTGATTAGATCAGCCGCATCGAGCCCTTGCCGAATCGCGGCTACGCGGCCGTCCATCATGTCAGACGGCGCAATGATGTCGATTCCGGCCTTCGCCAGCGAAACCGAGGTCTTTGCCAGCAACTCCAGCGAAGCGTCGTTGACGATCTCATATTCGGTTGTCACTGGCGGCTCGGCTACGGCCGCACCCAGAGACTGCGGCGCAGCTTTCACGATTCCGCAGTGCCCGTGCGACATGTACTCGCAGAGGCAAACGTCGCCCATCAAGACCAGTCTTGGAACTTCGCGTTTGATAGCCCGGGTCGCCTGCTGCACAATCCCTTTTTCCGCCCAGGCTCCTGTGGCTACTTCATCTTTCTTGTCCGGCAAGCCAAACAGGATGATTGAAGGAACCCCCAGCCCGTAAACGTTCCGTGCCTCCTTTACCGCCTCGTCGACTGACAAATTGAACACGCCCGGCATCGAGCGTACTTCCTTACGGACACCCTCTCCGGGGCAGACGAACATCGGATACACAAACGCATCAGGCGTGAGCCGCGTTTCGGCGACGATGTTTCTCAATTCAGCAGTGCGGCGCAGACGGCGAAGCCGGGTAACAGGAAAGGCCATGGCAGATCACCTGCTAGGCGGCCTAAGAGAGGCGGCCACCCTAACCATCGATTTTAAAGCATTTGAGCGCTCTTCCGTAGGTCGAGTGAACACGGCAGTGTGGGCCCCTCTGCAAATCTAATCATGCCCAGAGCTTTACCCCACCACGCCCCGCGAAGAAGATGGATTCCGGCGCTCGCTTGTGCTCCGAGCCTGGAATCTGCGGACAAATGTCGTGCCACGCGATCGGCATGGTTTCTCCATACGCCATCCGCGACAATATTTCTTTAAGAAAGTTCGGAAAGTTCGCACCTTTGCGCTGGAGTGTCATTACCAGATTAAGACGCTTACCTCGCGCTCCCAATCCTTTTGTGTACCCGGGCGGATTGTCACTTGCTAACCACAACAACTTTACATCCTGATCACAACATCGCTGAACGAGTTCGGTCCCCATGATCTCGTGTCCACTGGCGTCTCGAATTGCGCCACTCTCGGCCACATCAGCGATCAAATGAACGATGTCATACTTCTGTTCCAAACGTGCGGGGAGCGCCTGAATATCAGGAAAAAGCTGCGTGGTTGTAGCGCGATAGTACTGCCCGTATACGTCGAAATCTAATTTGAGAAGTCCTTCAAATCGTTGGGCAAAGGCGCAGACCAGAACCCTTGCCCCGTGAACTTCGTCTTTCTTCTTGTGGAAGAAGTCCCAAATGCCCATTCGGAGTGCGTTCCTATCCCAGCCATTGCGGATTTTGGTATGTCCCGTCAAAGTTGTGCGTCGTTTTGTACTGCTCGAATTCTCCCTTGCTGGCAGCAGAGGAAGTCTTGGCCAGTAACTCAGCGACCTCGTCTTTGCTCATGGGCTTGAAGCTTCGCGCGGCATCGAGCGCCTGCTGCAGAATCTGCATCGAATCACATCCGGTGATGACAACGCTCGTCGGCAAATTCATCGCGTAGTGCAGACACTCCACCGGCGAGGCCGTCTTGCTCTTGAGGATAATGCTGTCGCCCATCGGCTTCATGCCGAGCACTCCGATATTGTGTTTGACGAGCACGGGTAGAACTTTTTTCTCGAAGCTGTCGAAGTGGGCATCCATCACGTTGAGCGGCATCTGCACCGAATCGAAGGTGAAGTTGTGCGCGAACGCTGTCTCCAACATCTTCAGGTGGATATCTGGACTCTTGTGCCCGGTAAAACCGATGTAGCGAATCTTCCCAGCTTTCTTTGCTGCCAACGCTACCTCCATACTGCCCCCAGCAGCGAAAATGCGCGCCGGATCGGTCTCGCGTATCACTTCGTGGAACTGCAGCAGATCGATGTGATCGGTCTGCAGGCGTCGCAGCGATTCCTCAAGCTGTTGCTCGGCGGCTTTTTTCGTTTGACCGTCGATTTTCGTCATGAGAAACGCTTTTTGACGATAGCCGTCACGAAGGGCTTTGCCCATGCGTTCTTCACTGACACCGCCGTTGTAGTCCCAGCAGTTGTCGAGGAAGTTGACGCCAGCGTCCAGTCCGCTGCGGATAATACGGATGCTTTCTTGCTCGTCCGACTGGTGGCCCAAATGGAATCCACCCAGCCCAATCAGAGAGACTTTCTCGCCAGTATGCCCCAGCGTGCGATACGGGAAGGTGTCGGCGCCGTGCGACAGTGGTTTGCCCAAAGAAGTGACAACTGTGGCGGCAGCGGCGGTCTTGAGGAAATCTCTCCGGTCCATAAACGAGCCTCCGCGGACTAGATGCGAAACTCGACCTAGCGG
>DATFQQ010000166.1:0-3363 GCA_035264195.1 Candidatus Sulfotelmatobacter sp. | reverse complement strand
ACCGATCGAGACGAGAACTAATCCGGGGCGAACGGCAAGGAGCAAAATATCGCGGATTTGCGCACCAAGCGCCATCCGAATGCCAAACTCCTGGACGCGTTGTTTCACCAGAAAAGCGGTGACGCCGTAAATGCCCAGGCTCGCGAGAAACAGCGCCAGGGCGGCAAATGTGGACATAAGAAACAAAGCTAATCGACGTCGCGCCATGGAACTGGAGATCAACTCATTCATGGTTGTTACGCCGTAGACTGGAAGCTCCGGATCAATTTGCTCCATAGTGCGCGTCACGAGCTGTCTTGTCGTGGTAAGGTTCGCAGAGGTGCGAAGAAAGACTGCAAACAATTGACTCGAGCGCTGAAGAATCGATCCGTATAAGCGTGGTTCTGGCGCTTGATCCAACCCGTGGTCTCGAACATCGCCGACTACGCCGATAATTTCAGAGTCGGTGGTTGCCCTGCCAGTGTCTCTGCCGGTGTCGCGCACGTGTTGTCCAATCGGATCTTGTTGCGGGAAGAATTTTCGCACGAACGCTTCATTCACAACGACAACGTTGGGTGCCTTATCATCGTCATGATCCGTGAAGACGCGTCCTTTCCTTAGCGGAAGCTTCAGGAGATCGAAATAATTTGGGCTCACCGCGCCGAAATCAGCGGTGTACTCTTTCTGGGCGGAGGTAGCATTGTCTGGAAATGAGAAGGCGATCAAATTCCTAAAATTGAGCGCACGTGTGCTCAAGAATGGAACACTTGTGGTCAACCCAACCGCAACGCTCTGCACGCCTGGTGCGGCCTCCAAGCGCTGAACTAATTCGCGCGCAAGTCGCGCGCGCGGCGGCGGATTCAAATAAGGATTGGCGTCGGGATTGTTTGGCCGCGGGATCCAGATTTGCGCGACGGTTACACCGCGCGGATTAATGCCCGGTCGTTCGCGAAGCATCGCCGAAAAACTCCGGATCAATAATCCTGCGCTGATCAACAAAACCACGGACAAGGCGACCTCCAAGGTCACGAGCGCTGCCCGGGAGCGGCTTTGACGAATCCCGTGTTGTCCGCCGGTGCGGCCGCCTTCTTTCAAATCGTGATTTGGGTCGGTCATCGTGGCGTGAAATGCCGGACCTAGCCCGAACAGGATCCCACTGAAGACCGACAGCACAACGGCCAGAGCGATTACTCGCCAATCGCCATGGATTTCATTTAGCCGAGGAACCTCTTGAGGCAGCAGCGCGAGCAACGAGCCGCGGGCGAATCGCAAGACGAGCAGAGCCGCCGCCGCGCCGGTTAAAGAGATGAGCACACTCTCGGTCAGGACCTGACGCACCAGTCGAGAGCGCGAGGCTCCAAGCGCCTGACGAATCGCAAATTCGCGCATTCGCGTCAACGAGCGTGCGATCAAAAGAGTGGCAACGTTCACGCACACGATTAGGAGAACGAAAGCTACCGCGGCCAGCAACACGATCAGCATTGGACGCACCTCGCCGGTAAGACTCGATTGCACAGGCTCAATTCGAAGCTCCCAATGTGACTGGCTAGGATAGTCGGTTGGATAGCTCTGCTGTGATTGCCTAACGAACGCATCCAATCTTTGTTGCGCTTCTTTGATGGACAATCCAGGCTTCAGCCGTCCGATAGCGCCGGGAAGAGAAAATCCACTTCGAACCGGCGGGACCGGAAACGGCGCAGCAACGGCTCCTGCGGCTAACCACATTTCCACATCACCGCTAAGACCTTTACCGGGATGACGAAAATCGGGCGGCATCACCCCGATGATCGTGTAACCATCCTCGTCCACGCGAATTCTTTTGCCGATCACGTTTGGATCGCCGCCGAACTGTCGCTTCCACAATGCGTCACTGATCACGGCGCCATCCAAAAAACCTGGGACCCACTCTGCTTGAGTGTATGTACGTCCCAATGCGGGTTTCGCCCGCAGCATGTCAAAATAACTCGGACTCGTGCCGAGCAGCTCGATGCGCTCCACCCGTTCGCCACCGGCTAGAGCGGTGGGGACTGGAAAGATAAAGCTAATCTGCTCAAAAATGTCCGAATGCTGGCGTAAATCTTCGAATTCCGGCACAGACATGCCGACATCCCTGGCTCCGGCGCGATCGTCAAAAATTCGAACCAGTCGCTCCGGCTGAGGAAATGGCAGCGGCTGGAGAAGGACTGCCTGAACCAGCGTGAAGATGGCGATGTTACCGCCAATTCCGAGCGCCAAAGTCAGCACGCTAACGAGAAGAAAAGCCGGCGTCTTTACAAGTGTTCGCGCAGCATAACGCAAATCGGCGATGAGATTTTCCATAATGCTTCCTCCATGAACGTTGCTGATGTGTTTATGCCCAATCGAAAATTCCACAAATTCATTATTATCACGATTATAGTTCCGTTGGAGCACGATTCTGTTATTCGTCGGGTACCGAGTTGCTCAACCTAGAGTGTTCTGGCCACGCGGAACCCTAAGGTGGTGTTCCGATTGGACGTGGGGAGCGCGCGGCGCATAGCCGAGCGGACGGCCCTAATATCCATGTCCCAGGAACCGCCATGCACAACACGCCGACTACATTCTCCGGTCAGCCACGCTGCGCCATCAATAGGTGCGCCGCTATAGTTGGCGTTCCAACAATCTTCAGTCATGTTCATCACATCGCCAAGCATATCGTAGAGGCCGAACTGGTTCGGCGGAAAACTTCCAACCGGCGACGTGAATGCATATCCGTCGCGGCATGCTAGCACTCCGCTATCGCCAGGATGCTGCTCGCCATAATCCAGATCACCAACATTGGTGTGGCGGCAGAACTCCGCCGGATTATCGCTGAAGTAACGCGCCGTCGTCGTTCCCGCGCGCGCCGCGTATTCCCACTCAGCCTCCGTTGGTAAACGATAGACATGCCCTGTCTTGGCGCTCAGCCAAGCGACATAGGCCTGCGCATCGTCCCAACTCACACAGACGACAGGGTCTTTTCCGGTCTGCGGAAACCCTGTTGAATGCCAATTGCCGTTCGTAACAATGAAGCCGTTTCCGGACGCCTCGACCGTAGTGCAGCTATCAGGGTCCGGCCGATGTGTCTCCGCCACAAATTGAGCGTACTCATCTCGCGTCACGTCGAATTTGCCAATTGCGAACCTGTGGCGGATCGCGACCAAATGCTGAGGTACCGAGTGGCCGCTATATGGCTCAGGTAGATTCCCTTCTTCCCCCGCCGGCGCCCCCATAGTGAACTTGCCCTGCGGCACCACCACCATTTCGGGGCAACCATTCGAACAGTCGCGGAACGTTGCCGCCTCGCTTGGCTGCGGATTACCGCGGCGAAGGTCAGTTGTGACTGTATATTTCGTCCAGGTAACCGATAAGATCTTCCATTGCCCA
>DATFQQ010000165.1:0-55810 GCA_035264195.1 Candidatus Sulfotelmatobacter sp. | reverse complement strand
CCAGGTATGTAGTGGCGCGGCGGCCCTGTAGGCCAAACTCCTGCGATAGCCGAACGCCTTCATGGCAGCGTGCGCATGTGGCCTGTGACACGTTCTGTGCCGACACCGGTGAGTTCGGATCGTTGTGTGCCTTGATCGAGTGGATTCCGTGGCAATCCGTGCAGACGGGCGCCTGCCAGTTTCCTTTTGCGATCGCAGTGCCGTGAATGCTCTGCTGGAACTCTTTCGAAATCTGCTCGTGGCACTTGCCGCAGGTGAGCGGCACATTGAATTTGAAGATGGGAGACTTCGAGTCCTTGGCGTCGAGAATCTCGTGGGTGCCGTGGCAGTCTGTGCAGACCGCGGCTTTCTCAGAACCATTCGCAACGGCGTGACCATGAACGCTCTGCTGATACGAGGCCACCATCTGCACGCTCAGGCCGTTCTTCTCCATCACGAACTGTTGGCTGTGGCACGCGCCGCAGGTTGCCGGGATGTTGGCGTGATTAACACGAGATTTCGGATCGCCAGCAGGCAACAGTTCGTGCGGACTGCCGTGGCAGTCCACGCAAGTCGCGGCGGCAGTATTTCCGATATGCGCCGCCTTGCCGTGAAAGCTTCGGTCATAGGCCGCCTGCTGGTCTGCATGACATGTGGCGCAGGTGATTCTCTTCGGCGTGGTTTCGTGGGCGGGGCTCTTTACATCAGTGTGGCAATCCACGCAGGTAAACATGCTGCCGTGGATCGAGTCCTTGAAGGATTGAGGATCGACGTGCAGGCTTGCTTTTTTGCCATTGACCTCGTAGGAGAGGGTGGCATCGCTATGGCACGTCAGGCATTCGTCGACAGTAGGTTTTGGGGGATCTTTTTTGCTCGCAGCGAGGAGCGAACTCGCGGCTAAAAGAAGGGTGAGGGCAACTCCAGGCGCAAAAAGTCTCCGTGTTGTTCGCGTGGACATGCTCTCACCCGCCAGTTCTGTAGAGTCAACCGATTTTTTGCGGCCATACGTGGCCGCCCTTCCCTGATCCTTTACTTCGCCATGCTACGAATGTAGGTGACCAGATCTTTGATTTCGGTATCTTTCAGCTTGCCTTCATACGCAGGCATCTTGCCCTTGCCCTTGGTGATGGCCTCGGTAAGCTGTGCGTCCGTCATTGATTTCACTTCGGGTGAGGCGAAGTCCTTGGTTCCCATCTTTCCGCCCTTGCCGTCCGCGCCATGGCACATGGCACATTTGGCTTTGTAGGTAGCGGCTGCATCTTGCGCTACAGCTTTAGAAGCGCCGGCTGCGAAGAAACCGCAGGCCAGCAATGCTAGGAGACCCATACGAAAGGAGATGTGTTTCATTGTGTCGCAATCCTCCTGAGAAGAGTTTGTTTTCCGGCACGATATCACAGAGCATGGGTCGCCCGTTGCCTCCACTGTCATAACTCACAGCATCAGGATTGCAGTGGATCGTGCTTATGTCCCGTACCCTGAGAACTCACTCGCAGGGGTAGGTTCGCATGGCGTCGAGGGCAGCCCTATGGCAGAAGTCACTTGGCCCTGTGAGGTGAATCACAGGCCTTTTTCGTTTTGATTGTGATAGTTATCACTGGTTCGTGTGCGGTTCCGCACTGTCTGCACCGTGTGGCTAAACCTACCATCGGCCCATGTCGTCAATACCAAAAAGCCCAGTGTCCCTAGTCGACGCATTAAACGATTTCTGGACTGGGGCACACACGCCCGTCTCCTCCGGCCAGTCTGCGGAGCTGTCGAAAACTTCACGCGTTCGTTCACGGCCTCTCCAAGTCACTTGGGAGATGACGCATGACTGCGGATGGAAAGCGACTCCGGCACGGACGCGTGCGGCCAGAAATCAGCAGTACGTCTCAACCGCGGAAGCCTTTTACCTCATCGAGCAAGTCGCTGCAATGCACGTGCCGCTCCTGGCGTTAACAGGCGGTGATCCGCTGTTGCGACCTGACCTTATCCCGATTGTTGACTTTGCTTCCAAGCGGTCGCTGCGTACGTCGCTAACTCTGCTGCCCACTCCGAGATTGGATGCCAGCATCATTCCCGAGCTGAAAGCCTGCGGGCTGATGCGAGTCGCCTTCTGGCTCCATGGATCAACTCCCGGGCTGAACGACGGCTATTGGAAGATGCCGGGCTTGCACCGCCGCACATTGGAAATTATCGGTACCTGTCACGAGGTACAAATGCCGGTGCAGATCAATACCATCGTTTCGCGGCGGAACTTTCACGATATCGAGCCCATGATCGAGCTTCTGACGCGGCTCGATGTGATGTTGTGGAATGTCTTCTTCTACGTTCCTGGCAGCCAGGAAGAAACCGTACAGATGCTCGACGCTGAGCAGCACGAGCAGGTTTTTGCCAAGCTCTACAACGCTTCCAAGCGGGTGAACTTCCAGATCAAGACTACCGAAGGCCAGCACTATCAGCGCTATCTTATGCAGCAGCGTGTGCGCGAGTCACGCGGACGTCTTACCGAAGCCACCGCTATTCCCTATGCTCCCCGCGGCGTCAATGATGGCAAAGGATTCGTTTTCGTCAATTATCGTGGCGAGGTTTACCCAAGCCGCTTTCTTCCCATCTCGGCCGGGAATGTAACTTCTCAATCTCTGTCAGAGGTCTACTGCGATTCTGCCCTCTTTACATCCCTGCGCGATACTTCAAAGTTGAAAGGGAAGTGCGGCCGGTGTCCAGTGCGCACAGTCTGTGGAGGATCCCGCGCTCGCGCTTACGCTGTGACTGGAGATATGTTCGCCGCCGACCCCTGCTGCGCTTACGAGCCGTAGCCTGCGCTGGAATTCCAAACCTAAAGTACCCTCTGTGAACCTGTGTGCACCTGAGGAATGGTCTTTTCCTCCTTATTAATCGACTTCAAAAATTGTGATTTAGATCACATCGAGCTGTGATTTGTAATCCGGCGCACCTTCTGCCACCACCGCTACTATCAGGCCCATCTTGGAACGAGACTAGAGGGCAACAACCTCTCGAAAAATCAACAGGAAGGAGGCGATTTCGATGCGCTTTTGCGGAGTTGTGTTCGTCAACAGAAAGCACAGCAATCTCAGCCTCCCTCTCTCGCGTCGGCAATGACGCGTGGGGAGCAAAAAGGAGACTTCAGATGAAAATGATCGCGATCTTCCTTTTGGTGATGGCGGCTGTTTGTGGGCTCTTATTTATCGGCGCAGTCAATCCTCCTGAGGCTACGGCCGTTCCCAGTTACGCACGGCAGACTGGCCTCCCCTGCAGCGGTTGTCATTACGCGCCCCCCGAACTTAATCCGGCCGGGCGCCGGTTTAAGCTGCTCGGCTACACGGACAGGGCTGACGAAACCAAAGTCGTCAAGTCCGATGGAGGTAAGAAGCGCGCGGCACTCGATCTGCTGGCGGCCTTGCCACTCTCGGCTATGCTCGACACCTCATTTACCAATCTCAAATCTCCTATCCCCAGTACGCAGAACGGCAGCTTTGAAATGCCGCAGGATATTTCGCTGTTCCTGTCGGGTGCCTGGACCGAGCATGTCGGCAGCTTTATGCAGGTCACCTATGACACTCAGGACGATCATTTCGGCATTGATAACACCGACGTCCGCTACGCGAGAAAGGGGACGGTTGGGGGCAAAGAACTTATCTACGGTCTCGACTTCAACAACAATCCGACGGTCGAGGATTTGTGGAATAGCACTCCCGCCTGGGGATTTCCCTGGATCGGTAGCGATTGGGCGCCTACCCCGACTGCTTCTCCCGTCATAAACGGCGGTTTGGCCCAGGACGCTGCCGGTTTCGGCGCTTACGGAATGTGGAATAACCACCTATACGCCGACGTGATCCTTTATCGTTCGCAGCATGTTGGCGCTCCGTTACCAAACGACGGAACCGACGCCGGGTTCAACATTCGCGGCGTGGCGCCCTATTGGCGCGTCGCGTGGCAACAGCTAACGGCCAAGACCCAGTATGCATTCGGCACTTACGGCATACACATGAACTCAACTCCGAATGGAGTCGTCGGTCCGCAGGATACTTACACCGACTTCGCGTTCGATACACAGATTGATCGCACCATCGTCCGCACCGATGTGCTTTCATTCCGTGCCACCTACATTCGGGAGAACTCGAACCTGCTTGCCAGTTCTTCTGCTTCCCCGCCCAAAAATCACTTGAACACAGTTCTGGCGAACGCGGAGTACCGCTTCGGCAATAAGTACACAGGAACATTCGGTTGGTTCAGTACCACAGGGACTTCGAATCTTGATCTGTATCCTCCTGGCGCAATTACGGGCAACTTCAACGGTGACCCGAAAGGCCAGGGTTATATAGCCAGCATCGGCTATTGGCCGTGGCAGAATCTGCTGCTCGGTTTCCAATACACCGGCTACACGAACTTTAACGGGGCATCGACCAACTACGACGGCGCAGGACGTAATGCCAACGCCAACAACACGGTTTATCTCAACGCGAGATTCGTTTTCTAGCTGTGTGACGACATTATCGATCTGGAAATGCAAAGGAGAAGGCAAATGAAACGCAATGCATGCGCACTGATGGTACTGATCGCCGCCCTGGTTACAGCATCGTGGGCGGGCGATATCGAAGGCAAAGTGACGGGAATGAAGGGTAAGTCCGTGGTTTACGTTGACACCATTGCGGGCAAGACCTTCCCGGCTCCCAAAGACCATCCCGTGATCGACCAAAAGGGCCTGATGTTTAATCCGCACATCGTAATCGTGCAACAGGGAACAACCGTCGACTTCCTGAACAGCGATAACGTGGCGCACAACGTCTTCTGGACCGGCGTCGGCAACGACAAAAAGGCGGGACACAATCTTGGAACCTGGCCTAAGGGCGAGAAGCGATCCTTTACCTTCGACAAGCCGGGCGTCGTGCCGCTGCTTTGCAACGTGCATCCTGAAATGGCCGGATACCTCGTGGTCACTCCGACTCCTTATTTCGCAGAGACTGACGAGAGCGGCAGCTACAAGATCAAAGACGTCCCAGACGGAAGCTACACGCTTGTCGTCTGGCACGAGGGCGCCAAGAATCAATCGAAGCCAGTGACTGTGTCTGGCGGCGGCAAGGCTGATTTCACCTTGACCAAGTAAGGACCTGTGGTCGCGGTGAAGGGGAGTGGTTGCGCTTGGGGCACTGCTCCCCGATGGTTGCTAGCTAAACGGATTCGCGTCTGGATTCGATGACCATGCTGAAGCGATTCAAAAACAAGAAGGTCGATGCAGACTGGTTGCACACGAACTTCCCCTGCATGATGGCCTGCCCCGCGCACACCAATGCTGGACGCTACGTGGGCCTGATCGCCGAAGGAAGGTTTGAAGAAGCTTACCGGCTGGCGCGCGATCCAAATCCTCTGGCCAGCATCTGTGGGCGCGTTTGCGCCCACCCGTGCGAGACGGCTTGTCGACGCGGTGAGATCGACAAGCCGATCTCAATTCGCGCCTTGAAAAGATTCTTGACTGAACAGTACGGGCCCGAATCGAAGCACCCCATCAACATCAACGAGGGACGTGCCCAGAAGAAGCTCCCACATAAGGTTGCGGTCGTTGGTGGCGGACCGGTCGGACTCTCGGCAGCGCACGACCTTGCTTTGATGGGCTATGCCGTCACGATCTTCGAAGCGGCGCCGGTCGCTGGCGGGATGCTCTATCTGGGGATCCCTGAATATCGACTGCCGCGCGACGTGGTCGAAGCGCAGGTTCGCGAGATCCTCGAGACTGGCGACATCACCCTGAAGCTGAATCATGCTGCCGGACGCGACTTCAAAATTTCAGAATTGAGGCAGCAGGGATTTGACGCCGTCCTCATTGCGGTCGGCGCGCATCGCAGCCGGGATTTGAGCATCCCGGGAGTCGATCTCGACGGCGTCCACAAGGGCATCGACTTCCTGCTCAACGTGAACCTCGGTTACAAGTTCACCATCGGGAAGAAAGTCATCGTGATCGGCGGCGGTAACGTCGCCATGGACGTCGCACGTTCCGCTGCGCGCGAAGTGGTGCGGCAGCATGCGGGTGGCGTTCAGGACGTCGAGCCTTCTGCTGAGAACGTCTCTGCTGTTGCGACCAAAGAGATGGTCGACATCTCTCTTTCTGCCTTACGCATGGGCGCGCGCGAAGTGAACCTCGTATGTCTGGAGCGGCGTAACGAAATGCCCGCTGCTCTTGAAGAAATCGAAGAAGCCGAGGAGGAAGGAATCATCATTCATCCTGGCTTCGGACCGAAGCGAGCCATCGGTAAAGACGGCAAGGTGGCCGCGCTTGAAACGCTGAAGACGAAGTGGGTCTTCGACGAGAATCGTCGCTTCAATCCGGCGTTCTACGAGAACAGCGAGAGCCAGATCGAGTGCGACACCGTCATCATGGCGATCGGCCAGGCACCGCGGCTTGACTTCTTCACTCCCGAGGACAAGGTCGAGATTTCTCCTCGGGGTCTCATCGCCGTTAATCCCAAAAGCTTGATGACCTCGGCACCCGGGATTTTTGCAGGCGGGGATTGCGTGTTCGGACCTCGCCTCATTATCGACAGTGTTGGAGACGGCAAACGCGCAGCCGTGGGGATTGACGAATACTTGCGCGGTGGAAAGCATCGGGAACCGGTTATCGAAGTCGAACTACTCAAACGGCACTCGATGCCACTCGGGTACCTCGATCTCAACCGTCAACCGGTTCCGATGCTCCCTCTTGAGCGGCGCACCGGAGTGACTGAAGTTGAAGTCGGATACGACGCTGCCTCGGCAATGGCCGAAGCCCAGCGCTGCCTGCATTGCTGGGTCAACACCGTTTTCGAAGGGGCTCCGGAAGACGGCAGCATGTGCATTTTGTGCGGCGGATGTGTCGATGTTTGCCCGGAAAAATGTCTAGAACTGGTTTCGCTCGATCGCATTTCGTTCGAGCCTGATGCGGTTCAGCACATCCGCGACAACCAGGAATGCTTCGGTGTGGAGCTCGACGAAGTGAAGGCCGACGAACTTGGCGTTGTGACTGGCGCTGCCATGTTGAAAGACGAGACGCGATGCATTCGCTGCGGACTGTGCGCGATGCGCTGTCCGGTCGGCACGATCACGATGGAATCGTACAACCTGCTTCCCGCGGAGCCGACAGGATTGATTTCGATCGCCGCGATCGGTGCGGGATTGCAGAAGTAGCACGAGGAACTTATGGCGGAAGAGAAAAAAGGTCCGTTGGGCGACGATCTTAACCGTCGTCAATTCTTCACCAAGCTCGGGCTTGGTTCGCTGAGCATCGCGGCGGTTGGCACTGCGGCGTTCTCTTATCAGTATCTTGAGCCGAACGTGCTCTATGAGCCGTCACCCGTAGTGAATGCGGGCAAGCCGGATCGTTATCCGCTCGATTCGGTGACGCTCGACGTTAACAACGGCATTTACATCATCCACTCGCAGGAAGGTTATTTCTCGCTCAGCGCGGTCTGCACGCACCTCGGATGCCTTACCGCGTGGAAGCAGGAGCTGGGCATCATTGCCTGTCCCTGCCACGGCAGCAAGTTCGAGCAGACTGGGAGGAAGATTGAAGGACCGGCGCCCAAGCCCCTTCCTTGGAAACGCGTGTGGATTAACGATGACGGTGATCTGCTCGTCGATCGCTCTACCGATGTCCCGGCACTGGCGCGCGATTCCTTCGTGAGGGTCTGATATGGCGAAGACAGTAGACCAATACTTCGACGAACTACAGCAGACGCGAGTCTGGCGCTCGATTTTTCGCAGCGGCACCGGATCGAGCACGCTGAAGCGTGCGCTGGCTATTCAGCAGAATGTCTTTCTGCACCTGTTCTCGACCAAGGTCCGCACGCGCATGCTCAGCTTCAGTGCGACCTGGTACCTGGGAACGCTGACGTTGGGGACATTTTTGATTCTGGTCGCGACTGGTATTCCGTTGATGCTCTACTACCATCCGTCGGCGCCACAAGCTTACGCGGATACCAAGGACCTGCAGTTCGTTGTTTCGTCTGGTTTGTTCCTGCGCAACCTGCATCGCTGGTCGGCGCACGCCATGGTGTTTCTGGTGTTCGCGCATATGTTCAAAGTCTTTTATCGCGGAGCCTACCGCACGCCGCGTGAGTTCAACTGGGTGATCGGAGTCATTCTCCTCCTTATTACGTTGCTGCTCAGCTATACGGGATATCTCCTTCCATGGGACCAGTTGGCGTATTGGGCGATCACCGTCGGCTCGAACATTGCTTCGGCTGTTCCAATTATCGGAGACAAGATCCATTTCCTCCTCCTTGGTGGACACGCGGTCAACGCCAACGCCTTGCTTCGCTTCTATGTGCTGCACTGCATGATTCTGCCGTTGACCGCGATGTTTTTTGTGGCAATTCACTTCTGGCGGATTCGCAAAGACGGCGGCCTCTATAACCATGACAGCGAACCAGCGACTGTCCGCGCTAAGAACGGCGATTCGAGCAAGGAGGTGAAATAATCATGGCTGAATCGAAAGATTTTGTTGCCGGCGTTGACTCAAACGCAAAGAAATCTCCACGCCGCATCGTCTTTATCACGCGCCGCACGTCGGCGCAGGTGAAGGCCGAGACCGAAGAGCAGTTGCAGACTTTTCCCGAAGTTTTGTTTCGCGCGGCTGTTGCGGTGATGACTCTCGCGACCGTGCTGATCTGGATTGCGCTTGCATTCAATGCGCCGCTCGAAGGATTGGCTGATCCTTCGCACACTCCGAACCCGGCGAAAGCTCCGTGGTACTTTCTGGGCCTGCAGGAGATGCTGCATTACTTTCCACCAGTGGTTGCTGGTGTGCTGGTGCCCGGACTCGTCGTGATGGCGCTCATCGTGATTCCGTATTTCAAAGTCAACATCGAGGCGGACGGTCTTTTTCTCAAGGATCGGCAGCAGCGCCTGCGGATCTTCTATGTCGTGGCGAGCGCGCTCTCGCTATTTCTTCTCTTATTCAAGGTGTATGCCGCACTGGTTCCGACGCTCATCATGGCTGGACTCATGCTGCTGGCGGCGCAGAGTTCTCCGCAGTCGCCATCACCATTCCGGCGGTACCTGGCGGGCAGGCCTCTTTCTTATTGGGTGATGACTTGGTTTTTATTCGAACTGGTGGTGCTCACCGCCATCGGCACATTCTTCCGCGGGCCGGGCTGGTCCTGGGTTTGGCCGTGGCAGGGTTCATAAAGATGAGGATGCGGCGATCATGAAAGAAAAACTTACGTCGCTCTGGCAAAAACTCTTCGGAGACAGCGTACGCGCATTCGGTGTGGTCAGCGTAGTGTTCCTGGTGTCGATTGCGATTGCTCCGGCGAAGAACTTTTTCAGCGAGTGGCGTCACTATCAGCACGGTTATCTCAAGGTGATTCGCAACCGTAGCGAGGCCAACACGCTGCAACGTCATTTTCAGGGCGGGATCCAACAGATCTGGCTTCCCGAACTCGGCGTCGTCGACCGTTGTACGAGCTGCCACGTCGGACTGAAAGAAGCGAGCCTGACGGATGTCGCGACGCAACCGTATCGCAAACACCCGGTGATTCCGCACAATCTTGATCAGTTTGGATGCACCACCTGCCATCGCGGACAAGGCGCCGCGACTACTGTCGCCGAAGCGCACAACAGCACGCTTGCCTGGGAACAGCCGATCCTTCCCGCGAAATACTTCGAATCGTCGTGCGGAGAATGTCATCGCGGAGAACTTCGTGGCACGCCGCAGTTGAATCAAGGCCGCACGTTGTTGGCGCGCGAGGGCTGCTTGCATTGCCATACCGTGAAGCTTTCCGATGGCAGCACGATGAAGCCGACCGATGATCCGCCGTCGCTTTCTCACGTCGCCGACAAGACGACTCGCGAGTGGATCTTCGCGTGGCTGAAAGATCCGCAAGCCTACGCGTCAACGTCAACCATGCCGAACTTCAAGCTGAGCGACGACGATGCGCGCGACATCTCGGCGTTCCTCATTGCCAACAGCACGCCGCTGGCAGGCGATACGGCCCAACTGACGGCCAAGGCATCCGCGGATCCGGCGGCGGGTGCCAGCCTCTATGGAGAGTCCTTCTGCGCGTCGTGTCATGCGGTGCAAAACGCTGCGGGAAACATGGTCGGTGGAGATGTTGGTCCGGAACTGACTCGGGTCGGCAACAAGGTCAAGCCTGAGTGGTTGCAAGCTTGGCTTCGCAATCCGCGCACCTACGATCCAGAAACAGGAATGCCGCACTACCGCTTCAACGACGCGCAAGTCGCGACGCTCTCCGGATTTCTGCTCGGAAAATCTGATTCGGATTACTTGGCGAACGTCCATCTTGAGGCCGCCACGCCCGAACAGATCGCGCATGGCAAACGCCTTGTTTCCGACTACGGGTGCGCTTCATGCCACGAGATGGCCGGCATCAAGAAGCCGGAGAACTTCGCTCCCGAACTCAGCCGGATTGGCAGCAAGCCGGTGACGCAACTTATTTTTCTGCCCGGCATGCAGCACGCATTGCCCGACTACATCGCGGGCAAGATAAAGAATCCTCGTGCGTTTTCGCCCGGCTTGAAGATGCCGCAATACACCTTCACGCCAGCGCAGATCGATGCTCTTACGACGGCGCTGCTCTCGCTAAACGATCGTTCTTATTCTCTACCCCCATCGCTCGCGATGGCTGGACGCGCCGAAACCAACTATCAACCGGCAGGAAAGGCTGGGAAGCTGATGACCGATCTCTCCTGCTTCAGCTGTCATCGCATCAACGGCCACGGCGGCGACATGGCTCCCGATCTCACCTGGGAAGGCAGTTCAGTGCAGCGTGACTGGCTGGTTCAGTTCTTTAAGAATCCGGGAACGCTGCGTCCGGCGCTCATCCGTCGCATGCCGCGACTCAACCTAACCGATGGCGAAGTCAATGAGCTCACCGACTACATCATGACCGTTTACCAAAATCCGACCGTCGATCGCGACTCGATGCCGCTCAGCGGTTACTCGCAAGGACAGATCGAGCTCGGCAAGCAGCTTTTCTATGGCAAGTACTCATGCCAGGGCTGTCACATCGTCGACACCAAGACGGATAAAGGCTACATCGGTCCAACGCTGACTCATGTTGGCTCGCGCCTTACCGGTGCCTGGATTTATCAGTGGATGAAGAATCCGCAATCGCTGCGGCCAGGAACGGTCGAACCGAATCGCGCCATGAGTGACGAGGATGCCCGCGCGCTTACTGCCTTCCTGATGTCGCAAAAAGGAGGAGAGAAATCCCCGGCTCCTGCAAAGGCCGTGACTCACAAAGCTCACACCGAGGAGGTAGCAACACGATGAAAGCTAACATTGCATTCCTTCTCGGATTCGTCGTGCTGGGGACCGCTTGTTCACGTAAAGGCACATCGAACATCTCGTCGCTCAAGGCGACAGGGTTTGGCGCGGCGATCGTCGAATCCAGCGGCGGCAAACAATTCTCCCAAACCGGAGGTCCATTACCGCAGCCCGTCGTGGTTCAGGTGAACGACGCGCAGGGAACCGCTGTCCCTGGAGCTCTCGTCGAGTTCACTGGCGTTCCCGGAGTCGCCTTCGATCCAGCGACAGCCCTCACCGACTCCAGCGGCCAGGTCGCCACGAGTGTGTCCCTTGGCGGCATGGCCGGCCGCTACCAGATCATCGCCTCGACCTTCGACAAGTCTCACAAGGAAGTTGAACTCAAGCTGGAAGAGATCGCTCTCGGATATCAGCAGACGCTTGGCCGCCGCCTGAACGAACAATATTGCGACCGCTGCCACAACTCCGAATCCACGGCCGAGCGCGTCTCGAACTACGACAACCTCGAAGTCAAGCCTCACCCGTTCACGGAAGGCGACACGCTCAACAAGCTCAGCGATGCAGATCTCACCGCCATCATCACCAATGGCGGCCCGGCTCTGCAGAAGTCCGCACTCATGCCCGCCTGGGGCAACACGCTGAGCAAATCGGATATTCAGGCCCTGATTGGCTACATCCGGGCCGTAGCAGACCCTCCGTCGAAAAATGCGGGACCGGTTTACGCAAGGAAGTAGCCTGGTCGTTAATCTTGCTTTGCGTCGGAGGTCGAGGGAGTGCAGGCGGCAGACTCTCGGTTCGGGACTAAACCCTACTTCCGGAACGCAGTTCAGGCCTTCTAGTCAATTCCTTACTTTGCAGAGCTCGCCGCCGTCTTCCACTCTACTTCACCTGTTTAATATTTCAACAGTTTCAATCGAAGTTCCTGTGTCAGCGAGTTCCATTCTGGGACTACGGATGGGGTCGACAAAGGCGCGATCGCGAGTTGCTCATCGGTCGCAAGCAAGATCCGTGGCCGGGCGCGGCAATTTCCAAGTGATCTTTCTCACCAGACGATGTGATTTCAATCACGTGACCCGTTTCGGGAATCCGCGACTATCAAGGCAATTCGAGTGGTTGTGGCTCAGGTCACGTTGTGAGTTTGTGACCACGATCACGTTTCATAGTGACTCAATATACGGTCCTAATGATCCGGCTCTGGCATCCTGAGTCCCAATTAGAGGTGACCTATGGCTCAAGACGGTCGTGACATCCTCGATGTACTTCGATTCGAGCTGAGTTTTATCCTGGATGGAGGGTATGGCCGCTCTCCGCATGCTCCCTGGCGGGCTCCGGCGATCTTTGAGGACTCTCCGATCTGTCCAAATTTCTGTGATCCGGCGCGGCCGCATGCTTGTGAGACCTGTCTGCTGGAGAAGTTTGTTCCCGAAGGTCAGCGTCAGGAGAGCGTTCCGTGCCGCTTCATTCGGGTCGGGAAAGACGGACAAACGGTGGAGGACTTATATCGCACTGGTAACCAGGGGGAGATGGAAGAGGCCCTGGCGAATTGGCTCCGTGTCCAGATCGCGAGAATTGAGCAGGAGCGTGGCATTACGCGCAAGGAGGGAGCCGCGTAGTACCACGCGGTTCTTCTCGGTTCGAACTGCACAATCAACGTGCCACGACCATCGTGGCGAGTCGCACACTCCCAAGGAGACGTAACGAGTATGGCTGAAGAACACGCATATCGAGTTGCCGCATGGTGGACGTCCGGCCGCACCGGACTGGCAAAGTCCGATTCCGCGCCCAATGCAATTCACTTTACCGCCCCAACAGAATTCGGCGGCCTGGAAGGCCGTTGGACTCCGGAGGAGCTTTTGTTGGCCGCCGTCGCGGGATGTTACACGACAACCTTGCGCGCTATCGCGGGCGGAGCACAGTTCGATTTCACCGATCTCCAGGTGGAAGCCAGTGGCACTGTGCGGAAAGCCGAATCGGGTTACAGCTTTTCGCAGATCGTCGTTCGTCCAAATCTGAAGATCGCTTCGGCGGAAGAGCGGGACCGCGCGCTGGAGTTACTGAAGCGCGCCGAGAAGCTGTGCCTGGTCTCCCGCGCGTTGGGAACGAATCTGAAGTTCGAACCGCAGCTGGAGATCACCAAGTCCGCCCCCGTCGCCTGAGAAATGGGCCCAGAACTCTAAGAAAAATGGAGTTCCGGACGCCTTCGTTCGGGGTCGAGGCATTCCTACCCGAAAGGTAGTGCCGTAGGTATGACTCCTCGCTACGCTAGGAATGACAATACCGACGTAGGTAAAGCGATTGGAATCACATTATCCGAGATCGATTTAGGAATTGCTGTATACGATTCCGCTTTGTCATCCTGATGGTGCCGGAGAACCTATGCAACTCAGCCTGAAGTGCTCATGAGGCCGGAGACTGCATGGGTCCTCCGGCCTGCAAAAAGCGCAGGCCATCAGGATGACAACCTGGTGGATTACATCAAGAGCTAAAACGGAATAGAGTGCGGCATCTGAAATTTTTCAGAGCGTAGCGTGGTCCTGTGTGTTCTAGGAAAACTCCAGCCGGGCCGAGACCGACGATGGGTCCTCTGTTGCTCGCAGCTTGAAGCCTACCTTCTTGAACACGGCTTGCGTTGCCAGATTCTCGCGGAGGATTTCTCCACTCAGACGCTGAAACTTCTCTTCTTGTGCCACTCGCGTGACGCGAGCGAGCAGTTCAGTGCCCAGTCCTTTCCCTTGCCACTTGTCTGAGACCAACACCGCCGCCTCGGCCTCTCCACGATTAATCGCGCTGAAGCGGCCTACGCCCAGGACTTCATGTTGCCCCGTATTAGGATTCCTGCGATCCGCCACCAATGCAAATCCTCGGTCATAGCTCCCGAAGCAAATCCGCACCAGTCGTTCGTGCTCGACTCGCGTGGTCAAACTAAGCGAGCAGAAGTACCTCAAGTAGACGCTGCGCTCGGAAAGCGTGTAATGGAATTGGACCATGAGGGGTTCGTCCTCGGGACGAATCGGCCGAATGGTGACTGCAGTTCCGTCTTTGAGTTTCCATTCCCACACGTACTGTGCGGGATACGGACGAATGGCGGCGCGGGGCAGGCGCTCGGGAAGCATGGAGGAATCGTGCAGCATGATCCGTGCGTCGAGCGCGATGACCTGATCTGGCGTCGCCAGCAGCGGATTGATGTCGATTTCCTTGATCCACGACTGCTCCACAACCAGTTGGCTGAAGCGCACTAGAACCTGCTCGAGCAGTTCCAGATTTACCGGCTTGCGCCCGCGTACGCCTTGCAGCGCGGTGAAGATCTTGGTCTGCTCCATGAGGCGTTGCGCGAGCGTGGTATTCAGAGGAGGTAAGGCCAGAGCGCGGTCGCGATAGACCTCGACCATCACGCCGCCAGATCCGAACAGGATTACCGGTCCGAACTGGGCGTCGACGCTGCTGCCAAGGATTAGTTCATATCCGTCGCGGCGGACCATCGGCTGCACGGTAACTCCGGCAAAATGTTGTGCGCCGGCCTTCGCGGTAACAGAGTTGCGAATCGCGTGAAAGGCGCCACGTACTTCCTCCTCGCTGCTTAGGTTGAGTCGAACTCCGTCGACATCCGTCTTGTGTGCGATCGTGTTGGAAAGAAGTTTCAGCGCGACGGGATAACCGATGTCCGAAGCAATCGCGGCTGCCTGTTCCTCGCCCTCCGCGGCACGCGTCTCGACGACCGGAATTCCATAAGCAGCCAGGAGTTTCTTTGCCTCGAATTCGTTCAGCATCGTCCGGCCGTCGCGGCGCGTCTGCTGTACAACATCTGTGACCTTTTTGCGCGCTTCAATACCTGGCTCTCCGCCTTCAATCAATGCGGGAGTCTCATAGAGTCCCCGTAGGTTATAGGTGTAGCGCCACATGTAGGTGAAGGCCCGCGCTGCCGTATCCGGATACGAGAACGTGGGAATTCCCGCTGTATTCAGAATGGCTGTGCCTTCCGCGACTCCGTCACCGCCCATCCAACTGGCGATCAGAGGTTTCCCCGAACTGTGTGCGAGCTTTGCCATCTTCTGGGCGGCTTGTGTCGGGTCGGCGAGCCCTTGCGGCGCAATGATGGCAAGAAGCCCGTCGCTCGCTCGATCTTTCGAGACGACGTCGACGGCTTTCACGAACCGTTCCGCGTCGGCATCCGCCAGCACATCCACGGGATTGCTCCGGCTCCAGTGGGAAGAGAGAAACCCATCAAGTTCGTGCAGGGTGTCTGGCGAGAGAACGGTCAGTTCGCCGCCCGTCGCCATCAGCGCGTCGGTCGCTAACACTCCCGGCCCGCCTGCATTGGTGACGATACTGAGGCGCGGACCGCGGGGGCGCGGCTGCTTGCTGAGCACCTCCGCCATATAAAAGAGGTCGGCGATATTCTGGACGCGCAAGACGCCACAGCGCCGCAACGCCGCTTCCAGTACGTCGTCGCTGCCGGTCAGGGCTCCAGTGTGGGATGCGGCCGCGCGCGACGCAGCCTCCGAACGACCAGCCTTGATGACGATGATCGGCTTGCTTAGTGCAATCTCGCGAGCAGCCGCCAGAAACGAGCGCGCATCGCCCACAGATTCCATGTAAAGCAAAATGCTCTTCGTATGAGGATCGTCGCCGAAGTAGTAGATGAGATCGCCCCATCCCACATCGAGCATCGAGCCGGTCGAGACAATTGCGCTGAATCCCACATGCTCTTTCGCGCTCCAATCCAGGATCGCCGTCTGCAGCGCTCCGCTCTGGCTGAGAAAGGCGACGGTGCCTTTCTTGGGCATCGACTTCGCGAAGGTGGCATTGAGCCCAATGGTAGGATTCATGAACCCCATGCAGTTCGGCCCGATCAAACGCAACCTTCCCCGCGCCAGATGTGTCTGAATCGCGTCCTCGAGCAGTGCGCCATCGCGTCCCTGCTCGCGGAATCCGGCAGAAATCACCACTGCCGACTTCACGCCGGCATCCACGCACTCGCCGACAATTTGCGGCACAATCTGCGCCGGAGTCACAACTACTGCCAGATCCACTCCTCCGGAGATGTCCCCGATTCGTTTGTGCGTCTTGATTCCGAGAACCTCATCATGTCCTGGGGTGACCGCATAAATCTTGATGGGGGCTTGGCTCTCGAGCAGATTTGAAATCACACTTCGGCCCACGGTTCCTGCGCGATCTGTAGCTCCAATCACAGCAATTGAGCGAGGGAGGAAGAGTGGCTCCAACGCTCCACGAGCAGGTGGTGGAGCGGTGTAGATTTTCCCGACAGGCGATGCAACCGTCGGGTTCGATATGGAACTCACAGAACGCCTCCTGCTGATCTGGCGAACGCCCATTTTTTCATAGTTATGGAATTCCTGTGTGCGCTGAAGCCCGGCTCTGTGTACCTGGGCTCACAGTCTTTTGAGGTCCTACTCGTATTTCTTACATATCCATGATCACAAGGGTCAGTGACCGCAATCACAACTAAAAGTGCGCGGGTGCACTCTAATCAAAAGGGAGGTGCAGCCGCATGCGCGCCCCTTACGGACTAAATATTCTTGATAATTGCCTTACTTGTTCGGTGCGTGAAGAGCATTTGTTTTGTAACCTTTCCGTTCACGCTGGACAACGCCTTAATGAAATCAAATCCACCGCTGTCTACCCAAAAGGCGCCATGCTCTTCATTGAAGGGCAGCAACCACGTGGAGTTTTCGTGCTGTGCGCCGGGAAAGCCAAACTCTCAACATCCTCTCGCGAAGGCAAAACCATTATCACCAAGCTTTCCGAAGCGGGTGATGTGCTTGGACTCAACGCCGTAGTCTCCAATCGACCTTACGAAGTCACGGCAGAGATGATGGAGCCGGGGCAGGCGAACTTTATTCCCCGCGAGTCTCTGTTGCAGTTTCTGCGAGAGCACGGGGAAGTAGCCGTGCGGGTGGCCGAGCAGTTAAGCCGCAACTACTACACCGCATACGAGGAAATTCGCACGCTTGGCCTTGCGACCTCGCCCTCGGAAAAGTTTGCCAAGTTGCTCCTTTCCTGGTCTAGCAAGAACGCCCAGAACGACGGTTCCATGCAGGTCAAGCTGACCTTGACCCACGAAGAGATCGCCGAAATTATCGGAACGACTCGTGAGACCGTCAGTAGGCTGTTTTCTGAATTCAAGAAGAGACAGTTGCTGCAACTCAAGGGATCAACGCTGTTGATCCGGAATCGCCCGGCGCTCGAGAAGATTGTTCAGTCGTGAGTCGAACGTCGGCGACGAGCGCCTGAAGGCAAGTGATTCCCGCGCCGCGGGAACTTTTTTGCCTGGGGCGCCGTTGTTGGTGTTGATCTCTTTACCGGCCTAGCCCGATTCGCACTGCACCTTTCTTTAGCTGTTCCCTGACAGCGACTGGTATGAGGCAATCGCCTCCATGTCCAACAAGATGTACCAGCGAAGGTAATTTTGAAACAGCGTCGGTCTTGGTGTCGCTGATCGTTGCGGTTGGGGTGCGTGGGAGCAACTAGGTCTGACACAGAGGCCAGAAGCCGGCTCAGCCCTGAGCATTGCGCTACCCTGGACCTCACGTGACCTCTGAACCCTCTGAACTCCTACACGAAAAAAGAAAGACGCGCGCGACTCTTTATTGGCGTAGGGATCCTTCGACTGCGGTTGTTCTCTGCGCTGTTCGCGCAGAAAACAATCCTCGCTCAGGATGACAGCTCGTCGTTTTAGGTGGCCTGTCGCCGTGGCGGGGTTTTCGGCAAGAGCGTTATACGTCCAAATTGGAGAATGAAAGAAGAGTAGTTCCCGCCTCCTGCCACTACCAGTATACGGCGGGCCAGGGGACTTGCGGCAAGGCCCCACTCATGCCGCATGATCGTCGATCGAAGCCAGAAAAACCCATGAAAATTCGGGAGGCGCGAAATGCGTGTGTTGTTGTCAATATATTCGTCGCGCGCGAACTTCTCACCGACGGTGAGATTCGTGGCTCAACCGGAGACACTCGGCGCGGCGGCTAGACGGTGGGATGTAGCGAGTGGGTTGTGGCGATGAGCGGGCATCAGGTAGTCGTCGCAGGAGGCGGGCCGACAGGATTGATGTTGGCGGGGGAACTGGCGTTGGCGCGGGTCGATGTCGCCCTGGTAGAGCGGCGTGAGAACCAAGAGCTTGCCGGCTTACGCGCCGGCGGGTTGCACATTCGTACGCTTGAGGTGCTCGATCAGAGGGGAATTGTCGAGCGCTTCGTTTCGCAGGGGCAGATGGTTCAGAGAGCACCCTTCGCGCGTATTGCTCTGGATACCAGCGACCTCCCGACTCGTCACAACTATTTCCTTGCGCTCTGGCAGATGCACATCGAGCGCATCATGGCCGAGTGGGTCGGCGAGCTTGGAGTGCCGATCTATCGCGGACGTGAGGTGACGGGCTTCGCACAGGACGACAGCGGCGTGGACGTCGAGCTGTCTGACGGTCGGTCGTTGCGAGCGGAGTACCTGGTCGGATGCGACGGGGGGCGGAGCTTGATCCGCAAGAAAGCAGGTATCGACTTTCCCGGCTGGGATGCATCAACCAGTTACCTGATTGCCGAGATCGAGACGGAGGAAGAGCCGGAGTGGGGCGTCCGCCGGGGTAAAACGGGAATCAGCGCTTTCGCCAAATTCGAGGACGGCAAGCGAGCGCGCTGCGTGTTGAATGAACAATGCGTCCGCCAGGGAGGTGACCCGACCCTGTCCGAGATTCGGGAAGCCCTCATAGCCGGTTACGGAACGGATTATGGTCTCCGCAGCGCCAATCACATCTCCAGGTTTAGCGATATGACACGGCAGGCAGCGCGTTATCGCGAGAGACGCGTGCTACTGGCGGGCGATGCAGCGCATGTGCATTCGCCGGTCGGTGGACAGGGACTGAATCTCGGTGTCCAGGATGCGGTGAATCTGGGGTGGAAACTCGCGCAGGTTGTCCACGGGACATCGCCGGAGAGCCTGCTGGAGACTTACCATGCGGAGCGGCATCCGGTTGGTGCCCGCGTGCTGCGCAACACTATGGCGATCTCGGCGATTGACCGCAGTGACGATCGTTGCGAGGCTTTGCGCGCAATGATGTCGGAGTTGCTGCTCGAGAAGAACGAGACTCGCAAGCAATACCTGGCGATGATGTCTGGTCTGGATGTTCACTACGATCTCGGTGAGGGACATCCGCTGCTTGGTCGGCGGATCCCCGATCTCGACTTGATCACCGCCAACGGCCCGCTGCGGGTCTTCGCACTGCTGCACGATGCGCGGCCCGTGCTACTCAACCTCGGTGAATCCGACGGCTTCGATGTCGCTGCGTGGGCAGATCGCGTTCGAACGATCGACGCGAAGTGCGGTGGTACATGGGAGCTTCCGGCGATCGGGACCGTCACGACTCCGACCGCCGTGTTGATTCGGCCGGATGGATATGTGGCTTGGGTGGGGGACTCGAACCAGCGGGGGCTCGCTGACACGCTAACCACTTGGTTCGGAATGCCGGCTGCAGCGTAGCGCCCCCGACGATTCTAAGTGGTAGAGATCCTTCGACTGCGGTTGTTCTCTGCGCTGTTCGCGCAGAGAACAATCCTCGCTCAGGATGACAGTCCTTTTTGGCGCAGGCACGCAATGGAGTCTTAGGACCGTCAGATCGGCGCCTGGTCTGGTTCAGAAAAACGATTTCTGGAATGCCTCGTGTCGCCGGCGCGCACTTTCCATCAGCAGGTTGAACTGATGCTCATGGCGCAGGGTGTCAAGCAGTGGGTCGGTATTGAAGTAAGGATAGGGAAAGAACCCGTTGTCGATACTATGTTGGAGGATTCTCAGGGCTGAGTCCTGATCGCCCAGGACCGCATAAGCCTGGGCGATTTTGTAGATCGCCTCGGAGTCACCCACGCCGCGCGCGCGAATCTTATTCTCTGCCGCGCGCATGATCGCCAGGCCCTGCGACGCTTGATGTCCGATCGCGAAACTGAGGGCCTTACCCACTTGGGCCTGCAGCAGTTCTGGGTTCAGTTCGTATGCGCGATCAAAGTCGGAGGCGGCTCGCAGGTAGTCCTTCTGGTAATACTCACCGAATCCGCGATAGAAAAGATGAAAGGGCAACTCCACGTTCTTTGGCAGGCTCTGGAGGAACCGGTCGTATTCTCCCAAGTAGAGGTAGGCGTTAAGGGCAGAGCTGTTGATCTTGACTCCGGGGTCGAGCTGCCGGGCTAGTTCGCACTCTTCCACCGATTCCTTGAACATTCCCGCGAAGCGATAGGCGTATCCCAGTTCCCAGTGGAGCTCGGCATGGTTCGAGTTCGTTCTCAACGATTCTCTAAGCAGGGGTACGGCTTGTTCGACCCTTCCGGTGTCGGTAAGAAAATTGGCCAGGTAAACCCGAGTGTCGATCTGCGCGGGGCGGAGTGAAAGCGCGCGGTCAAACGCAGCTTGGGCCCGGTGATAGTAATCGCGACCCTGAAGGTCAAATGAGCCGCCGGCCGTGTAAGACCGGCCGAGATAAGCCCAGGTCAAGGCATAGTTGGGATCGATGGTGGACGACTTTTCCAGCATCTGAATCGCCATCGGAAAATCGCTTCTCGCATAGAGGTCGACGCCGCGCAGGTAATACTCGTAGGCGAGGGGGTTGGCTGGCTCGTCGGACTTGAGGCGGGCGGCTTCGGAAGAAGACAGGTTAAGCTCGAGACCCTGGATGATTTGCTCAGCGACCTGATCCTGCACCGTTAGGAGCTTCTGGTAACGAAGGTCGAAGGCGCCTTTCCATAGCAGGTTGCGCGTCTGTACATCGATCAGCTGGCAGGTAATCCTCAGGTCATCTCCATCGCGAATGAAGTTGCCCGTGAGAAGAGTGTCGACATCGAGATCACTGGCCACCTTGGAGATCTCGACAACCTGATCCCGGTATTTCTCGACTGCATAGGAGGGGCGAACCCGCAAGGTATGCACGTTTCCCAGTCTCGTAATTACCGCATCTGCGAGTGAATAGCCTAGAAAGTCGCTGCCGGCATCCTGCTTGAGGTTTCGAAAAGGGAGAATTGCCAGCCGGCGGGGTTGAGACACGGCTCGAGTGCCTGCGGGAGTTCGCCGAGGCAGCCAATAAGCCAAGAGGGCAACTGCCAGTCCGGCAACCACTATCGCCGAAACGAGGAGGAGCGGAACCCTTTTCCGGCCCGTTTCTGACGTTGGAGTTAACGACCTTGCAGCCCCAGGTTCGTTTGAGGGATGAGCGACTTCGGTGGCTCGGGAACCGTTGCGAGCAGGGGAGGCAAGGCTTTTGCTTTGAGTCGTCACTCGAGCCGTGAATCGATAGCCGAGTTTGGGTACAGTCTCGATGTACTGCTGATGCTCCGGGGTGTCGCCGAGCGCCTTGCGCAACGCGGAGATGTTTACCGTGAGGTTCGCCTCTGCCACGAAACTGTCGGGCCAGATTTTCCTCTTCAATTCATCTTTTGTTACAAGCTGGCCATTTCTTTCAATCAAAGTCAACAGAATGTCAAAGGACTTCGGTGTGAGAGGAACGGGCTTGCCTGCACACAATAAGGAGTGATCCGCGGGGTTCAGGCGGAAGCTGTCGAATTCATAAAGCACCTGTGTTCCCAATGACATAGGCCCTTTTGGAGAAAATTTGCAACACTGCTGCAAATTCTTGATTGTCCCTTTAGGACGCCGCGGATCGATTCACGTAGGTTCGGGTTGGCTGCGAGGACAACGCCCCTGCTGAACTCTGGCGAAATTGTAAGTGCAATCGCAGAGGGCGGCAAGCATTTCGCCGGGGGTGATGGTCTGCGTCAGCTCGCGGTCCTTTGGGGGCGCGATAACACGCGGGATTTGCAAGATCCCAGATTAAAGAAGATGAAGGAGAATCACTGAAATGAGCAGTTCTGCAATAACGAAAGATCTATTCTCGAAGATCGCTATCTTGGCGGCAATTGCTGTTGCTGGCGTAGCGGTATTAGCCCAGTCTGTGGCTGCACAGGATGACAGCCTCAACCTCACGCCCGAGGTGACTTCGAAGACTTTTCTTCTGCACGTGAATCCGAAGTTCTCGAGCTGTCTTGGAGTGCCCGGTTACCCAGCCCCGTCAGCCAAGGTTACGGTTGTCCGGGGAAACCTGGCCGACACGTTGACGATCACCGGAAAAAACTTCAAGCCTGGTCTAGCGTTCGACATGTTCACTGTGCAGCGAAGCAATCTGCTTTCCGACGGAACCCCAGATCCGAACTTTACCAACTTCGGGATGGCCTGGTACCAGTCAGATCTTCAGGCGAACAGTAATGGTCAATTTTCGGCCACAATTAGAACGATCCTGCTCGATCAGATCTTTGGCTTCGATCCGGATCAGAGCAATCCGAATCCAATCAACACGTTCCACGTAGGATTCTGGTTCAACGATCCGAATGATGCGAACGTTGACGGGTGCGTTTTCGATGTGAACAAGCCCACTCCGTTTAACGGCGAGCACACTGCCGGGCCGGTAGCGTTCATCAGCGTACCGAATGCCAAGACCAATCTTGGGCCGCTGTGCACCAAGCCCAACACCAATACCAACCCCGCGACTTGTAATCCGTAGTCGAGGCTCAAACCAACGGGAGAAACGGGCATGTCCTCCAGACATGCCCTTTTTCCCCTCCTTCTTGCTGTAGCGAGAAAGGACTTTGCCGATTTGTTACGAAGGCGTGACAACTTCTTGCTTAGGAGACAACTATGCTGTTCAAAGAGGTTTGGGGATTCGATCCTGAAGAGGCCTTGCGTGCGCAGAACCGCTTTCGACAGATCGGTGGATCAGAGCGCGGTGGGTTGGTCGAGATCGATTGCAATCCTTGTAACGAGTTGAGAATTCCGGAAACCAGGGACTTGCAGGTGAGGGAACTTCAAAGAATGTTCCTTCTACAGGAAGCTTAAAGGTGCAACATGTCTGAGTGGAAATTAACTTATCGCGGCATGGTTTATCCATGGCAGTGCGATCATATGGGACACATGAACGTGATGTGGTACACGAGCAAGTTTGATGAGGCTTGCTGGCAGCTGCTGTCGATGCTGGGGCTCAGTCCCGCTCGATTTGCGCAGGATGGAACCGGTATGGCGGCGGTCGAACAGCATATTCAGTACAAACGCGAGCTGGTTGCCGGACAAGCCGTGACGATTCAATCGGCGCTGCTGGAAGTGAAGGACAAGTCCATTCATATGTTGCACAAGATGATCGACGACGCCAGCGGAGAAGTCGCGGCTACGACGGTTGTGGTGGGCGTTCACATTGACGCGATCCTTCGGAAGGCGATTTCGATTCCGGACGACGTGCGTGATCTGGCCCTGAGTATGAAGGAACAGGAGTTCGCGTCACTGGGGTAAATAAGATGATTTAGGCAGTCCACTTTACCCAGTGCTGACGCCCCGGGATATCACGCTCCACCGCTTCCCGTCTGGGTTCTTGGTGGTAGGGATCCTTCGACTGTGGTTGTTCTCTGCGCTGGTCGCGGAGAGAACAATCCTCGCTCAGGATGACAGTTTTTAGCTTCCATTTGTACACCGGCGCGAGTCATCACTACGTGCTGGCGCGGCGGAGGATTTGGACTTCCATCGGGCGAAGGTTTACTCCAATGACATGCAGGGGGCCGGTTCCGATTGAGCCGTCGACTTCGTGGACCGTTACCGTCCCTTGCGGAAGCACGCGGACTGGCTGCGGGGCCTGTGGTCTCGCTTGATTGCTGTACAGCACGTCAAACGCGTCACCGTTCGAGCTGAGCATGATTTCCACAATGAGGCCGAGTTGCTGCGTTTGGGTAGGATTCGTGTTTGCGGCGACGACGACTTCCTGATCGTTCAGGATGCGCGAGAAGGCGATGACTCCTTGGGGGAAGCCGGAGACTCCGAAGGTCATGCCGTCGCCGGAGAGCGGGCGGAAATAGAAACGGCCGTAGCGCAAGGCAGATTGTTGCGCGCGTACCGCGGTGATCTGCTGAATGTGTTGATAGAAGTCGCTCGACTCATCGAAACCCGGTCCGCCCCAGAGCGCCTCGCGGACGGCGGCATCGCTGCCCGAGCCGTGCAGTCCTTGCTCGGTGCCGTAGTAGAGGCACGGGATTCCCGGCAGGCAGTAGAGGCAGGCGAGTCCCAGCGTGACTTGGTCGTCGAACTTTGTGGGATCAGTGGGATCGACGTAGCGGATTCGTTCCTTCACGTCGTGGTTGTCGAGGAATGTGACGAAGTAGCGGGTTGCATCGCCGTGGGAGCTGAGGACATTGGCCTCTACACCCTTACGGTTCTGATACATGCCTACGAGGGCAGTCGGGGCGGAGAATCCTTTTATGACTGGCTTGAGGCTGTTGAACAACGGGTAATCGAGCGCGGCGTCGACGCCGACCAACTCGCTTTGATCGCTCGTGTTACGTCCAATAAATTTTGCGATGTCCTGCTCGGCACTGGCGTCGAAGACTTCTCCGAAGGTGAAGAAATTCTTTTTGCCGATGCTTAGCGCAAACTCACGCATGGAGTTCCCGAAGAGGCGCGGGAGGTCTCCCTTGAGATAGCGGAGCGTGTCGATGCGGAAGCCGTCGATGTCGAAGCGGGCGATGACATACTGGTAGGCGCGGATCAGGCAGCGCTGCAGGTCGGCGTCGGCGGTCATCATCTGCTTCAAAACGCTGAAATCGCCGACGGTATCGTCGCCGTTGGGATCGGGCGTGCCCTGGCGACGGAAGAACCTGTTTTGCTGCAATTCGGAAGGCCATACAACGGCGTCGAGTGGCGGATTGGGAATGGTGGCGACGTCCGGGAAGTCGGGGCGAGCGGCGCCGGTGGCGTCGCGCCACTGAATTGGCTGAGGCGAAGAATGGAAGCTGGCTTGCGCTCCTTGATTGCTGATGCAGAACCGGTCCGCCGGGTCGCATTGGTAGGCGAAAGCGTTGCCTGTGTGATTCAGCACGATGTCGAAGATCACGAGCAGGTCTTGCTGGTGGGCGGCGTCGACCAGTGCGCGGAGTTCGTTGTCGGCTGCGGTGGGATTCGTGGCGAAACGGGGCTCCGCGCCAATGAAGTTGTGGATGCCGTAGCCGTGATAGGTATTCTGATCGAATTGAAAGTTCTTGAGCACGGGACTCAACCATATGGCTCCGGCGCCGAGCTGCTTGATGTAAGGAAGTTGCTGCTGCACGCCCGAGAAGTTTCCGCCCTGAAATCCGAAGAAGTTGGGATCATCGAACGGGCGGTGCGCGGGAGGCGCGGAAGGGTTGTTGAATCGATCGAGCATTAAGAAATAGACCCAGCGGTCACGCCAGTCTTCGGGAGAAGGAAAGGGAGCCGTGGCAGGAGTGGTCGGATTGACAGCTTGGCTGAGAACAGCTTGAAAATCGGGAGCGAACAGCGAAGTTGGCACAACGCACCTCCAGAAGGGACGGAGATAAGGAGAGTCTGAAGGGGCCCGAAGATATTCTAGCGTGGTCTCGCCGGGGCTAACAGGGAATCGCGTGCCGTTCGGAAATCGAAACAGAGGTACCTTCACCCAGCGGGCTGGCGAGGATGTAGACGTGGTAGATCTGGACACGATGTATGCAGTGTGGGTGGCTCTTCGGCTGCAAAGGTAGGCACAGCGAGGTACGGTCCCTCGGAGGGCTTTTCGCCCTCCTCAGGATGACATTGTGAATTGGCGGATTACTTTGCTTTCATAATCTCGTTCAGCAGGTCTGGTTTTGATTCGTCGCGGACCAGGTGTGGATACCTCTCCCCACCGTGGTAGTCAAGTTTGTAGGTCTTGTAGTAGTCGGTGTTTTCCACTAGCAGGTCAACAGTTGCGCTGGTGTTCTTGGCAGATTTGATGGCGTCGCGCAGGACCTCTGGCGAGAAGCGGCGGCCGTTGACGGCGACCACCTTCATTCCTGGGCCGATGCCGGCTTGGGCTGCGATTTCGTTTTCAACGGTGTCGACAATGCCGCCGTCGTCGCGGAGATTGAGGCCAATCGCAACTCCAGCGGGGACGTAGTGATACATGCTCGCTGAACTGTTCAGCATTTCTGATGGAGTCTCGTCGTAGGTGAGCTTCCAACCACTGCCTTCGATTCCTCCTAGCGGCGCGCCCGGACCATGGTTGGTGAGGCGCTCGGTCCAGAATCCGCGCCAGTGGTAGGGAACGGTCTGGTTAAGTGCAGTGACGATGTCGTCAAACGTGTAGGTCTTCACGGCTGGGCCAGTGCTTGGGCCGCCGTGGAAAAGGTGGCAGAAATCGTCGATCGATTTCTTGCCCTTGCTCTGCTGACGAATAACGACATCGACCCACAACCAGTTGAGCGTGCCTTCATTGTAGAAATCGGTACCACGGCGCCACGAGTACCACTCTTGCGGAGAGAAATAAAGCTGGGGAGCGGCGTCGGCGGTGTCCTGCAGGTTGCGCCAGGTTCGGCCCGGAACGCGATTGAGCGCGGCTGCGGTGAGCGCGAGGTCGTCGCGATTCTGGTCGGCGGTAAGCAGGCCGCTGCGCGCTGTGAGCACCCAGCCGAGATAATTGGTCAGTCCTTCATAGACCCAGAGCAAATCAGTCTGCATGGGCTGTTGATAGTCGGGCGTGGCGAGGTCAGCGGGACGACGGAACTTTCCATTCCAGGAATGGACATATTCGTGAGGTAGCAATCCGGCTGACAGCTTCCGCGCATTGTCGTCGACCAGGGAGCGTTCATCGACGCGGCTGTCGTCGGACTCGTGGTGCTCGAGTCCGAAGTGCGCGACGTGATCGCTGAGCGTGTAGAGGAAATGGTAAACGTTGTAGTGATGCGCGCCGAAGAGCTTTTGCGCCTGCTCGACTAGTTTCTTGTAGTGCTCCCAGGCGTCCTGTGGAGCGTCAAGCGCTGAGGCGCTATCGGCGGCGATATCCATCTGGGTGGGCGGATCTTGCGCTAGCGGGACAACCTTCAGGAATTCTCCGGTGATCACCGGAGAATCGACCAGGGTGGTGAGCGATGCCGGGGCAAAATGAATTTCGTCGCCGTTCTGGCTGGCGATCGGTAAAGGCGTGCCGAATTTCCATCCATCGGGAATCTTGAGCGACGCATTGTAGTTGATGTCGTCGGACTTGTATCCCTTAGGGTAGAGAAGAACTTGATTCCAGCTGATGATGGTGAGCTTCGCAGTGGCGGAGGACCCGGAGGAGAATCCGCTCTCCATGGTGGCGGGCGAGAGGAAGTCAAGCTCCGCATCGACCTCGCTGGCGCCCTGCGGCACTTCGACGTGAATGGTGAATCCGTCGAGGAGGTCACGGCGCCATTTCAGTGTTTGGCCATTGGCCTTGAAGAATAGTCCGGCGAGATCGGTGACCGGACCGTCAGGGGCATGCTCGCCGGGAATCCATTTGGGATAGTAGAGAGTCAGGTCGCCGGGCGTGGCGGGGATCTTCAGCGAGGCATGGAAGATCTTGCGTGGGGCGTTGGTGGCGTCGACGGAGAGAGTGATATTGGGACCGGAGGCTGCCCATGTTGTGGTGGAGAAGATGACGAGACAGATCAATACCTTGAGTCTTGCAGCTTTCATTATTCGAACCCCATGGCGCGGTGGTTTGTGACGGTCTTAATTCATGACTATAGCAGTCCGGAAAAATCGGAGTACAGAGGCAGTGGCGGCCTTTCGGCTTCAGGGGAGCGCTTGGCTGCGTAGGGTTCCTGGCAGGGCTGACGCCGTGCTCTGGATGACATCTTTTGGTGGGGGGAGTGTGCACCGCGCATCTTGAGCGCTGTCGCTGATATGATTCGGCTGAATGTCACGGCGCGGAAAGTTCATCACATTCGAAGGGCTTGACGGAACGGGCAAGAGCACACAGATGCGAAAGCTCGCGGTGGCACTGCGCGCGGCAGGGCACAAGGTCATTGAAACGCGTGAGCCCGGTGGGACACCGACCGGGGAGAAGATCCGCAAGGTGCTGCTCGATTCGGGTACGGCAGGGCTCAATCCATTGGCCGAGATGGCGCTGATGTTCGCTTCGCGGGCGCAGCATATCGCGGAAGTGATCGAGCCGGGACTGGCAGCGGGGAGCATCGTGTTATGCGATCGTTTTACCGACTCGACCGAGGCTTATCAGGGCAGCGGACGGAAGTTGGGGAGCGCGGCGGTGCTGGAGTTGCATCGAGTGCTGTGCGGCGCTCTGCAGCCGGAGCTGACCATCCTGCTGGATTCGAATCCACACGCGAGCGTGAACCGCGCTCGCAGAAGGAACGAGCGCGATTCCAAGAGCTCGACGCGCGGGCACGACGAGAACCGATTTGAGCGAGAGACGCGTGCGTTCTTTGGACGCGTGCGGGAGGGATTCGCCGCAATCGCGAAGAGAGAACCGGTGCGAGTAGTGGTGGTAGACGCGAGAGGGACGCCCGGGCAGACGCATTCGAAGATTCTGGAAACGGTGCGGAAGAAGTTGAAGCTGTAAGAATCTCGTTGGCAGTTTTGAGATGTCATCCTGAACGGCGGCGAAGCGGCGTGAGGGACCTCAGGGTATGTAGTGCTGATTATGCGCACGAGAGCGCATGTTGCGCATGCAGCATCGGTTATCTTTTCGACTGCATAGGTAGTGCATAACTACGTACTCTCGGGGGGCTTGTCACCCTCCTCAAGATGACAATCTCAAACCGCCCGCAGGAAACCCTCAGAAACAGCACGAAAATCGGATAGGGCGTTGCAGCTTCTTACTATCTCTTCTCTTTGCTACCAAGAGCTCTTCTCTGTGCCTCAAGTGACTCTGTGGTAGATTTTCCTTGTCTCATGTCTTTTTCTGATTTTCATGGAAACTCCGACGTTGTTCATCGATTGCGTGACATGCTGGCGCGCGATCATTTTCCGCACGCCGTCGTTCTTGCTGGGGAAAAGGGATCCGGGAAGTGCACGCTGGCGCTGATGCTGGCCCAGGCGTTGAACTGTCTGCATCCTCCTAAAACCGATGGATTGCCGGATTTCTGCGGCCAATGTGCAAACTGCGTGCGCATCGCAGACGGGATCGACATGGATGCGCGCTTTGCCGAGGCGGTGGAGACTCGGGAAAATCTGCGCGAGACCGATAAGAAAGAGACTCGGATTTTTGTACAGACGCATCCCGACGTTCTCGTGATCCCGCCGGATCCGCCGCAGATGATGGTCAAGGTCGACCAGGTGCGGCGGGTGATCGAGACGATTTATTACCGCCCCGCCGAGGCGAAAGAGAAGGTTTACATCTTCACCGACTCGGCGTTTATGAAAGAAGCGGCGAATTCGTTGCTCAAGATTCTTGAGGAGCCTCCCGAATTTGCAACGATCTTTCTGCTCACGGAAAATACTGGGGAGTTGCTGCCGACGATACGGTCGCGGTCGATGGTGTTCACGTTGGGGGCGCTCACGAGCGAGGAGATTGAGAAGGACCTGGAGAAACACCATCCGGCGTGGAAGCCAGCACAGCGGGCGCTGGTGGCGCGGCTGTGCGAAGGAGCCGTTGGCCGGGCGCGTAGCTTTGATCTTGAAGCTTACGTGGGAGCACGGCAGCATGCGCTGGCGATTTTGAATTCCGCACTGCGGGGCGGAGAACACAGCGAGTTGTTCAAGATTACGGAGTCGTATCGTCCGGGAGCCGAGGGGCGCGGGAAGACCGAGGCGTTGATTCGGACACTGTACTCACTCCTGCGTGATCTGGTGTTTATCGAGTCGGGTGCGCCGGAATTGATACGTAATACCGATATCGTGCCGGAGTTAAAGCGGATGTCGGAGTCCGTGGATTTCGAGTGGATCACGGCGGCTTCGGATCGCCTGGCCGAGGTCGAACGCGGGATGCGAAGGAATCTGCTGCGGTCGTTGTCGCTGGATGCGTTCGCGGCGGCGCTAGAGAAGTAGGCTGATCGTAACGGCGACATTCCGGTTCGACGTGACGGATTGCTGCTCGATCTTTCAGGCAGTCCATCCCGGACTGGGTGCCTCATCTAGTTTTCATCTATGGATTGGGTCGGGGCTATTATTGTGGGTTTCACGCCGAAACCAGCCAAGGCTAGACCTTCCCGTCGAGCGCCATTTCCTACCGACTGTCAAATCTGGCAGTTTTCCACCTTCGAGAAATACGAGAGTGTTAGCGAGTCTGTTTGTCTCTGTTTCTTCCACTAGTAAGGAAGAACAGGGACAGATAGTCGATTGGCTAGGAGGAAGTAAGGTATGAAACAATTCGCTTGGCTGCTTTTGCTGACGCTAGCGCTGCCAGTAGCGGGGTTTGCTAACTCCGTTGACTTCACCAATAGCGGCGGCACCCTCAGCGGCGGCAACTCCGGACTGAGCCTAAGTGGCTCGACCTTGATTGCAATAAACGCGCCACCCCTCGGCTTGATTACCGGCAATCTTGGTAGCGTCACCTTCTCCACAGGCGCACTAAGTGCGGGAAGCTTGCAAACGGGGGGTACTTTCGCTGCTGGCGGAACGTTTGTCATCACTGGAAACGGAACCGACGGCATTCCCAATGGGGTGATTTTCAACGGTACCTTCTCGGGGCCGGTGACGTGGACGCTGATCACGTTGTCAAACGGTACCCACAACTACACTTTGACGGGCGCGCTAACGGGAACCTGGTTCACTGGACAGACGGTTTACGGAGCAACGGTTCAGTTGACAGTCAATACCGGCAAGGGTTTCTTTAATGGATCAACCACAATCTCCAGCGGCGATACCAATATCACGGGCAATAACCTGAGGACGATAACTACGCCTGAGCCTGCATCGATAAGTCTTCTGGGCACTGGACTTATTGGACTAGCGGGCATCTTGCGGCGCAAGTTGAAAAAATAAGCAGCCTACTTACTCCTGAAATTCTACGCCCCGCCATTGCTGGCGGGGCTTCTCTTTTATGTTCATCGCACATCTACGATCTTTTAGCTAGTTGCTTCCGTCGCCGAGCGAGCCAACCCTTTTCGTCGGGCCGGCTAGCAGCTGTCTTCTGCTATCACACGCGAAGAATCATCACTTCGGTTGCCTTGATTAGGGCAGCAGCGGTTTGACCCTTCTTGAGACTCATTTCACGGGCCGAGCGGGCAGTGATAATGGAAGTAATTTGCTGTTGACCGATCGAAATGACCACCTCGGCCATTAGACCACTGATTTGCACGCTCTCGATTCTGCCGACTAGCTGGTTTCTTCCACTGAGCCGGCGCATGTCAATCTTCCGCTCAGGTGCCGTTTTTGCCCTGGTCCGAAACAGCAATCGATCCACTTCGGTTTGCGGAATACGATGGTGTCCGCCGGCCGTGCGGATGCTGCGAATCTTCTTTCTATAAATCCACTGCTTAATCGTTGGGTAACTGACGCGAAGCTCTACCGCTGCGTCGCGCACTTTTAGCAACTCTTCGCCATGTGCCTTTGACGATTGAGGCTTCCGATTCGTGGGCATTTGCAAACGAATCCTATAGTCGTGTGGCGATACCGGTCAAACCAGCCCAAACGTGCGAGATGGTCGTTTTGCCCTTCCGCAGAGTCGCTTATACTCGCATCAAATTCGACTACGTAACCGCCTGTAATATACACTTCTAAAAACACTCTTCGAGGCCAGCCTTTGGGAGCAAGAGGAATTCATGGTGTTATGCAGCCGCTGAAATCGCAAATGAGACCGAAACTTTGCACATCGAGTGTCCTAGGCAAGATCTTGTTCTCATTGGTTTGGTCGGCACTTTTCTGTTGTTTGTCAGTGTGCTTCTCGGTCGCTCAAGTCTCAGCGAGGCTGTCTGGAGCCATTACGGACCCGTCCGGAGCAGCTGTTTCCGGAGCGGCCGTCACAGAGAAAAGTCTTGATACAGGCATTTCGCGCACCGCCTCGACAGATTCGAGTGGCCGCTACACCTTCTTTGCGTTACCAGTTGGGTTGTACGAGGTTCGGGTCACCAAAGACGGCTTTGCGGAAGGCATCCGATCGGGTATTCGTCTTGCAGTGGGACAAGATGCAAGCGCTGATTTGACTCTTCGCGTGGGAAAAGTTAGCGAGCAGGTAAAGGTCATGGAAGATGCTCCGGTTGTGAGTCTGACCACGCAAGACATCTCAGGCCTGGTTGGCGAAAGAGAAGTCAAGGATTTGCCTCTTAATGGACGCAGCTACGATCTGCTGCTTACGCTCAATCCTGGAGTTGTGAACTTCACGTGGGAGAAGACGGGCGGCATTGGTGTTTCGAATTCGACGACAGGGAACAACTTTGCTGTATCCGGCAATCGCCCACAGCAGAATATTTTCTTGTTGAACGGGGTGGAATTTACGGGCGCGGCGGAAAACAATATGCAGCCGGGTGGAAGCAGTCAGCAGTTGCTCGGGGTGGATGCTGTGCGGGAATTCAATGTGTTGCGTGATTCGTATGGCCCCGAGTATGGCAAGCGCCCCGGTGGACAAGTCACCATTGTGACGCAATCCGGAACCAATGAACTTCACGGCAGCGTGTACGACTTTCTTCGAAACAGCGCGCTGGACGCGCCGAATTATTTTGATCAGGGCTCTGCTCCGCCCTTCCAGCGAAACCAGTTTGGTGCGGCGCTTGGGGGGCCACTAAGAAATGGCAAGACTTTCCTCTTCGGCAATTACGAGGGACTTCGCCAGCATCTGCGCCAAACCTCAGCAGCGTTCGTTCCCGATGACGCATCGCGGGCGAGCGCTGTCGCCGAGGTTCGGCCTCTCTTGAATTTGTGGCCTGAATCGCCGATCGAAGCCTGTAATCCAGCTTGTGGAATTGCGCAGTATTTCAGCAGCCCGCTACAGACGATTCGCGAGGATTTTGGGACCGTACGACTTGACCACAACATTTCGTCGCGCGATTCTCTCTCGGGCGTCTACACGATCGACGATGGGAATGATTTCACGGAGACCCCGCTGGATCCGTACAGCGCGGATATTCTTACCTTGCGCGAGCAGGTATTCAGCCTGGACGAAACACATTCGTTCTCAGGTTCTGCGGTCAACGACGCACGAGTGGGATATTCCCGCGCTGGATATTTCTTCACGGGCGAGCCCACGCCGGGAACGCCAGCGGCAACCGTGAATGGATTCTTAGTGGGGCGTCCCGTGGGCGCCGTTGTGGTGGGTGGAAGCGCAGCATCAAATCCGCAAGCTGCGATTGGCCTTGGGGGCAGCAATAATGGAAGTAATCTCCGCATTGCGAGAAATCTGTTCACGTTCGAAGATCGGGTCGCCATGACTCGCGGACGCCATCAGTTGACGTTTGGAGCCTGGTTCCAGCCGTTTCAGTCCAACGAAACCATAGCGCTAAGCCAGAACGGGCAGGCGACGTTTTCGAGCTTGACCAACTTTCTTGCGGGATCGATGTCAAGTTTTCTATGGGATCCATCGCCAACTGAGATGAACTGGCGGTCGGTTTTCGGATCATGGTATGCCCAGGATGTGATGCGTATTTTTCCCCGGCTGACCCTCTCTCTCGGCTTTCGAGACGAGTTCACTACTGGTTGGAACGAAGCGCATGGCCGCGCAGCCAACTACACTTTCCCCAATGGGGTGATCTCAGACACCCCCAATGTTGGCAGGTCATCGTTCACGGTGAACAATGCCAAATTTCTTCCGCAACCCCGAGTCGGTCTGGCTTGGAGTCCCTTGAACGAGAAGACGGTGATTCGTGCGGGGTTCGGAATGTATAACGATTTGCAGGATGCACTCGGCTACCGCACCGATCAGAACGCACCGTTCAATCCGGTGTACAGCGTAGGAAGCGCCACCAAGCCATTTCCGATTTCGTCTTTGCCGATCGATCCTACTGTTGCTCCGCCGACCGGCGCGAAGCTTGTGCCGGGAGGTGTTCAGCCAGACATGAAAACTCCCACTCTGGTTTCCTGGTCGATGCGGATCGAACAGGAAGTCACGCCTAATACTTCGCTCACTCTCGGCTACGTTGGCAGTCACGGCTATCACGAGCTGATTGGCATCGATGCGAACGAACCATTCCCGGTCATTTGTCCAGCCTCGCCGTGTCCCGCCACGTATCCTTCTACGTTCCCAGCACCGTTAGCGGGAAGTCCCGTGCCGGCGGGTGCCTATTACGTTCCAACGAACGTCAGAGCCAATCCCAACATTGCGAACACGTGGACATGGTTCTCGGTTGGTTCCAGCAACTACCATGCGCTGCAGGTGGATGCAAATCATCGATTCAGCCATGGCTTTTCGCTGCGCGGCGTTTATACCTGGTCGAAGGCGCTCGATGACGGCGACTCGTTGAATGCTACGGCTGCAGCCAACGCTCCTGGGCTGGTATCGAATCCTTTCAACTTGCGCGCGGACTACGGGCCCGCCACTTATGACGTCCGGCACATTGGCGTCATCAACGCAGTTTACGCACTTCCATTCGGACAAGGACAACCCATCGGCAACGGTCTGGAGGGCTGGACCAACGCTCTGGCCAGTGGGTGGTCCGTCAACAGCGTTGTGACCCTTCAGTCTGGATTCCCATTCACGCCGCAGCTGAGCTATAACCCTTCCAATAACGGGGACACTCGAAACCCTGTGCGGCCATTTGTGAACCCAGACTTCGCGGGCCCCGTGATTCTCGGCAAACCTTCTCAATGGTTCAATCCTGACGCATTCCTTGCTCCACCGGCCAACAGCGGGTTTTACGGGAACTTGGGTCGGAACACCTTGATCGGTCCGGGACTGGGAACCTGGGACTTTTCCGCGTTCAAGACAACCACATTGCGCGAGCGGCTGGCTCTGCAATTTCGCGCCGAGATTTTCAATCTGCTGAATCGGGCGAATTTTAATACCCCAAATCTGATCACGTTTACGTCTTCCACCACCGGCACAAAGACCTCCGGTACGGCAGGAGCAATTACGAGTACCTCGACAACCTCCCGACAAATTCAATTTGGATTGAAGCTGATTTGGTAAAGAAGTAATCATGGGCGGATTGGAAGTGGCAGGCCATTTCAGTTCATCCCTTCGGTCCTGTGGTAACCACTCGATTGGTTACCTCTGGCATCTCCAGCCATTTGATTGAAATCCCTTAATCTCCTTACGTTTCAAGCGCTTGGGGTAAATTACTCCGGTGGTTCTACTCCCTTCGGAGAGATTGCCCGGTCCGAATGGCCGACCTATAATCGTTCTACTCTGGTAGTACGATTCTCCATCAGGTTCCGGGTAGAACTCGGAGGGCTCAGTCTGTCTGAAGGCTGTACCTCCAGCGAAGGATTGGTGAAGGGACATACCCGGATATGCGAAAACGCCTGCAACTCGCACTGATGCTGACGAGAACGACGGCAATCGCGACCTCCTTAGCCTTCTTTCCTCTGACCAGCAGTGCCTGGGCTGAGGGAGGAGATAACTCGACTCACGGGATTACAGCCACCCAGGATCATGGCCGGATGATTTACGTAAATGAAGATGGTCCGGCGCGCGAGCGCGCAACTCCGGCACCTGCGCCAGAGCCGAAGCGTTCAGCCCTGGTCTATTGGAGCAGCAAGGAGAACCGCTGGAAGCCGGTACCTTCGGCGAACACGCGCTCTATGCAGGCAGCGCGTTCGGCTGCTGCAGAAGTGAGTGAGTATTACGGACACGATTCGATGCGGTCGGCGAATGCCAAGATCATGGCGGCGAATTCCCATGGGCATCAGGCTTCTCCGGAAGAGATTGATCAGTCGATCGTGATGGCGGCGGCCCGACACAATGTGGATCCGAACCTGGTGCGGGCGGTGGTGAAGGTGGAATCGAATTTCAACTCGAATGCGGTTTCTCGCACGGGTGCGATGGGGCTGATGCAGCTCATGCCCAAGACGGCACGGGAGTTGCGAGTGAAAAACCCGTTTGATGCGCAACAAAATGTGGATGCCGGAGTTCGACATCTTAAGTATTTGCTGGAAAATTACAACGGCGACGTGAATTTGACCCTGGCCGCTTATAACGCCGGCGAAGGAGCAGTACGACGCAGCGCAGGCGTACCGCACATCGCCGAAACGCAGGATTATGTGCGGAAGATTACGAACCTCTACTACGGTGGATCGCGTCTTTCACAACTCGGATCAAGCCGCAATCCCGTGCGCGTTCAACGGGATACGCGGGGCGTGCTTTACATCAGCAACACGGAGTAGGCTGGCAGCATCTGTGTAATAGGTATTTGAATTCTCTCAGGTACCCAGGCATCTCAACTGCAACGGTGTAATAAGGAAGCGAGCCAAATGCGGTCTGACGCGTCGCCTAGCGCGTGAAGCCTCGCATGGCTTGCCCAGCTCCTCCGGCAGGCAAAGAAGTTCGCCTGAGGATGAAGAAACTGTTCAGGATTCTGTGAATCGGAAAGTGACCCAGCGCGGTTGGTGGTGGGGGGTGCTACTGGTGCTCGCGGCGCTGCCCGCGATTCCGGCGTACGCCCGTCCGCACCACAGCGAAGCCTGGGCGCGGGATCGGTACGCCGCGGCCGATCGCATGCGCGAGGCTCTCAACGGACGTCCGCCCGCCGAACGCACACGCCACGACTATCAGCGCGTTATCAATGCGTTCCGCAACGTCTACTATGGGGCACCCGTTTCCACAAAGGCCGATCCGAGCGCAGTAGCTGTCGCCGAGGTGCTGGTCGAGATGGGCCGTCGCTTTGACGACAACAAGATCCTCGAAGAAGCGATCGCCCAATACAAGTTCTTGCGCAAGGAATATCCGGGCAGCAAGTATCGCGCTGATGCGCTCTTCACGATCGGCGAGATCTACAAAGATGATCTGAACGACCCGGACCAGGCACGGACGACGTTTGAAGAATTCCTGCACCGCTATCCGCATAACCGTTTGGCCGAGGATGCTCAGCAGGTCATTGTCGAACTCAAGCAGCAAAGCGTCGATCAGAGAGTCCAAGCAGAGAAAGATGCGCAGAAGGAGAAGAAGTCTGAGGCAAAGAATGGAGCAGGAATCGGGGAGAAGCCGACGAGAGTAACTCACGCCGAGCCACCCGCGGAGGAGGAAAGCAAAGAAGCCGAGAATCGTAGCGACGGCGCCGGCTCAGAGACGGCCGAGTCACCTTCGCACCACTTACCCCGGGTCACGGCAATCCGGCACTGGTCGACTCCTGACTACACTCGAGTGGCGATTGACCTGGAAAGCGAAGTGAAATTTGGTTCGCAGCGAATTGCGCATCCAGATCGTATCTTCTTCGATTTGCGGGATACGAAGCTGGCCTCCACGCTCGTGGGCAAGAGCTTCGATGTCGACGATGGATTCCTCAAGAAAATCCGCGTCGCGCAATTTCAGCCTGAGCGAACCCGCGTGGTGCTCGAGGTCGACAGTCTCTCTACGTACGAAGCCTTTTTGTTGCCGAATCCCTACCGGCTCATCATCGACATCCACGGCAAGGGCGACAAGGTGTCGCATGCCAAGTTAACCAAGGACGAGGTGGCCGCCCTGGCCGATGTCGAGGCGCCTCCGCAGGTGGACTCAAAGGCGCGCGTGCCGAAGCCGGAAGTAAAAGCCGACATGAAGGCTCTGGCGGGCAAGCCGGCGACTAAAAAAGAAGAGATCCATAACGACGAGGATTCGGGTTCGGACGACGACAGCGCGGACTCGAATACCGATACGCCAGCCGACACAACGAAGGTGCAGGCTAAGTCCAATTCTTCAGTGAAGAAAGTCATCGTCTATAACGATGATGAAAACGATGAGCCGGCGCCAGCAAAGCGTGCAGCGAAGCGTACTGGTATGAAGTCGCGCGCAAGAACCGTCGAAACGGCAGCGAACAAGAATGACAGCCGGCCTGATGACGATTCTGCTTCAGACGGTGACATGACTACCTCTACGGCGTCAGGCAAGACGCCGCGCTCGGCGATCAGCAAACGAGGAGCCGATCTGGATGTGCGAGAGGCCAAGCCCACAGCTTCAGGGGATCGTTCTCTCATCCGCACACTGGGGCTGAAGATCGGCAAGATTGTCATTGATCCCGGACACGGCGGCCACGATACAGGCACAATCGGCCCGAACGGGCTGGAGGAGAAAGATCTCGTCCTCGAAGTTGGCCGTCGCCTCGGGAAACTGCTCGAGACCCGGTTGGGAGCGGAAGTGGTCTACACGCGCAAGAACGACACCTTTATCCCTCTCGAGACTCGGACGGCGGTTGCCAACCAGCAGCGCGCGGACTTGTTTATCTCGATTCATGCTAATTCCAGCCATGACCCGGCCGCGCGGGGGGTTGAGACCTATTATCTGAATTTCACCTCATCGCCTGACGCATTGGAAGTCGCGGCGCGCGAGAATGCGGTTTCCGAAAAATCGATCTATGAACTCGGCGACCTGGTGAAGAAGATTGCACTGAAGGAAAAAATCGAGGAGTCGCGTGAGTTTGCCAGCGATGTGCAGTCGTCATTGCATAGCGGGCTGGCGGCAAAGAGTCCGGCTATTCGCGACCGTGGCGTGAAGAAGGCCCCATTTATCGTGCTGATTGGGGCGAATATGCCATCGATCTTGGCAGAAATCTCCTTCGTGTCCAATCCCACTGACGAACACCGTCTCGAGACCAGCGAATACCGCCAGCGCATTGCAGAGTCGCTTTACCGTGGAATCGCGAAGTACGTGGACGGGTTGAGCGGAATAAAAATGGCCAGCAAGCTCGACAAAGCCGCTGGCCAATAGGTACTCGACACGAACTAGGAACTACTGAATCGCGCTGCCCACCTGCGAGAAGACGTTACTTGCGTTCGATCCAATCATGCGCACCGTCCCGACAACGATGACCAGGATCACCGCGAGCATCACCGAGTATTCGGCGACATCCTGACCTTCCTCATCGGACCAGAGTTGCTTGATCCACGCGAACGACTTGTTGGTTTCGGCCGACATATTCTCCCCTTTTCTTCTTTCTATGCGATGCTCGAGGCACGCGCGAAACTCTCTTGTGACGCGGGTTGACTCTGCCGCTCAACGAGGCCCAGTCCCCAGACTTCCTTCTCCTGAGTCAGGGCCTGCAATCCAACTTGAAACTCTGAAGTGCCCTTCATCTTCTTCGTCCAGACCACTCGGAACTGCATCTTGCGCTGGCGATAGAAGATGGTCACTTCGTCCTGCGGGTTCAATTCGCGTCGTATCGACCCTAAACGCACGCCGGTCGTAGTCACGTCCAGCGTATGGGCCATTTCTTCGAATGCTTGCCCGGCAGCATCTTTGCCTTTGACACGTACCGGGAGAACCGCCTTCGTGCGACTGCCACGACGCTGATTCGCTCCCGTGCCACCGGCTTGCATTCGTTTCTCCACCTCTAGTTTGCCTCTATATGGGTTGGGTTGGAATGGCCCCGTCGGGTAGGGCAGAGGGCACGAAGGTAACAGAAAGGAAAGTGGCCAGTGGTCAGTACCATCATTCATTGCGGTACATCAATGGCGATTGCCCACTGCTAGTGAGCTTCCCGGAAACTTTTCCGACGGACTTGTGGTCTAATAATTGAAGCGGATTCGTCTGCTTATTCATGAGATTTCAGCGTTTTTTCCCTGTTTTTCTGCTTTTTGGTTGTTTAACGGCCGTCGTGTACGCGGCCCCTGCCGCTGCGACCCAAGTTTCACCGATTCTGCCCAAACAATTCGGCGGATGGGAGATGCAGGGAGATGCGCAAACCAGTGCAGATCCGCTGGTTGCTGACCCGACGAAGGCCGGCGTGCTGAAAGAGTACAGGTTTACCGACTTCGCCTCTGCCACTTATACGCGCGAGGACGGCCGCACGTTGAAGATCCGTGCGGCGCGCTTCGCCGACGCTTCCGGGGCGTTTGGCGCGTATACGTTCTATCTGCATCCGAAAATGACGAAGGAAAACTTCGGCGATCAGGGAGTCTCGATCGGCGACCGCGCTTTGTTTTATCGCGGGCATATCCTGATCGATGCGCAGTTCAGCCAGGAGACGCCGATGTCAGCGGCGGAATTGCGGGAGTTGGCCGGAGCACTGCCACACCCCGGAGGTTCATCGGGCAACCTGCCATCGTTCATTGAGTTTCTCCCCCACCGGGATTACATCGCGAACACCCAGAAATATGTGATGGGACCGGTTGCATTAGGTGCTTTGGAACTCCCCGTTTCAGCGGACCTTGTGGACTTCGGTGCCAGTTCTGAAGTGACCCTTGCCCACTACGACACTCCGAGCGGCGAAGCCACGCTGATGCTGATCTCATACCCCACGCCGCAGCTCGCCGCCGATCATCTCAAGCGGATCGATGCGGCGCATCAACTCGCGCAAGCACAGCCTGGCGTCTCCACTATTCAGGGCTCCGGCACTTTCTTCGATAAGCGTACAGGGCCGATAGTTGCGATCGCGACCGGCGGGATTTCCGATAGCGATGCCAAGGCTCTGTTGGGAAAAGTGAATTACGAAGCCAGTGTTACTTGGAACACTCCGAGTGAGAATGCACAAGTTCGCGATCTTTACCAGCTCATCCTCAACATCGTGATCCTGTGCGCGATTCTCGCAGGGCTTGCGATCATTGCTGGTGTGGCGTTTGGTGGATTCCGAATTCTGATGAAGCGGCTTTATCCCGACAAGGTTTTCGATCGGCCTGAGCAGATGGAATTCATTTCATTGCATCTGACCGAGACCGCTGTCAAAGGGATGGCGCAGGGCGGTCCGGAGGGCCGGAGCGAGGTGCGGTAGGCCCCCCGAAACCCCGTAAGTGCCCTGAAAATCTTGGCTTAGAACCCTCCACAGGCGATTTTGGCCTAAATCCGAGGCATTCCCGGTGAGTGTTAACGGATTTCGTAACTAACTGAAACTAAAGACGTTTATTTCCCAAAAATCGCTTGACACCCCTGTTTTTGGGCTCATAAGATTTCGGCAGAAAGTTTTGACGGAATCAATTGCCTCCGTTGGAACTATTCTCCCTTGAAGAGAAGGCCGCCCAGTTGCCGGGTGGCCTTTTCGTTTTCATCTCAATTCTTGAAACGCTGACCCCGAATGTTGCGCGTGACATTTATCCGGGAACTCCTGCGATTCTTGCTCGTATTATGTGTTGGGCTTGTTTTGTAGTTGGTGACTCCCGCTGATTTTTGGAGGAACGATGTTCTGTGACGGATGCGGCGGTGCGTTGCAACCTGGTCAAGCTTTCTGCAGTAAGTGCGGCAAGCAGATCGTCGGTCCAATCGCGACGATCCGGCAGATCCCTGGCCGCGTCGAGCGTCACATACATCTGCTTGCGATTCTGTGGCTGGCCTATTCAGCCTTCAATACGCTCGGCGGTATCGTGCTGCTGTTTCTGGGCCGCACTTTCTTTCCGCATTTGCACGAGATGACCGACGTCCCGCAGGACGTTCCCGTCGGATTCTTGAGTGCATTGATGACCACGATTGGGATTCTCATCCTGGCGAAGGCGGCCTTGGGATTTTTTGCCGGATGGGGATTATTGCATCGTGAATCCTGGGCACGACCCTGGACGCTGGTTCTTGCCTTCGTCTCGCTGTTCTTTAATATTCCGATCGGCACTGCCATCGGTGTCTACACGATGTGGGTGCTGTTGCCGGCCCAATCGCAGCAGGAATACGAGGCGCTGGCGGTGAAGGCTGCTTAGTTTGTGCGGCCCGGATCCAGGAAAAGCTAAGAAGATCATTCGCCGATTGGTCTCACGCCTAGGCGCGTTCAGCGATTTGGTAAACTAATCAAGTCCCTCGAGGCCGACGTAGCTCAGTTGGTAGAGCAGCCGATTCGTAATCGGCAGGTCAACGGTTCAAGTCCGTTCGTCGGCTCCATCCTTTCAATTGTCCGTTCCGGAGACATAGGTAACAGAACGTTCCGGAGACATGGGTTACACTTTTGGCCCGAAGGGGTTCTGCAAGGGCTGCAAAGTTTTTTCCTCCAGATCAATATAGCCGAGATCGTAATCCATAAAACTGACCAGCCAGATGCCGTGGTCGACTTCCTTGACACCGACAGCTTGGCCGGCGAGAGACACGCTGAGGTTGATCTTTTTGTTATACAAGCAGAGACGTCCACAGCTGGTGACCACGACGGTTCGGTCGTGGAACGGGTAGTGCGGTTCTGGAATGCCGCGATAGGGGCGGGAGGAAGCCGAATAGATCTCGGCCGGGTATTTCATGGCAAGAGCTTCATGAGGTCGTTCCTGATTGAACTCCTGCAGGAAAGCGTCGAACTTGGCTTGTTGCTGCAGGACGTTGGCACCCGCCGGACGAGTGGCCTCTTTCTTCAAGGTCAGATGCATGCGTTCATGACGGCCGTTCTGTTGGGGATGGCCAGGACGAATCCGCTCAATGGAAATGCCGAGCCGGAGCCACCATACCGAGAGCTTGGAGAGCTGAAACAGTCCGTGAGGAGAGGCGAAGGGTACACCGTTGTCGCTGCGGATGGCGCGAGGCAAGCCGCGTTCGTGGAACAGGCGCTCAAAGGCGGGGAAAGCAAGTTCTTCCCGGTTCGACTCCATGGCTTCGCACAGCAACAGGTAGCGCGAGCAGTAGTCGGTGACGGTCAGCGGATAACAATAGCGCTTATCGCTCAGCTGAAACTCTCCTTTGTAATCGGTGCACCAGAGATCGTTGGGGTGAAGGCCATCGGATAAGGGCGTGCCTTCTGCCCGATTGCGGCGCCGCCCCATGGGCTGGACCAGGCCATGACGATCGAGCACAGCGTGAATCGTAGAAGCAGCGGGGATCTTGATGGCGTGCGGCAGGCGGCGCAGCAGACGCTCCCGGATCTTGCGTGCGCCCCAGTGAGGTTTCTCCCGCTTGGCGCTCACGATGGCCGCTTCCACCTGCTCGGGTAACTGGTTCGCATAGCGGAAGGGCCGGCGGGTTCGATCACTCAATCCTTCCAAGCCACATTGCTGGTACCGCTCAAAGATCTTGTAGCCGGTCTTCCGCGAGATCCCGAACTCGCGGCACAGCGCTGCCATCGTCTCGCCGTCCTTCAGCCGGATTACAAACCGCATGCGCTCGTCCATCACAGAACTCTCCTTCCATGGCATCTCCTCTCCGCCCCCTTCGGGCCGAAAAGTGTAACCCATGTCTCCGGAACGTTCTGTTACCTATGTCTCGGAACGGACACACCTGCCGACGTGCCACTTAGGACGTTCTGATCTATCGCAGTTTGTTTCGGCCCTTCTGGTGGACTGAACCCCAAAAATGAGACACTCGGAAAAGGCACACTGCGCAGGGAAAGGAACTGCAAGTGGCAAAGAAACGAGTGGGGCGGTACCCAAAGGAATTCCGCCGCATGGCGGTCGAGAAGTTGAAGAATTGCGACAACATTGTGGCGCTGTCGCGGGAGCTAGGCGTGCATCGGCGCCTGCTCTACAAATGGCGTGACCAACTAGATCCACTCGAGGCGCCTGAGGAGTCGTCGCCGCAGAACTCACGAGAGTCCACACTGCGCAAGGAAGTTCACCAGCTTAAGCGGGTGCTGGCGGAAAAAACATTGGAGGTGGATTTTTTCAAAGGTGCCTTGCAAAAAGTCGAGGCTCGACGCCAGCGGAAAGAAAGCTCTGGCGAGACGGCATCTACGACGAAGTCCAAGAAGTGATGCCGATGCAAGGCAACCTGGATATCGAGCGCATGTGTCAGTTAGCGCAGGTCAGCCGTGCCGGATTCTACCGTTACCTGCAAGAGAAAACGCCGGTCGAAGAAGACATGGAACTGCGGGCGGCCATCCAGCAAATCGTGCTGGAACATCGACGACGCTACGGTTACCGCCGGGTTTCGGCGGAGCTGCGGCGGAGAGGAATGTTGGCCAATCACAAGCGCGTGGCGCGAATCATGCGGGAAGATAACTTGCTGGCGGTGCAGCCAAAGCAATTCGTAGTCACAACTGATTCGAAGCACGAGCTGGAAGTCTATCTGAACCTGGCCTATCGCATGAAGCTAACGGGGATCGATCAGCTGTGGGTGGCCGACATCACCTACATCCGGTTACGAGCTGAGTTTGTCTACATGGCGGTGATTCTCGATGGCTTCTCGCGCAAAGTGGTGGGCTGGGCACTCGGGCGCACGCTCACGAGCCGGCTGGCGACAGCCGCGTTGCAACAGGCCATTGCAAAACGGCAGCCGCGGCCAGGTCTGATTCACCACTCGGATCGGGGCGTGCAGTACGCGTCCGGGGAATACGTAGCTATCCTCAACCAGCACCAGATGATTCCGAGCATGAGTCGGCCGGCGAACCCGTACGACAACGCCAGTTGCGAGAGCTTTATGAAGACGCTGAAGCGGGAAGAAATTTATGCGAATGCGTATGAAAATCTCGAGCAGTTGCGTGCAAACCTTGAAATCTTCCTGGAGCAGTATTACAACCAACAACGGCTACACTCAGCGCTAGGCTACCGTTCTCCCGAGGAGTTTGAACGACAAGCCCAGTGCCAAAGTGAGACTGAAGATGCGAAGGCGGCGACGATCACTTTTGTCGCCGGCTTGGCTCGATCTTCTACAGGGATGCTGGAGCAGGGGACTCAAACGCCGTCCCCTGCTCCAGACCTCATCCCCGCTGAACGAATCAACGAGACGGCTTCATGAAGAGTGCCCAATGTGCCAATCACGAACTGTCTCAACCGAGGGGTTCAACTGACGAAAAGCTGCAGGTGTGCCAATCTGGTTTGTCTCAACGAAGGGGTTCACCCCACTGGACTGTGCCCATTTTGTGCCCACCCAGTCTGTCAACTGCGATCAACACTGCATCTTCGGACGCCCACATCTTTAATCTTGCTTTCTAGCTCTGTTTTTCTTGCCTTTCACCTGATGGGATAATCGAGCGTTCGGCCAAGTCGCACTCGCCATGGACTGTTAACATTCTTTCGCTGTCGGTCGAGGCATCCCATGGCTACTTCGCGGCGTACGTTCTTGGGCGTCACTGTCGGCGCGGCTGCGTCGACGATGGTTCCCCATCTGGCTAACGCGGTCGTTCTGGGGGATCAAAACTCAATTTCGTCTCCGGCGGCTCCCGCTGTGGCCCGGGTTCGCGCGGCGCAAATCGTCAACTCTTTCGACCCTGACAAAGCTCTCGCGACCTCGATGGATATTCAGTCGCGTGAATCGATCAACAGGATCTATACACCCGAAACTGTAAAAGTCTGTTTGTCCGCAGGCTGGGGACCGATCAGCTATCGACTGCACACTCCCGAAACCGTCGATTATTGGCACTGGAATCCCAACGGCCGTTGGTCCGACGAAGCCAATCAGCGCGGATACTTCGTTGGCGGCTCGGAAATGGGCGAGCCGATTCGCGATTCGTTTGGATACAGCCTCCCGCACCGCGGTTGTACGCACAATGGCGGCACGGACCGCGGTTATTCTCGCCTTACTGATGGTGATCCCACCACGTTCTGGAAGAGCAATCCTTACCTGACCAAAGCGTTCACTCAGGAAGATGACTCATTGCATTCGCAATGGATCATCGTCGATCTGGGCCAGTATTACGACGTGAATGCGATCCGCATCGACTGGTGCGAACCAAGCGCCCGCGAGTACGAAGTTCAGTACTGGGTCGGAGCCGATCCCATGAACTGGGAAGAGCCCGCCCTCAACTCCACGGGTCAAGGCGGCGAATACCTTCCTGTCGCGAATCAGGCTATGGGCGACTGGCACGGTTTCCCGAACGGCGTTGTTCACGACGGCAAAGGTGGAAGCGTAACTCTGAAGCTTGCCGACAGGCTGATTTCGACGCGCTGGGTTCGCGTCGTCATGACGCAATCGTCCAATCAGCCGGGGCCGCACGGAACCGATGATGTGCGCCACCGCGTTGGATACGCAATCTACGAAGTCTATGTCGGGAGAATGAAGGCCGACGGCAAGTTTGCGGATCTCGTGAAGCACGCTCCGGACGGCCAACAACAGACCGCCACCTATTGCTCTTCTACCGATCCATGGCACACCTCCAAGGACGTGAGTCCGCATGGAGATCAGACTGGGTGGGATATCTTTTACACCAGCGGCATCACCAATGACCTGCCCGCGCTGATCACCGTTCCTCTTATTTACAGTGTCCCCGAAGACGCCGCCGCGATGATCGCGTATCTGAAAAAGCGGGGCTATCCCATCAGCTGGGTCGAAATGGACGAAGAGGCCGACGGGCAGTTCTACATGCCTGAGGACTATGCCACACTCTACATCCAATTTGCCGATGCAATGCTCAAAGTTGATCCCACCCTCAAGCTGGGAGGGCCGGTGTTCCAGGGAATTAACCAGGACGTTTCAGTCTGGCCCGATGCGCGCGGAAACAAGTCCTGGTTCGGCCGCTTCTACGACTATCTGAAATCGCACAATCGTCACGGTGATTTATCGTTCGCTTCGTTTGAGATTTATCCGTACGACGCCTGCACGATGAAGTGGGACGATCTGTACCGCAACCGTGAGCTGACGCGCAAGACTTTGCAGGCATTTCGCGATGACGGTTTGCCAGATTCCGTTCCACTCATGAACACCGAGAGCAATCTCTGCGGTTCGCTTTCGGTCTGGATGTCCGATATCTTTTCGGCCCTATGGCTGGCCGACAACGTCGGCGCCTTTTTCGCCGAAGGCGGCGCGCTTTATATTCATTCGCCCATCGAACCAAGCGTCGTTCACAAAGGCTGCCAGGGCTGGGCAATCTGGGGCAACGCGCTTTGGGATCACGATGCAAAAGTCACCGGCTACACCGCCTTTTACCACGCTGGGCGCATGATCAACAACGAATGGGTGACTCATCGCAGCGGCACGCACCACCTCTATTCCGTGGACGTCGGAATCGAAGATTCTGCTGGGAATGATCTGGTCACGAGCTACGCTGTGCGGCGGCCGGACGGCCAGTGGGCTTTACTGCTCATCAACAAGGACAGGGATCATGTGCATCCGGTTCGTATAGCTTTTGAAGACGGTACTCATGCCGGACATTTTTCCGGCACAATTCGCATGGTCACGTTTGGCAGCGAACAATACGTTTGGCACGGCAAGGATGCCACCGCTCATGCCGATCCAAACCTGCCGCCTGTGGTTTCGTCCGTCGCTGCCTCGGCGCAAACTGTGTTCACGCTTCCAAAGGCTTCGGTCACCGTTTTGCGCGGTGAAGTTGCTGGTCTCAACGCGTAGGAGGAATTCATCGTGATGAAAAAGTCTAAGAGTTCTGATGATCGTCCTAATTACTCACGTCGGAGATTCCTTCGTGCTTCACAGGCCACAGTCGCCGCGCTGGGTGCTGCCCCCATGCTGGGCAGCGCAAAAAATGTCTTCGCCTCCGCGGTGCCAAGTGCTTCGGCAGAGGTGCATCCGGACTACTACGACAAGCTGGGTGTAACGAAGATCATCAATGCCGCGGGCACGTACACGGAGCTCACATCTGCGGTGATGCCTCCTTCCGTGCGTGCGGCCGTCGCGCAGGCTGCGTTGCATCCCGTTCATCTCCGTGACTTGCAGGAAAAGGCGGGAGCATACATTGCAAAGAAGCTGAGAACGGAAGGCTGCTGCATCAGTTGCGGAGCATCTTCGGCGATCACACTTGCGACGGCAGCCTCGGTTATGGCTGCGAACAACTGCAATCCACTGGACATTCCGACGCTGATCGGCACTCCCCAATTTCCGAAGAACGAAGTTGTCGTACAGAAGATTCATCGCTATGAATACGATGTGGCCATGCAGATCTGCGGCATCAAGATCGTGGATGTGGTCACGTTGGACGACTACAAACAGGCTCTGGGCCCAAACACCGTGATGACAAATTATTTCAATGCGGCAGATGACATGGGCATCAGCCGCGAGGATTGGATCGCCGCAGCGCACGAGAAAGGCGTACCGTGCCACCTGGATGCCGCTGCCGACATGCCTCCGATCTCAAATCTCTGGAAGTACACAGGAATGGGATTCGATATGGTGTCTTTCTCCGGTGGAAAAGGTATCCGCGGGCCGCAAAATGCGGGTCTAATGCTGGGCAAGAAAAAATATACCGATCTTGCTTGGCGCAATCTTTGCCCCATTGACTCGGTCGGTCGCGGCATGAAGGTAGCCAAAGAGCAGATCGTAGGTATGGTGGCTGCTGTGGACTGGTTGCTCACGCAAACGGATGAAAGCCTGGAGAAGGAATCGCGGGATCGTATGGCAGTGATCGCCGGCATTGTAAAAGACATTCCCAGTGTGCAGACCAGCATCATGCTTCCGGAGTTGGCTAACCATGTTCCTCATTTGATGATTAATTTTGATCCGAATGTCATCGGCGCTTCGGCACATGAACTCCGGGTTCGGCTCCGCACTGCAACACCCTCCATCGAACTAAATCCTCACACGGCGAGCACAAGCCCTTCCCAGGGCGTTCCGGCGCAACCCAACGCGCTCGTCGCCACGACTTTCCTGCTCAATCCGGGAGAGGAAATCATCCTCGGCCGGCAACTTCGAAAAGTGCTGAAGTATCCAAAATCTGTAGGCACGTATCCGTCTCCGCCTTCCTCGATGGACTGATTCCACCGTTGTAGGGTCGACGGGGTCAGCCACATGGCTTCGATTTGCGCTCCTGCGGAGATGGTGTTTGGCACAAGAATCCATGTTTGCCGATCTCTTCAGGGTGGCAGTGCGTGATAGCCCCGGAGGCTCACCATGCGAGTTCAGTCTGCTTTGATCCTTTCGATATTTGTGTTCACCAGTTTTGCCAGCATCGGGACAGCGCAGACTTCCAAGGCCGGCTCAGACCTCGGGGGTACATCGTGGCAATTGGTAAAGTTCCGCGGCGGTGATGACACCGTGTTATCGCCTGGGCACAAGGCTAAGTACACAGTCACATTCGATAAGGCTGGCAGCGTGAGCGTGCGCATCGACTGTAATCGCGGGCACGGAACCTGGAAGTCTGCAGGCCCGAATCAATTGGAACTTGGACCGCTGGCTTTGACGCGCGCCATGTGCCTCTCCGGAGAGCCGTTCAATGACCGCCTGCCGAGGGATTGGGCCTATGTGCGTTCATACATCCTTAAAGATGGTCATCTTTTCCTCTCGTTGAAGGTGGATGCGGGTACTTATGAGTTCAAACCAATGAACGCAAGTTACGGAGAAACCGCTCTCTCGAATTTGCCAGCATCGTTTGCCGGTACTCTTCCGTGTGCGGATTGTCCCGGTATTCGTTATCGGCTGGACCTGATGCCCGACAGGACTTTTTCTTCCTGCATGACCTACGAGGAGCGAAAGGGCAGATTCGGCGACCATGGACATTGGCGCCTTAGCGATGACGGCAAGATGCTCGTGTTGGAAGGATCAGACCCCGACAATGCGGACCAATACGCGGTTCGAGACCCCAACACTTTGCGCAAACTGGATACGGAGGGTCACGAGATCGAGTCGAAGCTGAATTATGATCTCACGCGCGCACCGAAGTTCGTCCCAATTGCGGCGTGCGGGACCAGCAATATCCAACTGGAAAATACCAACTGGAGGTTGAAACAGCTAGGCGACGCACCTGTCAAAGCTGCCCCAGAACAAGAGCAAGCATATTTCGTCCTGAACTCTGAGAATCACCGTGTAAGTGGATCGGGCGGCTGTAACCGGTTAATGGGGAGCTATGAATTGAGTGGAGATCGCCTGACCTTCAACCAGATGGCGAGCACAATGATGGCTTGCACCAAGGGCATGGACACCGAGAAAAAGTTCTTGGACGCCCTCAACCGGGTAAAGACGTGGGAGATTGCCGGCCATCAACTTTTGCTGTCCGATGCCGATGGCAAAGTGATCGCCCGTTTCTCGGCGATACATACGAAGTAACTCAGCCCGCCAGTCTGGGCCACGATGGGTTCCGGTCACCAACTCCAAAACGAATACAACGCTCGCCTTTCGCGCGGAATCAAACCTCAAAAGCAGCTATACCGTCTATTTGCCGACGAGTGAACCTGTCGGCTGCAAATTGGGTAACATAGACACTGCACGCTTCCAACCCTCACTAGTCTATGCAAAGACGAGAAGTTCTACGACTGCTCGCGACTGGGGCCGCGCTGCAACTGGCGCCAGCAAAGCTTTTCGCTGTGATGCGTGAAGCCCGAAGCCTGGTTCAAGCTCACACTTCTCCCCAGATCCTGAGCCCTCACCAGTACGAAACGGTGAAGGTGATGGCGGAAAAGATCATTCCTCGCACCGATACGCCCGGTGCAACCGACGTCGGTACTGCCGACTTCATCGATCTGGTACTAACGGAGTGGTGCGACGAACTCGACTGCAAACGTTTCCTCGATGGTCTGGCTGATGTCGACTCGCGAGCGCAAAGTCTCTTCGGCAAGGACTTCGTGGATTGCTCGTCCCTCCAACAAGCGGACATCTTGACTGCGCTTGGTGAAAAGATGGTGGAGGAGGCGAAGGCATCCCCGAGCCAGCCTACCCGTATGCGCGGATATTCCTACAGTCCGAGTTTCTACCCCATGTTCCGGAGACTGACCCTTACTGCCTACTACACCTCCGAAGCGGGAGCCACGAACGAATTGCATTTCGAAATAGTCCCCGGTGAGTACCAAGGTTGTGTCGAAGCTGCTCCCGTGAAGGAGGCATCGGAGCACCAGTGAGTGAACAAAACACTTTTGACGCAATCGTGATCGGCTCAGGAATCACTGGAGGCTGGGCCGCAAAAGAACTAACCGAGAAAGGTCTGAAGACGCTCGTGCTTGAAGCTGGACGTCCCATCATTCCGGAACAGGACTACATTGAGCACGTTCCTCAATGGGAGATGAAATTCCGCGGGATGGGCGACCGGCGGCAGTTGAAAGAAAATCAGCCCATCCAGAGTACCTGTTATGCGTGCGATGAGTGGTCGTCAAAATTCTTCGTCAACGATAAGGAACATCCCTACACCACTGGGGACGGAAAGCCATTTCGCTGGATTCGTGGGCGTCAGGTTGGTGGCCGCTCCATCATGTGGGGACGCCAGAGTTATCGCTGGAGTGATCTCGACTTTGAAGCGAATCTGCGTGATGGTATAGCTATCGATTGGCCCATCCGCTATGCCGACATCGCGCCGTGGTACGACTATGTCGAAGATTTTGTCGGGATCTCAGGCGAGGCGCTCGGTCTTCCGCAACTACCCGACAGCAAGTTCCTGCCGCCGATGGAACTAAATTGTGTCGAGAAGATGGTGCGAAGCGAGGTAGCAAAACATTTCGGCGGCGAGCGTGTGCTGACCATCGGCCGCGCTGCGATTCTTACGCAAGAGCATCAAGGACGCGCCGCTTGCCACTATTGCGGTCCTTGCGAGCGAGGTTGCATCACCCGTTCGTACTTCAGCAGCCTGAACGCGACTCTACCGGTGGCTGAAAAGACGGGGCGAATGACGCTGCGGCCCTTCAGCACCGTGCACAGTGTCAGTTTCGATTCGAAGACGCGACGAGCGACCGGCGTGCGGGTCATCGATTCCAAGACTAAAGGTTCGGTTGAATTTCGCGCGAAGGTCGTATTCTTGTGCGCCTCCACAATGGAATCCGCACGGATCTTGTTGAACTCGTCCACGACTGAGTTTCCCAACGGCCTCGCTAACTCCACCGGAGAACTTGGTCATAATCTGATGGATCATGTGAGCTCTGCGGGCGCTTCGGCATCTATTCCAGGACATGAAGATCATCTGGAGGTCGGCAGAAGGCCGAATGGCATCTACATGCCCCGCTTTCGCAACGTGAAAACGAAGTATCCCGACTTTGTGCGCGGATACGGCTTTCAAGGCGGCGCGCACCGCGAGGGGTGGGTACGTGGTATCTCTCAGACCGGCTTCGGAGCTGACTTCAAGAAGTCCCTGAGTCGTCCAGGCGGCTGGCGCTTTGGTTTCGGAGGTTTCGGTGAGTGTCTTCCGAATCACAACAACTTCGTCGAACTGAATAAGGATCAAGTCGACGCCTGGGGCATTCCCACGCTGAAAATACACTGCACGTATGGCGAGAACGAACGGGCCCTACGCAAAGATATGGCCATGTCCGCTGCCGAGATGCTCGCCGCTGTTGGCGGCAAGGATATAGAGCCATTCGCGGCCGACGATCCGCCCGGCTATTCCATTCACGAAATGGGAACTGCCCGCATGGGGCGCGATCCGAAGACCTCCGTCCTGAACTCTTTCAATCAGGCGCACGACGTCAAGAATCTGTTTATCACCGACGGGTCTGCGATGGTATCGTCGTCGTGCGTAAATCCGTCGCTGACCTACATGGCGCTTACCGCGCGAGCCTGCGATTATGCTGTGCGACAAATGAAGAAGGGAGAACTCTAATCCCATGCAGAATCGTCGAGAGTTCCTGAGGACCTCATCAGCTGTACTAGGGGCGGCTGCGATGTCACCGATGCTCTTTGCGGACACGAAGCCAAGCCGCATTCCGATTGCATTTTCCACGCTCGGTTGCCCGGCATGGGATTGGCAGAAGATTCTCAGCTTCGCTCACGACCACGGCTTCTCCGCAATTGAACTCCGCGGTTTGCAGGGAAGTATGGATCTTCCGTCGAATCCAATTTTCTCTGCCGATCACATTGAGCAGACGAAGAAAGACATTCATACGGCCGCTCTGAAGATCGCCTGCGTAAGCAGTTCAGCGAATTTGTATTTTGAAGATGCAGCTAAGCGAGAACAGCAGATCGCTGACGCTCGCCGCTTCATCGACCTCGCTTCAACACTAGGTGCGCCTTATGTGCGTGTTTTTGGAGGCAAGGCGGAGTCGGACAAAAATCCGTTTCCCGATGATGAGACGAAAAAGCGCGTCGCCGCCGGATTGCGTGAGCTCGGACGATACGCAGGTCCGAAAAACGTCACAGTGATCATCGAATCGCATGATCACTTCACATCATCAGCGACCTTGAAGGATGTCTTCCAGGCCGCGGGTTCCGACCACGTAGGTCTGCTCTGGGACGCGCACCACACATTTGCAACCTCGAACGAAGAGCCTGAGTTCACGGTTAAGGAGCTTGGCCAGTGGATTCGCCACACGCACCTGAAAGATTCAACCGGCAGCGGCGAGGACCGCAAGTACGTACTCACAGGTCGAGGCACCGTTCCCATCGAGCGCCAGATCAAAGCCCTGCAATCGATCGGATACAAGGGCTTCTATTGTTTCGAATGGGAGAAAGTCTGGCATCCCGATCTCACAGATCCGGAGATCGCGATTGCAGACTATGCCCGCGTCGCCGGCCAATGCTTAGGGAACGCTCACGCCTGCGGGCTCTAGATCGATTTGGGAATTGCTGTATACCATTCCGCTTTGTCATCCTGATGGCGCCGCTTTTTGGCGCCGGAGGACCTCTGCAACTCTGCCTGCAATGCTCATGAGGCCGGAGACTGCATAGGTCCTCCGGCCTGCAAAAAGCGCAGGCCATCAGGATGACACTGCAGTGGATTACTTCAAAAGCTAAAATAGTCTAACTGGGCTTGCTGTCCGAGAAAGTCTCCGTCTTCGTATCCCAATAAATCTTCTTTCCAGCCCAGTAAGACTCCGCAGCCATCATGCAAGCGACCGAATGCGCGAATCCTTCATGCACCGTGCAGTGCGGCTGCTGGCGCGAACGCATGCACTCGAACCAGTTCGCCATGTGCTCGGTCGTCAGGTCATCGATACCCATCGGCGGGATTTGCGTCTCGCCCGGCAGCAGAACATATTTCGACTCGCGCTTCCGATCGATATCAGAGTCGTCTTCGTGCGTTCCTTTTTCTTCGATCACTTGATAGCGAGGGCTGCCTTCACCGCCAATATTAATCAGCGTCGCTTTCTTGCCCATGTATCGCGTGAAACTGGGCGCGTCGTTGCCGAAACTTGTTGAATAGCTGACTAGGAATCCCTTCGGATATTCCAGCAAAGCCTGGAAAGTGTCGGCATTTTCTCGTCCGTCATGCCAGGCAAATACGCCGCCGTGCGACATCACCGATGTCGGATAATTGTCATCCATGAACCAGTGCACCAGATCCATGGCATGACTCATCCACTGGTCGGGAATGCCGCTAGAAAAGTCCTTGTATAGCCTAAACTCGAAATACAGCTGCGGATCAAACGGTCGCATGGGCTTCGTCAGCAACCATTTCGCCCAATCCGTGTCCTGCTCGCGAATCTGCTTTACTTCTTTACGCCCACGCCACCGCGGTCCGTGGTAGTTCCACTCGACCTCAACCTTGCTGACATCTCCGAGTGCGCCGCTGCGTGCGATCCTCTGCGCCGCTTGCTGATGAGGTTCGCTCCGGTGCTGCGTGCCAACCTGAACCACGGTCTTGGCTTGGATCACGGCGTCCCGAGCCGCTTTCGCCTCCTCGAGAACGTTCCCCATCGGTTTCTCGACATAGGCATCTTTGCCCGCGTCAGTTGCCATCTTGAGAATGGGAGAATGCGAATGCTCAGGTGTCGAGATCAGGATCGCGTCGACATCCTTCATCGCCAGAATTTCTTCGACGTGCTGCACGGCACGCGGAGCCCTACCGTAATATCCCGTATTGGTCGCGACCGCTTTCTGGCGGTTACCAGTCCACAAATCGCACACGGTGGTCATCTCAACGTTGTGGCTCGCCTTGAGCTTCGATGCGATAAGATCGAGATCACTGCCGCGGTTGCCACAGCCAATGTGGCCAAGAGAAATGCGGTCGTTGGCTCCAAGCACGCGCGCATAGGAGAGTGCGGTACTGGGCAGAGCCGCGGTTGTCGCAATGGCGGCAGCAGACTTTTCGAGGAAATCACGGCGGCTGATGGCAGACGAATCGTTCATTGTTTTCTCCTAATAGTGTGAGTCGCTGGTTAACTTACCTTCAGCCCATTCGGAACCAACGGCAAAGATCGTAGCCGAGTTCCAGTCGCATCAAAGATGGCGTTGGCGATAGCAGGAGCCAGTCCAATCATCGGGCACTCACCTGCACCCACAGACGGTATATCTTTGCGATCGACAAGGACCGTTTCCAGCTTCGGCAAATCGCTGAACCGAGGCACGCGATACTGCGATAACCTTCCATTCAAAATCTTTCCGTTTTCAAACTCGATTGCTTCAAACAGCGCTCCACCCAGCCCTTGCACGTTGGATCCTTCAATCTGATTTCGCAGGTTATCAGGATTCACGATCGCGCCGCACTCAAACGCGGAAACGACTCGAACCACCTTGACCTCGCCGGATTTCACATCGACATTCACCTCGGCGAAGGTGGCGATGTTTCCTAACTTCTCGTAACCGCCACCCATTCCGAATCCCTGGCCGGCCTTCTTGGTCTTTCCCCACCCGAACTGCTTGGCGGCTGCCTGGAAGACGGCGCGCAATCTCTCATCTTTCAAGTTCTTCAGCCGGAACTCCAGAGAATCCATCTTCACCGCGTGCGCCAGTTCGTCCATGTGCGACTCGCGAGCGAAATGATTCGCAGTTGCGGCCAGTGCGCGGTACGATCCCTGCCGCAATGGCGAGTTCACCGAGTGGAACACGATCCGCTGATTCGGAACGTCGTAGTAGGTTCGAATCCCAGCGGACCCCGAGTTGTAGTTATGCATCTCCCAGGCAGTAATTGTGCCGTCTTTGCGGATTCCAGCCATCACATCAATGACCCCCGCTGGCCGAAAGTACGCCCAGGTAAATTCCTCCTCGCGCGTCCACACTAACTTGACTGGACGCTTCGCCGCTTTCGCTAGTCGTGCCGCTTCAATCGCGGTTTCTCCGGTATGTTTCCCGCCATACGCTGCGCCAGTATCGGGCATGAAAACGCGCACGTGATCTTCAGGCATATGAAACGCTTCAGCCAGCTGTCCACGCACGCCGAACGGTCGCTGTGTCCCGGTCCACACTGTCAACTGATC
>DATFQQ010000164.1:0-30976 GCA_035264195.1 Candidatus Sulfotelmatobacter sp. | reverse complement strand
TTACGCCTCCGAACGGGACGCGCGGGTCCGATGCCACCATCTTGTTGAAGAAGACCATGCCCGCTTCAATTTCGTTGATGAAGCGTTCACGTTCTTTGTCGTCGTTCGTCCAGATACTCGAGCCCAGGCCGAAGCGAACATCGTTGGCGATCTGAATCGCCTCGTCGACGTTCTTCACACGGAAGATGGAGGCCACTGGCCCGAAGAACTCTTCGCTGTAGGCGGGCGACCCTTTGGGGACATTGGTCAGCACAGTTGGAGCATAGAAGTTCCCTGGGCGTGGCAGGGCGTGTCCGCCGGTGAGCAGTTTCGCGCCCGCCTGAACGGTCTTCTGCACATCTCTCTCGATATCCCTTACGCCATCGGGCGTGGAAAGTGGCCCTAACTCGGTCATCTCGTCAAAGGGATCGCCAATCTTCAGACCCTCCATTTTCGCCACGAACTTGCGCTCGAATTCGTCGGCAATGGGCTCGGCCACGATGAAACGCTTGGCGGCAATGCAAGACTGGCCGTTGTTTTGAATCCGCGCCTGTACGGCGGTGCCGATGGCGGAGTCGAGGTTCGCGCTCGGCATCACGATGAAAGGATCGCTGCCACCCAGTTCGAGCACCACTTTCTTGATGCGCTTGGCGGCGCCGATGCCGACCTGAATTCCGGCCTGTTCGCTGCCGGTTAAGGTCGCGGCGACTACCCGCGGATCATTCAAGACTCCATCTACCTGCCCAGAGCCGATGAGCAGTGTTTGAAAGGCGCCCTCGGGAAATCCGGCTTCGAGAAACAGGCTCTCAATTGCCAGCGCGCATTGGGGAACATTGGAGGCATGTTTCAGTAGGCCGACGTTGCCGGCCATCAGCGCCGGGGCGGCGAAGCGAATCACCTGCCAGAAAGGAAAATTCCACGGCATCACGGCCAGGATCGGCCCGATCGGCAGATAACGGATGAAGCTCTTCTTAGCGCCGGTTTCGACGACCTCGTCGGCGAGGAAGCGTTCGGTGTTTTCGGCATAGTAGCGGCATGCCGTGGTGCATTTCACGGCCTCGGCCACGGCCGACTTGTACGTTTTGCCCATTTCTAGGGTCATGAGATGGGCAAACTTCTCTTTGTCCCGCTCGAGGATCTCTGCCGCCTTCAACATGCGCTGCGCACGAATGGCAAACGGCGTCCTGCGTTCTTGCCGGAATACCTCCACGGCACGCTGCAGTTTCTTGTCGATTTCGGCATCGGAGAGCGGCTGAAAGGTCTTGATCACTTCCCCAGTAGCAGGGTTGATGGTAGCAATTGGCATGATGACGAATCCCTTGGACATTGAAATCAGTCTGAAAGAACAAAATCTTAAGGCCGAGCCCCGGATGGAAAGCAAGCGGTCATACCACTATACCATTACTAAACCGAGCTCCGATGGGACATTAAGACACCGAAACAGATACCTGTCACGGCTGCACTTCTGGAAAGAGCATGCGCGCTTCCGACTTAGTGACTCGGCGCGCTGAACGCTGTGTTTCGTACCATAAGGCACCACAGACGTTGCAGGTGTTGAGAAACGCGGGACCGTCGGGGCAGGTTGCCACTCGTTGAAAGCGCTCAAAGGGTGCGTGGTACCCGCGACGGCAGTCCTCGCACAGTTGCTCGTCGGTCATGCGATCTCCCTCAGGCAACTGGCCTCGGCGGACAGTCGAACAGGCTGATTGTCGGAGACGAACAGAACTCCTACTACTGCAACCTGATTTATCAACAGTTAAGGTCTTGTAGCATCGGAAAGCTTGTCAGAGGGCGCTGCGCATGATGGACTCCTACGCATAATCATCGCCTGTCCCTCGATTTCTGGATTTGGCAGATCGCACTTGTGTCTGAATCGCGTGATGGTTACGTTCTCGTATTCCTTGGTTTCGATCTCGTTACAGCCAGACTTGGTGAGGAAACTCTCTAGCAGATTGCCACGGTTAGCCTCTGGCAAGACCTCTTCAATAATCTCTGTCATGACCTCTGGACGTATATATATTGCCGCCTCGTTGCGTGGAATTATGGATCGCATCGGACCGATGAGAATCTCACACGCAGTTCGATCACTGGCGTATCTCGCCATCAACTTGACTCCGGGGCGGACAAGAAAGCGCTCCACCTCTGGATCGCCATAGCGAGCTTTAAGTTCACTTGCACTCTGGGCAGGAGCGGCGATTGCAGACAGGCTGAGAAACACTAGCAAAACAGCACGATACATTTCAGTCCTCCCCGCGCAGAGGATAGACCGATATCACGGTAGGTATCTTCTTAATCTCTCCCCCACTGTCGAAATCAGTTATCAGAAGCTTGCGCCGTTTGTAAGTCAGTGATTGGATTGTCTCTGGAAGTCAGCTCTCATCGCTCTGCGCTCAGCCAAAGTCTGGTTTCTAGTCCCGATAAGGAATTTCAATCGCTTCAAGCCGCAACAACACGCTAATTTCACGGTCTCGTTGGTTTACAATTATTGGTTTCCCAAGCATTCATCCCATCCGTCATAGGAGGATTTCTCATGAAGCTTACCCCTGGCAAACTTGCCGGTCTCAAGAAAGTCTCAAACGAACACGGCGTCATCGCAGCTGCTGCTATGGACCAGCGCGGCTCCCTGCAAAAGTCGCTCGCGAAAGAAAAGGGTGGCGAAGTCACCGACGCGATGATGGAAGAGTTCAAGTCGCTGGTGACCGAAGTCCTGACACCGCATGCCTCGGCCATCCTGCTCGATCCGGAGTGGGGACTGCCCGCGTCAAAGCGCCGCGCCAAGAATGCCGGCTTGCTGCTGGCGTACGAAAAGACCGGGTACGACAAGACCGGTCCCGGTCGCTTGCCCGATCTGCTCGATGTCTGGTCTGCTCGCCGCCTGAAAGAAGCCGGTGCCGATTGCGTGAAGATTCTGCTGTACTACACGCCCTATGATCCGAAGCACGTGAACGAGGCCAAGCATGCCTGGGTTGAGCGCATCGGCGATGAGTGCCGCGCCAACGACATTCCGTTCTTCCTGGAGTTCGTGGGCTACGAAGAAGGCGCGGACGAGAAGGGCGCCGAGTATGCCAAGAAAAAACCGCACATCGTTACCGAAAGCATGCGCGAATTCTCGAAGGATCGCTATGGCGTCGATGTGCTGAAGGTGGAAGTTCCGGTCAACATGAAGTTCGTCGAGGGTGTGAAGTGCTTCGGTGGAACCAAGGCTTATACCAAGAAAGAAGCCATCGATCACTTCCACAAAGCGGCCAGCGTCGCGACCAAGCCGTTTATCTATTTGTCGGCGGGCGTAAGCAACGCCGAATTCAGCGAGACGCTCGAACTGGCCGGAGAGTCCGGCGTGAAGTTCAACGGCGTCCTCTGCGGACGCGCCACCTGGAAAGATGGCATCCCGGTGTACGCGAAGCAGGGTGCTGGCGCGTTCCGCAAGTGGCTTGAGACCGAAGGCGTCAAGAACATCGACAACGTCAACAGCAAGCTGAAGGCAGCGACTAGCTGGCACTCGATCTACGGAGTGGAACTGGCTCACGTGTAAACCGGAATTTAGCAGGGTTGGCGCGGGCATTTTGCCCGCGCTATTCTTTTGTGGGGCGTTTGGATCCAGTCAACATGAAGACAAAGATTCTTCTTTCCTGGAGCAGCGGCAAGGATAGTGCGTGGTCCCTGCATGTGCTTCGTCAGCGCTCGGACGTGGAACTTGTAGGCCTCATCACCACGATCAATACACATTTTCAGCGTGTCGCCATGCATGGCACACGTTGCGAACTGTTGAAGGCCCAGGCGGCGGCCGCTCATCTGCCCCTCTGGGAAGTTCCCCTCCCCTGGCCGTGCAGTAACGAAATCTATGAGCAGGCGATGGCGGCGGCCTGCGAGTCTGCGGTGAACCAAGGGATCTCCGGGATCGCGTTTGGCGATCTTTTTCTTGAGGACGTTCGCCGCTACCGGGAAGATCGGCTGCGCAGTACCGGCCTCGATCCCATCTTTCCGATCTGGGGACGCGATACGCGCGAGTTGATCGCAGAGATGCTTGACGGCGGATTGCGCGCCCGTCTTGTCTGCGTCGATCCCACAAAGTTGTCGGCAGACTTTGCCGGGCGCGATCTGGATCACGATCTTGTCCGTCGCCTACCGGCAACCGTCGATCCTTGCGGAGAAAACGGGGAGTTTCACACCTTCGCCTATGCAGGGCCGATGTTCTATGAGCCTATTCCCATTGAAACCGGTACCAGCATAACCCGGGATGGGTTCGTGTACTCTGATGTGGTTCCGAATACGGCTGCGTCTACAGCGGTCGCAACGTGATCCCTCGTCCTGTACATTAGAGCCTGATTATGCCCACACTCATTGCCCAGCCGACCCGCATCGAAGCGGCCGGTAACAAGCCCAAACTCATTGACGAGTACATCGGCAGAGTCAATTCCAAGACCTCGTCAACCAGTGTTGCTCACATGCGCAGCCCAGGAGGCTGGCTCGAGCCTGGGCAGACACCGGAGTTTGACGAGTTCACGATCGTGTTAAGAGGAATGCTGCGAGTCGAACACCAAGGCGGCGCGCTCGATGTCCGCGCCGGACAGGCTGTGATCACTCATGCCGGCGAGTGGGTCCGCTACTCCACTCCGGAAGACTCCGGTGCAGAATATATTGCTGTCTGCCTGCCCGCCTTCTCGATGGAAACCGTACACCGCGACCAGTAGCCCGTTCACTGAGCGATCGCGTAGTACCCAGTGCGGGCATTCACGCGCAGGAATTCGTGCAGTTTCTTTGGTAATCGTAATCGGACGCTAATCTTGTACCACTTCCCCTTCTGCGGCTTTGCTCCCGGCCGGTATGACAGCACGTACTGATGACGGAGCTGCACGCCAATGGCCCGCGTCGCCGCGGGTAAATCTGCAATGTTCGTTATGGTGTACGCCTTTCCGCCAGTGACCTCGGTGATCGAGCGCAGAAGTTCCGGGCCAAGCATTTCCTCCTCCGTGGTCACGTAGCGGTCGAAAGTGCCCACCGAATAGAGCAAGACATCCGCTTCCTTAACGGCACCCTTGACATCACGCTCGCTGTAACGGCTGTGATTGTCGCCGCCATCCGATAGAACGAGCAAGGCGCGGCGCGGATACCGGGCATCGTGCATCTTTCGCAAGCCCATGTAGATCGCGTCGAGCAGTGAGGTTCTGCCCTTCGCCTGTGTGAGCAAGAAGTTATTTTCGATATCGTCAGGTTGATTCGTAAAATCTGCTGCCAGTTGAGGCGAATCGGCGAATGTAATCATGAAAAACTCGTCTTGCGGATTCGCCGCTTGGCAGAATTGCCGAATCGCCTCCCGCGTTTTGTCGATCTTATTCGACATGCTGCCGCTCATGTCGACGATTAAGCCAATCGATACCGGAGTATCTTCGTTAGAAAAGTGCCTGATTTCCTGCGGCTTTTTATTTTCAAACAGCTGGAAGTTCTCTTGATCGAGCCCGATGACAGGCCGATTCAAGTTATCGGTAATCGTTACGGGAACCGTTACGAGATCGACGTTCGAGCGGATCACGCTGATCCCGCGAGGAATATGTGGCGTGCTTGCAATCGCCTCAGGGCTTACGTTTCGGGGAGTGATGTGGACATCATCAATGGAAGTCTGCGAGAAACCCGCAATAGCTGCAATCAAGGTGAAAGCGGAGAGAAGAACAAACCGGAAAGAGTGACGCAAGCCGAACATCCTTACACCTTCTGGACAAAAACCGTTCGGCGGTTTGGTGTTGTAGGGCTTGATTCCTGTTGTACGCTGAACCCCGTAGAGATACGGAAAAGATCACGCAGGGCCGACGCTGAAGGATGACGCGAGGCAAAGCCGACGCTTTGGTGCTACTGGCAGACTGAAAATTACGAGATCGTCTGCTAAGCGGACTGCTGCCAGCTAGAGCTCCGCTCACTCCCACTCGATGGTTCCGGGCGGTTTGGAAGTCACGTCATAAACCACGCGGTTCACACCTTTCACTTCGTTCACGATCCGCGTCGAGATCGTTTTCATTACATCATAGGGAAGGTCGACCCAGTCGGCGGTCATGCCGTCCTCGGAGTTCACGGCACGAATCGCGCAAGTGTAAGCGTAAGTACGCGCATCGCCCATCACGCCGACCGACATCACCGGAAGCAGGACGGCAAATGATTGCCAGATCTTGGTGTAAAGGCCGGCCTCTTTGATCTCACTGACGACGATGTCATCGCATTCGCGCAGTAACTGTAAGCGCTCCGGAGTAACTTCTCCCACTACGCGTACTGCGAGACCGGGCCCCGGGAAAGGCTGGCGCTGCAGGATCTCTTCGGGTATTCCGAGGTCGCGACCGATGCGGCGGACTTCATCTTTGAATAGATCTTTCAACGGCTCGATCAGCTTGAGCTTCATCTTTTCCGGCAAGCCGCCCACGTTGTGATGCGACTTGATTACCTGCGAGGGCCCGCGCACTGACCGTGACTCGATCACATCTGGATACAAAGTTCCCTGCACTAACCACTTGACCTTGCCTTCTGTTTTTTCGATCCGCAGCGCTTCCTTCTCGAATACCTTGATGAACTCGTTGCCAATGATCTTGCGCTTCCGCTCGGGATCGCTCACGCTCGCGAGTTTTTTCAGAAATCGGTCGGTCGCGTCGACTGCATCCAAATGCAGGCCCAGCTTGTCGCGGAGATTGCGCTGAACTTTCTCGAACTCGTTTTTGCGCAGCACGCCGTTGTTCACGAACACGCACGTCAGGCGCGACTTGCCTTTGGCGTCGCGCAAGGCGCGATCGACCAGGACCGCTGCGACAGAGGAATCCACACCGCCCGAGAGCGCGCAGATGGCGCGTCCTGTGCCAACCTGCTTCTTAATTTGCGCAATGGTTGAGTCAATGAAATGCTGTGGCGTCCACGTTGGTTTCGCACCACAGATCTGGAACACGAAATTCTTGAGAATCTGCGTCCCTTGCGGCGTGTGGTGCACTTCCGGATGGAACTGCACGGCGTACCACCTCTTCGCCACATTCTGAATGCCGGCAACGGCGTAGTGGGTCTTCGCCATCAGTTCGAAGCCCGGAGGCAATTCCAGAGCTTCATCGCCATGCGACATCCACACGGCCAGTTTCTTCGCGAGCCCCTTGAAGAGAACCGAATCGGAGACGACATCGACTTCGGCATGGCCGTACTCACGCTTGTCGGCCGGACGCACCTTGCCGCCCAGCGTGTGCACCATGAACTGGAGGCCATAACAGATGCCGAGCACCGGTACGCCGAGATCAAACACGTGGGCATCGGCTGGCGGAGCGTCTTTGTCATACACCGACCATGGCGCTCCCGACAGCACAATGCCTGCTGGTGAGTAGCTTTTGATTTCTTTGAGCGAGGCCGTGCACGGCAAAACCACAGAAAATACATTCTGCTCGCGGATGCGGCGCGCGATCAGCTGCGTATACTGCGCACCAAAGTCAAGGATGACGATGGATTGGTCGACGACCGCCTGGCTTGCCAAGGATGATTTGTCGGGGGATTTGGTTTCCACGTCCGAGTTTCTCAAATTCCATGACAGGGTGTAAAGACATTCGACAAATCGTTGGTGATAGTACTGGCACCACACTTCCGGACGGTGACAAGAACTTGCGGTTATGTCTCGGGGATAAGGCCCGGCAGGTCGCTCAAAATCAGTTCGTCGCGATCAATCGAGGATGGAACGGGCGTCGCGGGTGTCGCAGGTGTGGGTGGCATGGCGGGCTTCCATAGGTCCTCTGGCATCTCGATGATGGCTACATATCCCGCCAGCCTGGCCGTATAGATCCAATCGGCGACGGCGAAATATGCGACAGTAACGGCGAGTATCGCCAGTACAACCAGTCGCCAGGGCAGTAATCCGGCAAATCCCATTGGAAGAGACACCGCCGTTGTGGCGGCGACAAAGGCGACAAGATGGGCGAGTCCAGTCCAGGTGCTAACGGCGGCGATAGCTCCAGGGCGCTCGCGGCACAGGCAGACGGCTGCAGAGATCGCGCCTACGGCGCCTTCCCCGTCTTTCACTGCAAAAACTGCGGCGAGCGAAAGCAGCCAATTCAGCCCGAACCAGGCCAAGCCCACTAACACTGCCAACGGCACAAATAGAAAAAAGACCACACCCGGCCTGGGGTGTGTCTCGGACGATGCAAATCCCGCCAGGATCGAAGCTCCAAGCAAGGCGATAATGGTGGCCAACGCCAGTGACACTCGCAGGAAATTAAGACGCGCCAGCGTCGCAACACTCTCCCACGAGGTGCCGGTTAGTGATCTTGGCTCATTCTTAACCGCCACTCCCATGGCGGCGGCTTTCGCCGCGAGCTGGTCTCCAACGGAATCCAGAATCGCCCGTAGGATCGTTGCCCTGCCGAGAGAGGCAGCGATGATCCAAAGCAAAACCAACAGCAACGCGGCGACCATCAGCGACAAAACTGCACGCACAACGCTACCCCGGAGAACGTGAGCAATCGCCTGTGAGATGAGGAACGGCTGGCCACTCTTTAGGAACAGCGTTTCACCATAGTTCACCGGTAGAGTGTCGAGATATTCGAAGAACCCGAACAGGAGAAGCAGAGTTGCGGTCACTCCCACAACCCACCGCCAGATGATTTCGGCAAGAGCGAAGGAGGGCCTGCGAAACGCCGTGCGGAATCCTTCAGCCGTGGACGAGATGCGTGGCATGGAGTAAACCTAAGCGTAAGCGCGGCGCCTAACGGCGGTACTGATTCCGCGCTTGTTATGGCATCCGTGAAGCGATGCCCTGATACGAAACAAAACTTATCAACGTCCAGCGGTGCAGTGCGGACCCGATTGATCGGAGCAGTCAGTCTACTTCACGACAAGATTCACCATCTTGCCCAGCACGTAGATCTTCTTGACGATCTGCTTACCGGCGATGGAGGCCTTCACCTTTTCGTCGGCTAGCGCCCGCTCCAGGACCGTGGTCTCGTCAGCATCCGCCGACACAAGCACACGACTGCGCAGCTTGCCGTTGACCTGCACCGGAATCTCGATTTCCTCTTCCTTCGCGAGTTCGGCGTCGTACCTCGGCCACGAAGCCTTGAGCAGACTTCCCTTCTCTCCCAGCATCTCCCAGAGTTCATGTGCAAGATACGGTGCGAAGGGCGCAATCAACAGCACAAGACTACGCTGCACTTCGGCGAGAAACGGCGCGGGTACTATCCCGCGGCTGATAGCCTCTTCCGATGCGTACAAGACGTTCATCAATTCCATGATCGCGGAGATGCAGGTGTTGAAGTGCCAGCGTCCCTGGAAGTCGTCCGTGACGCGCTTGATTGTCTGGTGCAGTTTTCGCTGGATCGTGCGCGCTTCGGGCGGCAATCCTGACGGAGTTGGCCCACCTGCTCCCGTCCTCACAGTTCGCACGAAGAACCGGTACACGCGGCCGAGAAACTTTCGGATGCCTTCGATGCCTGAATCCTGCCAATCGAGATCGCGGTCTGGCGGCGCGGCGAACAAACTGTACAAACGCGCCGCATCGGCGCCGTACCGCGCCACCATCTCGTCAGGGGACACGGTATTACCCAGATTCTTGGACATCTTTCGCCCGTCTTTGATCACCATGCCCTGCGTGAAAAGGCGTTCGACGGGTTCGTCATTGGTGATCAGGCCCAGGTCGCGCATGAACTTCGTCCAGAATCGTGAATAGATCAGGTGCAAGATCGCGTGCTCGACCCCGCCAATGTACTGGTCGATTCCACAATCGCCAAACCAGTATTGCGCTGTCTTGCTGTCGAACGGCGCGTGGTCGTTGCTCGCATCGGTGTAGCGGTAGAAGTACCAGGACGAATCGACAAACGTATCCATTGTGTCGGTCTCGCGTCGCGCTGGCCCTCCACACTTCGGACACGTGGCATTGACGAACTCCGGCACTCGCTCTAACGGCGAGCCTCCGGTCAGCGTGATGTCAACATTGCCGGGCAAAATTACCGGCAGATCTTTATCGGGAACCGGTACGATCCCGTCTTTCGCGCAATACAGCATCGGGATCGGAGTGCCCCAATACCGTTGCCGCGAGATGCCCCAGTCTTTCAACCGGTACGTGACCGTCGCCTTCCCGAAACCCTTCTCTTCGGCGTAGGCGGCCATTTTCCTGATGGCGTCGGCGCAACTCAGCCCGCTGTACGGACCCGAGTTGACGAGCATGCCATCGTGCGCGGTAAACGGCAACTTCGGCTCGGTCATCGTTTCTTCCGGATCATTCCCCACAGGAAGAATCACAAGCCGAATTTCAATGTTGTATTTCTTCGCGAAGTCGTAGTCGCGATCGTCGTGGGCAGGCACGCTCATGATCGCGCCAGTGCCGTAGTCCATCAGGATATAGTTGGCAATCCAGATCGGAATCCGCTCTCCATTAAATGGGTTGATCGCGAGCCGGTGCGTATTCACGCCGTGTTTCTCGATCTCGCCGATGTCTCCGGACTCTTTGGCCTTGCGCTGCTCTTCGATCAGCTTCCTTACATCGTCGCCGAGCGGCTGGTTGTGTCGCGTGAAGTCGGCGACGAGCGGGTGCTCAGGCGCAAGCTGAATCGATGTCGCGCCGAAAATTGTATCGACGCGGGTGGTGAAGACGTTGATCGTCGATCCGGCTGGCCCGGCGTTGCCCTCGAGCTTGAAGTCGACGAGCGTACCTTCGCTACGCCCGATCCAGTTGCGCTGCATGATGCGCACCTTCTCCGGCCAGCCTTCGAGTCTGTCGAGGTCGCGCAGCAATTCCTCGGCATACTTGGTGGTGCGCACGAACCACTGCTCCAACTCGCGCTGCTCGACCAGCGTGTCTTCATGCCGCCAACAGCATCCATTGCCCAGTACCTGCTCATTGGCCAGAACGGTGGCGCACTTCGGACACCAGTTCACCTTGCTCTTCTTGCGGTAAACCAATCCGCGCTCGTGGAGTCTCAGGAAAAACCACTGGTTCCAACGGTAGTAGTCGGGCAGACAAGTGGTAACCTCGCGTGCCCAGTCGTAAGCAAAGCCCAAGCGCTTCATCTGCGCCTTCATGTTGGCGATGTTGCGCAGTGTCCACTCACGCGGCGGAGTATTGTTCTTGATCGCCGCATTCTCCGCCGGCAATCCAAACGAGTCCCATCCCATGGGATGCAACACGTTATAGCCATTCATCCACATGTAACGGGCAAGCGCGTCGCCAATTGAGTAGTTACGGACGTGCCCCATATGCAGTTCGCCCGAGGGATACGGCAACATTTCGAGCACATAGTACTTTTTCTTGGCGGAGTCCGGTTCGGCGGCGTAGAGGGCCGCATCCTGCTGCCAGCGCTCGAACCATTTCGTTTCTACGGCCTGGGCGTCATATCGCTCGTCACCTGGACGAGCGGCGTCGGTGTTAGTCACGGTGTTGGCGGATTTTTCGTCGATCGCCATAGAAGGAGCAGATGCCTTGAGGGTAAACACTTATTTTACACGGCGAAGGTGAGGGGTCGCCGTATAGAGCAATGGATAGCGGTTCGAATGGAAAGCATCCTAGAGGCCTTCGTGAAACTTTGTTCCTCGTGGCTTGAGGCCTTAGCCGACGACATTCGCAAGCGTTCCGATCGGAGGAATCGTAATCCGAATTTCGTCCCCGTGCTTGAGCGTGAACGAGTCTGGAGGCACGATCCCCGTACCCGTCAGCAGAAAGCAGCCCTTGGGAAAACTACTGGCGCGGTAAAGATATTTCGCCAATTCCTGCGGCGTCCGCTTCAGCTCTTTGAGCGTGGTAGCGCCGGAAAACGCCACGGCCCCATCGCGTTTAATTTCGATTCTGATTTCGGTGGTCGCTGCGAGAGGTTCCTCTGCGACCAGCAGGCAAGGTCCCAGAGCACAACTGCGGTCGTAGACTTTCGCCTGCGGCAAATAGAGCGGATTCTCTCCCTCAATGTCGCGCGAGCTCATGTCATTGCCAACGGTATAGCCGACAATTTTCCCGCCCGGACTGATGAACAACGCCAACTCCGGTTCGGGCACGGACCAGCGCGCATCCTCTCGGATGGCCACCTTGCCCCCCGAACCAACTACTCGATGCGGCGACGCCTTGAAGAAAAGTTCGGGACGCTCAGCGTGATAGACGCGGTCGTAGAAATCCCCGCCGCCAGCGGTCTTCGATTCCTCCATGCGAGCATTGCGGCTGCGGTAGTAAGTCACTCCGGCCGCCCAAACCTCCTGGCTACCGATAGGCGCCAGCACATCGGTTAGAGAAGAGTCATTGACCGCCCTCGCTCCTCGCATGAGCTGAGCAAGATGACCCTTGAGGTCTTCGCGCGCGACCAACTCATCCCACGATGCTGCCGGAATTTCGTAAAAGGAACCGCCTTCTTCTGCTACCACCCCCTGCCGCAAACGGTGAAGTTTCATGTGCAAGAGTATCTGCTGTAGAGGCAACGGCTGGCAAACTGCGCGTCAGAAATAGACTATGCCTCAGCTACCAATTTCTTCAGCGCGTCGACATTTCGGCGGTCATCGCCCGGCCGGTCGATTGGTGTTTCGGCAATAAATGCAGCGTGAGCCAACCTGAGATCATTCAGCAGAATGCGGAAAGTCTCTTTCCCAATCATTCCCTTCCCTACGTGCTCGTGGCGGTCGAGCTTCGATCCCCGCGGTGCCTTGGCATCATTGCAATGCCAGACTTTGACGCGGCTCAATCCAACGGTGGCGTCCAGGTGCTGCAGCGTCTCGTAGAGGCCTTGTTCGCTGACAATGTCGTATCCAGCCACGTGCGTGTGACAGGTGTCGATGCAGGCGCCGACCGGGACAATTCCCTCCAGGCGCTCGAGAACTTCTGCAACCTGCTCGAAGCTCCCACCGAGCGAGAACTCAGAGCCTGCGGTGTTCTCGATCAGGATCTTCAGTCCACCTTTTGCAAGATCGAGTCGCTGCATCGACGTGGCTATTGCAGCGGCGGTCCGAAGCAGACCTTGTTCCCGATCCGCGCCGCGAAATGATCCCGGATGCAAGACCAGATACTCGGCACAGAGAGAAAGCGCGCGCTGCACCTCGCCGCGAAAGGCTTGCATGGATTTCTGCAGAAACAGCTCGTTCGAGCTGGCTAAGTTAACGAGGTAATTCGTATGAATCACAAGGGGCTTCAGGTCATAGCGCGCCCGCAGCCGGTTCATCTCATCGCATTGAGGCTGCCCCAGTTCATAAGGGGCCCACTGGCGCGGACTGGACGAGAAAATCTGGAAGGCATTGCACCCGAGGCGGTAAGCTCGCTCGGCGGCATTCTGAACCCCTCCAGCAGAGGAGGTGTGAATGCCGATGCGGCGTGAAGTCAGGCCTGGCGGTCGTTTTGGCGCGGGCCGCTTGAGAATGTCTTGTTCCCGTGCCATCGAGCGAGGCATTTGAAGAGTATAGACGCCAGTGTCCGATTGCCCGATCGCCCTATTTGCGGTGCAGATGCCCGGAACGGTAGACTTAACCGATGGCTTTTCTTCTCCAGCCCTCGTTAGTTCGTTCCCAGACCTTCCTCTTATTTAGGTGAATTTATGCTGGTCGTCATGAAGGCCCAGGCTACGGAAGAGCAAGTCCGCTCCGTTTGCCAAAAAATCGAAAAGCTCGGGTACCGCGCCCACCCAATGCCAGGCGCAACCCGCACCGCCATTGGCATCACCGGAAACAAGGGCGAGGTCGAACAAGGCACGCTTGAAGAAATGCCGGGTGTGCAGGAAGTCATCCAGGTCTCAAAACCTTACAAACTGGTCAGCCGCGATGTGAAAGAGGAGAACACGGTCATCCGCTTTCCCGGCACGGCCGCCACGATCGGCGGTCCCGGACTCGCCATTGTGGCGGGTCCCTGCGCCATCGAGAGCCGCGAACAGGCATTCGCCGTCGCCGAGCGCGTGCATCGCGCTGGAGCACAGTTCTTTCGGGGAGGCGCCTATAAGCCGCGCACATCCCCCTACTCCTTCCAGGGGCTCGGTGAAGAAGGTCTGCGCATCATGGCGGAAATCCGCCAGCAGTTTGGGATGAAGATCATCACCGAAGCCATCGACCATGAGTCGCTCGATCTGGTCGAGGAATATGCCGACGTGATCCAGATCGGCGCGCGCAATATGCAGAACTTCTCGCTGCTCAAGCGCGCGGGACGCTCTCGCAAGCCTGTGCTTCTGAAGCGAGGCATGTCAGCGACGCTCGAGGAATTCCTGATGGCCGCTGAATACATCCTCAGCGAGGGCAACTACAATGTCGCTCTCTGCGAGCGCGGCGTCCGCACGTTTGCCGACCACACCCGAAACACGCTTGATCTCAGTGTTGTGCCCGCGGTGCAACGACTGAGTCACTTACCAATCATGGTCGATCCGAGCCACGGGACCGGCAAACGCAACAAGGTCACTCCGCTCTCCCGCGCAGCCGTTGCAGTTGGCGCGGACGGATTGCTGGTCGAGGTACACGACCGGCCCGACGAGGCGCTCTCCGACGGTCCGCAGTCGCTTTTTCCGGATCAGTTTGATGAACTGATGAAACAGGTGCGGCAGATCGCCCCCGTTGTTGGACGAACCGTGCCGGAGATTGGCGTGAGAGAGACGGTTGCGGTTGGCAAATAGACGCCGTTTTCTACTCGACTGGCACAAGTAAGCGCAGCAGAACAAGCGGTTCCAAAAACGCGCGCGCGCTCCACTCCGACTGTAACTACCCGTCTTGATGCGCCCCATCAATAATTTCGATTTCCCTATTTTCAGTGGACACGGTATATCTCCTTAGTGGGTGGGCTCATTTTGATCTGACGGCCTAGATCCCGAGCGGACCTGCGCCGTCCCTTTCGATAAAGGGTACTTCTTGCTCAAGCATTCACCGATACAAAACAAGGGAAAGGTCTATCTGGTTGGGGCGGGGCCGGGAGACCCTGACCTCCTCACCGTGAAGGCCGTGCGCACCTTGGGTTTTGCCGATGTCGTTCTGCATGACGCCTTGGTGTCGGCAGAAGTGCTGGCATTGGCGTCTCCGAAAGCTCAAGTCATCGACGTGGGAAAACGGTGCGGGAAAAAGAGCATCTCGCAGGACGAGATCAATCGTCTGCTCGTGCTGCACGCGAAGGCTGGTAAGACGGTGATACGGCTGAAGAGCGGAGATCCGTCGATTTTTGGCCGAGCCGGAGAAGAACTCGAGTCCTTGCGAGAGGCTGGAGTTGATGTCGAGATTGTGCCAGGAATCACTGCCAGCCTAGCGGCCGCTGCCAGGGTACAGGCGTCTTTAACCGATCGCCGGACTGCCGATCAGTTGCTGTTCATCAGCGCGCACCGCAGGCCCGGAAAAGACACTTGCGATTGGCACGCTGTGGTGACGAATCGGACGACCGTGGTGATTTACATGCCGGGTGAATATGCCGGAGTTGCGGAAGATCTTCGCCGGGCGGGCTTGAGCGCGTCTACTCCATGTGCAGTCGTGTCGAGGGTGTCGAGTCCCGAAGAACGGTGGCATCAGACTACGATCGAGTTGCTGGCAGAAGCACCGAGTTTACCGTCTCCTTGCGTTCTAATCGTTGGAGAGACGTTGGCTACTGCCGCATCACGAGAAATTCGCTCCCTTTGCGAGCAGAATATCCCTCCTCAGGGAGATTTCCGGCTGCCCTCGGAATCGGCAGTTTAGTCTTAGCGATTCGAGTCCTTCGGGAACTGAGCTCGAAAACGTTCAAACGCAGACGCACTGGCTTGTTCGTGAAGCATCCTGCGGCGAGTTTCGCCATCGATCTGCTTGTCTTCAAATAGCTGGCTACGAAGTTCACCCAGCCGCTGAACCCATGGGCTGTATTCTTCACTGAAGCGTCCTTCGAGTTCCTTGCGCAATCTTTGAGCGAGAGCAGGGCTCTTTCCCGCAGTAGAAATTGCGATCTGCAGCGGGCCGCGACGGACTACAGCGGATGCGTAGCTGTTGCAGTGGGGAATATCGTCGACTGTGTTGCAGAAAATGTGGCGCGCCTCCGCCTCTTCCAAAACCTGAGTATTGGTCCCGGCAGTAGCAATCGAGACAACAAGAAAAGCATCCGTCAAGTCTCCTCTCTGGTAAGAACGGGGCTCCCAGTGCAGCTTACCAGCTCGAGACCACTCCACGATCTGAGGAGTGACCTCCGGAGCAATCAGCCGGATTTTCGCCTCCGTGTCGATAAGATCCCGAAGCTTGGCTTCGGCGATGTCGTTCCCGCCGATCACAACGCAAACACGGCCCTGCAGGTTGAGAAAAAGCGGGTAGAGTGGCGCACTCATGAAGGGTTCTTCGTCTGGGACTGTGGCTGGCTTCGTTTGTGATTGAGAATGTCAGGGGCTTTTTCCGCTGCCTCCTGCACTAGAAAACCCATTTTCGGATGCGCACACTCGATATCAACCGAAAGGCCCCGGCCTCGCAGCTCCTCCGAAGTCAACGGCCCTATAGAGGTGATCACCACCCGTGAAAGTGCTTCATGAAGCGCGTTTGCTTTTCCCATGCGCTCCGCGACCTCGAAGAGATGCCGTATCTGAATAGAAGAGGCGACGAGGAGTACATGAACATCGCCGTGAACGAGCGAATCCACTGCCCTCTGAAGCGGGGTGACATCTTCAGGGAGCGCCCACTGATAGACGTTCACCAGAGTTAGGACTGCACCGCGCTCCCTTAAACCTGCGGACAGCTCTGGATTGGTAACCCCATATTCCTGAATCGCAACGCGTCGACCATCGACCGGAAATGAATTTTTGTTCTCGTCCAGCAGAACCAATAGATCGCGCCACGTGTTTGGCTCGGGAACGGTCAGGCTCACTCGCACTCCTAATTCCCTGAGAGCAGCAGTGGGCTTGGGTCCGCGGGCCACGACGACCACGTCATTTAGCCGCCGCGCGAATTCCTCCCTGGGACAAATACTCTCGATCGCAGATATGAGCGCCTTGACCCCAACTCCAGTCGTAAAGATGACCACGTCCACTTGGCCTGCCGACAGGTTGCGGGCGAATGCCAACGCTTCCTGATTGGAGTCCAATGCAACTTCCCGGACCGAGGGGGCAACAATGGGAACACCGCCAAAATTCTCAATGAGCTTCGCAATCTCTCTAGCACGTCGGCTTTCGAGCGCCAGAACGCGAAGTCCGTTGAAAGAAGCTGTTGTCATTCGAGTTTTTTGTCAGACTTGCTTAGAAATGAAAATTCGTCTCCAGAAATATAAATTGTCCGCTCGCGTCCTTGGGATAAATCGATTCGACGACTCCCTTGCCCCATGCATGGCCGTAATAGAGGGTCGTACTGAAAGAACGCGTGACCTGATAATCCGCGCTCATATCCCAAACGTTGGCGAGACCGCGGTTGCCGTGGCTCGGTCGCCCGGTGTATCCAAAGGTCTTCGGCTGAAATGCCCCACCGCCTGAGTACCAGAGATCCGAGGCGCTGGCGAGACGCAAGGCATGAGCTTCTGTTCTCAGCGACAATTTCGACGACGGACGAACATTGAGCGTGCCATAGACATCCTCGTTATTCATCATGTTGTAAAAAGGAAAGCGGGCGTACGGGCGCGGCGTTGGCAGAAGCTGGAAGAACGTACTGTGGCGTCCGTTGTTGGGGTCACCGTCGCCACTGCCATAGGAGTAGCCGACACTGAACCACGGCTGAAGCACACGAACTGGCAATTGCCATCCGGCCTCCGTGACGAATGCGGCGGCATGCTGTGATTGGCCTCCCCATGAACCGTTCTGCAGAGCTCCCCAAAGCACCAGATCAAAGTTACCCGCGTTCTGCGCATGATAGATATGCACGTAATCCATTCCATAGGTGCCAATCTCGATTTTTCCTTCGTCGGCGGCGCGGACAGCGTGCGGGCGATTGTCCGTCTTAAGTGCGAGCGTGCGATGGTCGACGTAGCCGATACCGAAGATGCGCAGATCGCCAACGTTCCGGCCCTTGTCGAATGTCCGCGTATAGGTACCGGAATAGACATCAACATCGAGTTCGTCCATTCCTTTAACCTGAAACACGCCCTCCGTGGGACGGGCGCCAAGAAAGGTGAAATTGTTCTGCCCTGAGTTCAATGACAACTGAACTCCGTCAAAAGCCCGCTGCACCGCGCTGAACCCGAAGTTTGAGACGAGCCGGTGCATGATTCGAGTCTGAACTACGGTAGCCAGCAATGGATCGCTGGGCTTCACCTCTCCTCCGTCGAAGTACTCAAAACGCCCGATCTTCAGTCCAGCTGGGCCGAGGCGCTTGATATTCACGAAGGCCTGCTTTACGAATCCATTGGCTTCGTTCGTATGGTTGTTGTTCGCGGCGTAATATGTGCCACCCAACCCGAGTTGCCCCTGAGGAGCAGGTACGACCGCATCGTTGGGCAACCCGAGAATTGACGGCTGTTCGCCTTCGACAAACCAGTCGAACCGTTCGCCCGTTTGACCGATGCCGACACGTAACAAAGAATTCCAGAATCCGTAGTCGCTGTTTCCCGTGTCGCCTTGAAACCAGTTCCAGCCTTCGGCGCGGGTCCGCCAGTTGACTGAGATCTCGAGCGGTCCCAGCTTGTGTTTTGGTGGAGCATTACTCGCTGGAGCAGGTGAAGGCGAAGTTGGCGCACCTGGCACATTAGTAGCGCTCGTATCGGTGGCTGGCGCTGCTTCGAGTTTCGCCATAGGCGATGATTGCAGTCCGAACATCGCGGCAGAAAAAAGGACGACAGCGAAACTCGCGATGATCCCGGCTTTTGTCATGGGTAACTCCTGTGATTCTTCTTTGCTTTATTCCTAAAAGCTTTACCAAAAGAGATTGCCTCGGCAGTGCGTTCAGTCACGTTCATCGGTGCGGCGACTCGACTCTCGATTGAAGGCACTCCGGGCATGAGCGTGAGGACACTCCGCAGAGCCAGGACCTAGTCGCCTATTTCCTCAATCGGCGGACATCAGAGCGGGCACTGCTTGTACCTCAGATGTGGGAACTTTGGTCTCACTGAATCGCAACAACACGGCGCTAAAGGAAGTCAGCACTACGATGCCCCCCAAAATCAAAAATGCGCTCGCACCGGACAAGCTTTCGGACTTGAACAAGAACGCAGCTAGCACAGCTCCAAGATTCCCGCCGGCCCCGACAATCCCGGAGACTGATCCAACGGCTCGCGGACGAATGAGCGGGACAACCGCAAAAGTCACTCCGCAAGCCATACAGACCAACAATCCAAAGAGAAGGAAGGCCACGGTCGCTGGCCCCAAGGCTTTCACCCGCGAAAACATCATCATGAATAGACCTTCCAGGAAGATCGTGAGTCCGAGCAGTCGAGAACGTCCACTCAGGCCCCATCGCTTGCCGGCCCAGTCACCGGCGATTCCTCCAAGCGCACGGGCGAACAGATTCATCATGCCGATCAGGCTGGCAAGAAACCCGGCGACACCTAGAGTGACGTGAAAGGAGTCTTTGAAATAGAGCGCAGCGACGTTGTCGACCGTGATTTCAACTCCGAAACACGCCCCATATAGAAGGAAAAGCAACCACACGCGATGGTCTGCAGCAGCTTCCCAGAAAGCCTGCCCGCCGGTTCGTGGCACGAACGGCCCGCCATCTGGCGTGTCCTCGGCGAGCGCAAGATAAGCGATTCCCGTCGCGAACATCAGAGCACCAGGAACAATCATCGCCAGTCTCCAGCTCAAGAACTTATCCACACCGAGCCCTACGAACGCTCCGAATAACAATGGCATGACCCACTGCGCGACTCCACCGCCGAGATTCCCCCATCCTGCCGTTACGGCATTGGCAGTGCCCACGACGGAACTCGAGAACATCACGGAAGTGTGGTATTGCGTAACGACAAAGGATGCGCCGATGAGTCCAATCGCCAGTCGAAAGACCAGAAACGAGTGGTAGCTATAAGAAAGCCCGATGCCCATGACCGGTAAAGCACCGATCAAAAGGAGCGCCGAGTACGTGCGTCGCGGACCGAAGCGATCACAAAGCCAACCAGTCAAGAGCCGCGCGAAAATGGTGATCGCTACGGACGCAATCACCGTATTTCCGATCTGTGCCTTGGTCAGCTTCAGGTCGTCGCGAACTACAGCCATAAGCGGAGCGATCCCGAACCACGCGACGAAACTCAAGAAGAAAGCGACCCACGAGAGGTGAAACGCGCGCATGGGCGCACTGCGGAAATCAAAGAGCCGGATGCGCTTCGCTCGACCATCAGAATCCGGCTGTGACGCCAAGTCACGCTCGCGGTAAATTATCTGTTTTTGTGACAGAGATTGCATATGGTCTCCTCGTCTCCCGGCCTCTCCGCTTATGCAGCTTCTAAAGCGCCGGTCGTTTCTACCGCAGTGTCTTCGGATATCTCAGAGGGCCTGTCGCGATAAGTCGCATACAAAGCGAGCCCCGTGAAGAGTGCTCCCGAAACAATGTTGCCCAGCGTTACCGGCAGCTGATTCCAGAGCAGCCAATTCCTAACCGAAACCGGAGCGCCAAATAACATCCCAACTGGGATGACAAACATATTCACGATGGAGTGCTCAAAGCCTTGCGCGAAGAAGGTCATGATGGGTAGCCACATGGCGACAACTTTGCCCGCGGTGGAGCGGGAGACCAGGGCAAGGAGCGCTCCGATGGTGACCATCCAGTTGCAGAGAATGCCTTTGATCACCGCAGCGGCCCACCCCTTGGAACCAAGAGCCATGTAGGCAAGAGTTTTCTTCTGTGCGGCAGATTTCAGAAGATCGCCCAAAGCGCCGCTATTCGTCGTGCCAACATTGGTGACCGCCCAGTCAAAGAGGAGTGCATAGAAGAGGCTGCCCAGAAGATTTCCGAAATACACCCAACTCCAGTTGCGAAGAAGGCTTCCGGATGAAACCTTTCCTGCGATGAGCGCAGAGGGCAGCAAGGCAAAATTGCCGGTGGCTAACTCTAGACCTAATAGAGCGAGCATGACAAACCCCGCAGGGAACAGAATTGCCCCGACGATGGGCGGCAGTCCTTGGGCTGTAACGACGACCGCCAACGATGTAGCAAATCCCAGAAACACTCCTGAGAGAGTTCCGCGGATCAGCATGTCGGAGACCCTCAGAGATGCTTTCTTCTCCGCGACAGCGATGGCATCGTGTATGAGTTCCTTTGGATTGACGTAGTCCATAAACGCTCCTCCTGCGCTTGTCGATTGCGGTGAGATTTTTCAGTTGCTATCGAGCACCAGATATCTGCCGTCGGCGGGTAAATTAGTCGTGGCTGTAATTCCTCGTGGCGGTACACACAACCCGGTGAGTTCACGCTCTCCGGTTTCCTCCTGCTCAGTTTGCTTGTCGCTTAAGTCCAACAGAACGGTTCCATCTTCCACGCGCGTTCGGAATGTCTCGACGCAACTCGAAACACTGGGACCATTCACACCGTTTCCCGTCTCAAGACTCAATTTCCACGCGTGCAATGGGCAGACGACAGTCGTGCCAGAGACGATGCCATCCGCCAGTGGGCCGGCCTTATGAGGACAACGATTGTCGATGGCCAGGAAGCGATCTCCGAGATTGAAGATGGCAATCTCGCGGGTGCCGGCCTTCACGGCGCGGCCTTCGCGCAATGGAATGTCACTGCAACGGGCGATACGCACCCACACGTCCGGTGCTCTCATACGAAGACCTCCTCCAACGGCTTGATTTGGACAAACTGAGTTTCGTTGCGCGGGTTGTCGCGCTCCAGCCAGGCGTCACTCGATCGGTCCTTCGACTTGCGCAACCTCTCGAGCAATCCTTCTTTCACTTCATCCGTGGCGTACACGGTGTCTTTCCTGACTTTTTCGATCCCGACGCGTTCCACGAAATCGTAAGTACGCTCGAGATAGTTCGCGCCTTCGCGGTAGTACTGGAAGAACAGTGATGCGGCTTCGAGGGCTTGCTCGGTGCTCTCAACCGTAATCAGCAGATCTGCTTTGCGGACTTTCTTGCCTGCGGCGCCGCCAACCACTACTTGCCAGCTTCCCTCCTGGCCGACCAAGCCGATGTCTTTGACTGTCGCCTCGGCGCAGTTGCGCGGACAACCAACCGCTCCCATCTTCACTTTGTGCGGCGTGAATAGGTTCTCGAAACGGCGCTCCATCTCGATTCCGGCGGTAGTGGAATCCTGCACACCAAAGCGGCAGAACTCAGTGCCGACGCAGGTTTTCACCATGCGGACGCCTTTGGTGTAGGCCTGCCCCGATGGCATGCCGAGATCTGCCCAGACCTTCGGCAGATCGGACTTCTTCACGCCGAGCAGATCAATGCGCTGGCTGCCGGTGATCTTTACCATCGGCACACGGTATTTTTCTGCAACGTCAGCGATCCGCCGCAGTTCGGCGACCGAAGTCACGCCTCCGCGAATGCGAGGCACGACCGAGAACGTTCCATCTTTTTGAATGTTGGCGTGCACGCGGTCGTTGATGAAGCGGGCGGAGCGGTCCTCGTTGTGATCGCCGCACCACAGCATGTCGAGCATGTAGCTCAAGGCTGGCTTGCAGACTTCGCAGCCGACTCCATTGCCGTAGATTTCGAGCACTTCCTGAACCGACTTCAATCTCTGGCTGCGGAGGATCTCGCGCAGTTGGTCTTCAGCAATCGGAATACACTTGCAGATCGTCTTCTTCACCTCTTCCTCAAATTCAGGGACGACTGCCTTCAGGAGCGACTGACAAAGGCTGGTGCAACTACCGCATCCGGTCGACGCCCGGGTGCATTCCTTCAATTGAGCAAGCGTGTTTACGCCCTTTTCGTGGATGGCTTGGATGATCGTGCCCTTGGTCACACCCATGCATCCGCAGACGGTCTCACTGTCGGCCATCTGTGCAATGTCGAGACCAACGTCATCGACTGGCGCGGGGAAAAGAAGCTGGCGCCTGAGAGGCACAAGGTCCTTCCCCGTCCGCAACCAGTCCATGTAGCGATGGCTGTCGGCGGTATCGCCGACAAGAATGACGCCGGCGAGTTTTCCGTCTTTGAGATTTAGTTTTCGATAAATACCGAGTGCTGGATCTTCGTAACGAATGACCTCTGAACCATCGAGCTTGTCGCCGATGTCTCCGGCGGAGAAAACGTCGACGCCCATGATCTTCAGCTTGGCGGCCTGAACGCTGCCCTCATACGTCGGACCTTTATTGCCAGTAATCGTTGCAGCTAGCACTTTGCCTTGCTCGATAAGTGGCGCGACCAACCCATAGCAGATGCCGTTGTGTTGCACGCATTCTCCGACCGCGAAAATGTCGGGATGCGAAGTCTCCATGTAATCGTTGACAACGATGCCGCGTTTGACTTCGAGTCCGACCTCGTGACCGAGGCTGACATTGGGACGAATCCCGGCGGCGACCACGACCAGATCGGCCGCGATGCTGCCACCACCTTTGAATTGAACGCCTTCGACCTTTCCGTTCCCGAGAATTGCGGTGGTACTCAGCCCGAGCAGTACCGTGATGCCCATCTGATTCATCTTGGCCGCGAGATATCCGCCGCCCGTCGGATCGAGCTGGCGCTCCATCAGCCACTCCATCAGGTGGACCACCGTCACGTCACACCCCTGAACCTGCAGCCCGCGCGCGGCTTCGAGGCCAAGCAGACCTCCGCCGATCACAACGGCCTTCAGTCCTGGGCGGCATCGCTCCAGCAGCGCGCGTGTGTCGTCGAGATTCCGGAAGACGAAGACGCCATCCTTTTTTACTTCGTCGATCGATGGAATGAGCGGCATGCTCCCTGTCGCCAAAAGGAGTTTGTCGAACGGAGTCACGCTGCCGTCGTCGCCGGTTACCGTTTTAGCCTTGGAATCAACGCCGACAATGCGGACACCAAGACGCAGGTCGATGTTGTTCTTCTGGTACCACTCGAGACTGTTGAGGACGATATCGTCATCCGCCTTCTCGCCGGCCAACACCGACGACAGAAGAATCCGGTTATAGTTGACGTGCGTCTCGTCGCCAAAGATCGTGATCTGAAATTGCGGCGAATGCTTCAGAATCTGCTCTACGCAGGCCACGCCGGCCATTCCATTGCCTACAACTACGAGTCGTTTCACTGGCTGACCTCCGATGGAACCGCAGTCACTTTGCCTTCACGTCGTTCCTTTGAAGCGCGGCTCAACTGCACTGATACGGCACACTGCTTATAGTTCGGTTCGCGCGAGATGGGGTCGAACGCACTTTGAGTAATCTGGTTTGCATTCGTCTCCGCGAAGTGAAAAGGCATGAACACCTGCCCAGGCGCGACGATCTCGGTCACGCGCAGCTCGACATTCCTCACGCGCCCGCGACGTGAAATCACATCGACCCGGTCATGCGGTTTGAGGCGAAGATTGTTGGCATCGCGAGTGTTCATCTCCAGCCACGCATTCGGCGACATGCGCTCGAGAATCGGGACCTGGCCCGTCTTGGTGCGCGTGTGCCAGTGCTCCACGGTACGACCAGTGTTGAGGACGAAAGGAAACTCCTTGTTCGGCTGCTCAGGAAACGGCGTCCAGTTAATGCAGAAGAGCCTGGCCTTGCCGTCTTCGGTTTGAAAGTGTCCGTCGGAGTAAAGGCGGGTCGTGCTTACTGCAGACGCCCCTTCAGGGAAAGGCCACTGGATTCCGTTATGTTTTTCGATGAGTTCGTAGGTCAGGCCAGAATAGTCGCAAAGGCGTCCCTTCGAAACGCGCTTCCATTCGTTGAATGCATGCTCGGGTTGGGTCCATCCCGAAAATAGTTCGTCGCGACAGCCAAGCTTTTCCGCCAGCATCAGGAAGATCTCGAAGTCTGGCTTCGCTTCTCCCGGGGGATCGACGGCCCGATTCACCTTGCTAACGCGCCGCTCAGAGTTGGTGTATGTCCCTTCCTTCTCGCCCCAAATTGCGGCCGGCAAGACGAGATGAGCCAGTTCCGAAGTAGGGGTTGGATGAAAACCATCCTGCACAACCAGGAAATCCAAAGTCTCGAGCGCTTGCGTGAGCACATCAAGGTTTGGGTAGGAGACGATCGGGTTCGTCGCAATGATCCACAGCGCTCGGATCTTCTTGCTGACAGCCGCTTCAATGATGTCGGGGTAAGCCAATCCCCGGGACTTGGGAATCCGATCTTTCGAGAGACTCCAGAGTTCAGCCAGTTCTTCCCTGTCCTTCGCGTCTTCAAACTTTCGATAACCCGGCAGGCTTGAAGTGAAGCCGGCCTCCCGCGTCCCCATTGCGTTGCACTGCCCTGTAATGGAGAACGGTGAAGCGCCCGCGCGGCCGATGTTTCCAGTGATCAGAGCCAGATTGTTGATCGCGTTTACGGTTTCGGCACCCTGGGTGCTGTGGTTCACACCCATGGTCCATCCGATGAAGGCCGCGTTGGCATTCCCGTACACGTATGCAGTCTTGAGGATCAGTTCCTCGCTGAGACCGGTAATCTGCGAGACGTATGCGGGTGTGTATTTCTCTACGTACTTTGCGAGGTCGGCAAATCCGCTGGTGTGGTTCGCAACGAATTCGCAGTCAATCTGACCGGTTTGAATCAGAACGTGGATGATCCCATTCAGCAGTGCGATGTCGGAGCGCGGCTTCAGGGGCAGGAACAGATCCGCCATCATCGCAGTCTTGGTCACACGCGGATCAGCAACGATCAGCGTCTTTCTGGGATTAGCTTCCAAGTGCTGGCAGAGAATCGGATGATTATCAGCAATATTGGCGCCGATCAGGAAAATGACGTCGGCCTTCCGCAAGTCTTCATACGCTCCAGGTGGGCCATCGCTCCCGAAAGACCGTTTGTAGCCGGAAACAGCGCTGGCCATGCACAGCGTGGTATTGCCGTCATAGTTCTTCGTTCCAAGTCCAAGCTGAACGAGTTTTCCCAGTGTGTAGAACTCTTCCGTCACCAACTGTCCCGTGCTGATCACTCCCAGAGCATCGCGGCCGCAACGTTCCTGCGTTGCGCGAAACTTCTCCACCATGGTCTCGAGCGCTTCGTCCCAACTGACCGGGACGAGTTTTCCTTGCTTGCGGAGAAGCGGATGCGTTGCCCGATTTGGAGCGTCGAGCGTGTAGTGTTCGGACAAACCTTTCGGGCACAGTTTGCCGAGATTGACGGGATGATCTGGGTTGCCGCGGACGCTCACGGCACGCCCGTCCTTCACACCCACGAACATCCCGCAACCGACGGAGCAATACCCGCACGTAGTGGCAACCCAGCGATCCGGAATCTTCTGCGCCGAAGTGTGCCCGTGCTGCGGATCTTCGCCATAGGAATACTTCGAGACAAGGATGTCGAGCCCGATTTTGCGACGCAGAGTCATGCCGCCTGCTCCTGTAACGACAGATATGGAGCAGCGATGTTTTTCGGCACCACACTCACATAGAACAGATACCGACCGACAAACTCTGCTGCCAGAGCGAGCGGAAATGCCACAAATCGTGCGTACGCCGATCCGGAGAGCGGAATAGCGATGCCACCAATCACGAGGAGTGCAACTCGCAGAAGCAACGGGCGCGCCAGGATTGTAGACAGTAAACGCGCGGATGCCTGTAACTCAAAAGAGTCGGACCCGATCAGGCGCAGGAATCGGGTTGCCTGGTTGACCATTTGCGCTGCAGCCGCCACAACCGCGAGAGACATCAACGCGCGTCCCGCTCCTGCACCAATCCAGGCTGCGAATAGCGGCCCCAATACCGCTGCGGTCAGGAAGAAATCTGCAATGGTGAACTTCGTGTTCCACGACGGCCGCGCAGGAACGAGGTAGATGAAGGCACTCGCTGCAATTCCCGCAAGCCCGGTAAGAGCAGTGAGGCCTCCCAGTGGCGCGCTGAACGCCAATGCCAACCAGAGCGAGGCTGCGTAAAATCCGGCCAGCGCTGAGAAGCAGCCGAACATTAATACTTCACGGCTGAGCCAAGAGCGCCTCCACATCTTTACCGCGCGATAGGCATGGATCGGTCGACCAAGATGAAATGTAGAGGACGCGAGAGCTAGGCCACTAATGACGAGCGATCCCAGGGCGGCGACGTTGAGTCGAGCCGACGCCTGGAGCAACTGCAAGAGCCAGATGGTTAAGAATGCTCCCACTGACAATTGGGTCAGAACAGTCATGACTACCAATGGCCAGTGCGGGGATTCTGGGCGCACGCGCCACGAATCTGCTTTCTTCATCTCCGGTGGAAGTTTGGACGGGAGAGTGATCCGTGTCGTCGAGATGCTGTCGTCAGCTGAGGGCAGGCCGGGAGCGTTCGCGGCGCTGGAATAATCTTTTCTCCATTCCTCCACATTCACGATCTCGATGCGAATCGCGCCTTCCGGACAGGCATTCACGCAAGCCGGCTCGCGCCCGGCGGTAAGTCGCCCGTAACACATGTCACACTTGCCGACGACGCCACGCTCGGGGTTGTACTGCGGCACACCGTAGGAACAGTTCCAGGTGCAGTACTGACATCCGATGCAGGCCTCGGCGCTGTGTTGCACGATGCCGGTCACAGAGTCTTTGGTATAAGCCTCAACCGGACAACCAATCAGGCAGGATGGCTCCAGGCAATGGTTACAGCCCATCGACAGATAGAAACGATGCGTGTCTGGATACCACCCACCTTCAATCTCTCCGACGCGGCGCCAGTTGATGTCCGCCGGGTTCCCGTTCTGCTCGTTGCAGGCGACGACGCAGCACTTGCAGCCGATGCACTGCTCCATGTCGAAATGAAAGCGATACTGTTCGCCAGGAGCGGGAGTCCGTTGCGGAATTCGCGGAATAGCGGGCAAGAGCTCGATTTGGTATAGACGGCCATCGCCTGCCCGTGGCCATTGCTGGCTTAGCACGAACCTGACGCCGTCATTTTCAGCCCGTTCAATCAGAGGTAAAGACATCGCTTCCCCGGAACCACGCGGCTGACCCACATCAGCCTTGTGCATTAACTCCCCAAATCATCTCTCCAGCGACGGACTGCAAAAACCCGCCGGCCGGCCATTTCGGCTACTGAGCGCAAATTGGGGGATATTGGATACGACGAGGTATCCGGGAACGCTGAATATCGCGAAACCTGTGCGTTTCGGCCTCAGCGTGGAGGCAACGCCTAACACTCAATCTTCACAGAGAGTCATCTGCTCTGTTTTGTGGGCACTTTAGCGAACACGATCCAACCCTGGAAATAAAAAAAATCTATGGCGGCGATTATCTGAAACATGTCGCGCGGAGCATGGGATTTTATGTATTTTGAGCACATCGGCGGCCTCGGGTCCGTGATTCGCGAATGCGAGCTATCGTTTCTTTGAGTTTGTTCTTTACCGATTTTTAGAGCTAAGTAGACCAAGATTTCTTTCCGTGGAGGTCTGTGACTAAACCGCCGTCACGTCTGTCAGAAGAGAAGATTCCGTTATTCCCGATGTTCGTGAAACTCGCGAAGCGCCGGTGTCTCGTGGTGGGGGCCGGCAAAACAGCAGAAGAAAAGATTACGACCTTGCTTCGATGTGGAGCAATAGTTGTTGTAGTCGCTCCGACTGCCACTCGCACGATTCAGGCGTGGGCTCATGAGAAGAAAATTCTGTGGGAGCAGCGACGCTTCGATGTTCATGACCTGGACGGCATATTCATGACACTGGTGGCGACTCCGGAGAAGGCGTTGAACAAGGCCGTGTTTGAACAAGCGCGACAGCGGCGGATTCTGTGCAATGTCGTTCGTGATCGCCCCCTGTGTGATTTTTATTATCCCGCCGTAGTGCGGCGGGGCCCACTTCAGATTGCGATCTCGACGGCTGGGCATAGCGGGGCTCTCGCCCAACGTCTCCGCAAACAATTGGAAGATCAGTTCGGTCCCGAGTGGGAAAGCTGGCTGCGATGGCTGGGGGAGGCCCGGTCTTCTCTTTACGATGATCCGCTTTCTCCTAAACGACGCCGAACCATGTTGCACCGCATGGCAAGCCAAAAGAAGCAGGCAGAGTTCTTTGACCGATGGGGTATTCCGACCGAGCAAGAGAATCAACAGACAAGAAAGTAGCCGGTAGACTGCAGCGTCGTACCGCGGCTTGATTAATTAGAGATGATGGTCAGGTGAGTTCCGGCAAGCTCTAGTTCACCTCGGGCAGCGGAATGTTTCTCAATTCCGGCTGGATCTGGAATGAGCGCTCAAACTCCTGCTGGGCTTCAGCCTTCTTGCCTTCCTGGCGAAACGCCAGAGCGAGATTGTAGTGGGCTTCGGCATAGCGAGGCTTAAGGCGCAGTGCCTCGGCGAACTGGGCCTCTGCTCCATGGATGTGCCCGGATTGCAGCAGGACGAGCCCAAGATTGTTGTGTCCCTCAGCAAATGCGGGTTCCCTCCGCACGATGTCCCGGAAGACGTTGGCGGCAGCCTCTTGGTCGTTGTTCTGACTTAGGGCCAGTCCCAGCTGCACCCGCGCGTCGACGTTGTGAGGATCAAGGGTAGTCGCCTCATTTAATTCGCGAATCGCCTCTTGCGGGCGCTGCAGTTGGCTTAGAGCGAGCCCAAGGTTGTAATGCGCCTCCGCAAGATCCGGATCTGACATCACGGCTTTCTGGAATTCCTCCAGCCCGTGCGTCTGATCTCCCGACTTCCACAGGAGCAATCCAAGATGCGTGTGCACTTGCGCATAATCCGGCTTGAGTTCCAGCGCCTTCTCGTAAGCCTGCTTTGCTTGCGCAGGGTCGTTCATGCGTTCCTTGACTACGCCAATGTAGTAGTAGCTGGTTGGAAGTTCCGGTGTCAGCTCCGCCGACTTCTGGAATCGCTCTAGAGCAGTATCGAGCTTCTCTTGCTTCAGAGCATCCACACCCTGCAAGATCAGCAGCTTCGACTGCGCGAGGCGAGTACGAAACTCGTGCAGACCGTTGAGCTCGTCCAGCTCTTTCTTGGCAGTGCCGGCGTCTCCCTGAGCATGCAACGCGAGTGCAAGGTTGTAGTGGGCTTGCTCGAAGTCAGGCTTCAGTTCAATGGCACGACGAAAGGCAGCGATGGCACCAGGGACATCGCCAGCCGCCTTTAGCTCGCGGCCCAGATCGTATTGCGCTTCTACGTTGTTCGGATCCAGATTTACCGCGGTGCGGAACTCATCCAGAGCGCCCTTGTCGTCTCCATCGCGGCGCAATACGATCCCTAACATAAGGTGAGCGAAGGCAAGCTTGGGGTCCAGACGAATCGCGTTCCGAAACTGCAGAGCTGCTTCTTTGAGGTTGCCCAGTTGGCCTTCCGCCACACCTAGTTCAAGATGGCCCTCCGCCGAGGGATTCAACTTCAGGGCGAGTCTGAGTTCGCGCTGGGCCTCGTTCAGGTCGTTTTGCTGGGAAAGAATACGGCCTAACAAACGATGGGTAGCTGCGTTCGAAGGATCGAGAGTCTCTGCCAGCCGCAATTCTTTCAAGGCGGCGGCTTCATCATGCAAATCGAACCAGGTGGCGCCGAGTCCGTAGTGCCCTTCCGCCCATTTCGGCCGGAGATCTACTGCGGCCTCAAACTCCTTCAGCGCTTCTCTCGTGTCTCCCTTGTATTTGAGCGCCAAGGCGAGGTCGTAATGGGTCGGCGCATCTTTTGGTTCAAGTTCCAACGCCTTGCGATAGTTCGCGATGGCTTGGTCCCAGGACCTCTGTTGCGCGAAATGAGTGGCGTCGTGTCGGTAGGTGTCAGCCGTTTGCGCGAACAACTGCGCTCCAGCTATCAATAGCCCAACCAGCACGACCCTCATCATCACAGCCTAGCATGAGCGGCGGGCGTCTGAGATTGCGCAGCAGCTATGGCCAGGCGAGCTGGCCGACGTCGGTGAAAAGCCGCTGCGCAACATCGGCCAACCAAGACGCTTTGTTACCAGACAAACTTCCCACTGAGTTGCCCGATACGCGGATCACGCGCGTTCGTGACATTTCCGAAGTTGCTGCTGCTGATGTCGCCGCTCGGATTCATGAATTGCGCGTGGTTGAAAATGTTGAAGAATTCGGCGCGAATCTCGAAAGACATGGCTTCCCGAATGGGAGTGATCTTTGAGATTCCGAAACTGGTGTTGTTGAAGCCCGGACCATGGAAGAACCGGCGATTTGCTGTGCCGAAACTTCCGCAATCAGGACCAGTCAAAACCCCCGACACGTTCGCGCACTGAGTTGCGGTAAATGCGCTC
>DATFQQ010000163.1:0-2190 GCA_035264195.1 Candidatus Sulfotelmatobacter sp. | reverse complement strand
GAAATGACCTAACAGTCGCTCAATAGTATCAGCATCAAACAGGGCGGTGCTGTATTGGACACGCCCTCTTAATCCCCCATGTTCTTCCCACATAAACAACGCCAGCTCGAACTTTGTCGTGCCGCTGTCGACCTCGACCTGACTCACCTGCAGGCCTGGGAGCGCCATGGTTTGTCGCGGCACATTCTGAAATGCAAAGATGACCTGAAAAAGAGGATTACGGCCCAGGTTGCGATCGGGTTGAAGTTCGGCAACCAGCTTTTCAAACGGCAGCTCTTGGTGTTGATATGCTCCCCAGGCCACTTCTCGCACTCGCGCCAAAAATTGCCGAAAGGTCAAATGGCCTGACACCTCGGTGCGCAAAACCAGCGTGTTGACGAAAAACCCGATCAAGCCCTCGACCTCGGGATGGGTCCGGCCTGCAATCGGAGAACCTACCGCAATATCGTTTTGTCCCGTGTAGCGGTGGAGCAGTGTTTGAAACGCAGCCAGAAGTGTCATGAAAAGCGTAACCCCTTCATCCCTGCTCACCCTTCTAAGTCCATCAATGACTTCTTGTGGAATCAGAAATGTCTGCCGGTCACCAGCGTAGTCATCTGCCCCTGGTCGTGCACGATCAGGGGTCAGCTGCAGAGGGGCAAGGTTTTCCAGTTGCTTTCTCCAATACGCAAGCTGGCCCTCTAAAGTCTCTCCGCTTAATCGATCACGCTGCCAGAGCGCATAATCGGCATACTGTATGGGTAATTCGGAGAGAGGATCGGGTCGCCCGGAAGTGAAAGCTTCATAGAGAGCTGTCAGTTCGCGCCAAAAAATGCTCGTAGACCAGCCGTCGGAAGCGATGTGATGCTGCACAAACAGTAAGATGTGCTCTTGTTCGGCAAGCCGCAGCAACAACACGCGTAGCAAAAGATCACGCGATAAATCGAAGGGACGCCGGATCACATCTGTCAGCAGCCGGTGCGCTTCAGATTCACGGTCTATGTCCCGGCATGACCGAAGATCAATGACCGGCAATTCGACGGCCCGGCTATCCGTAATTGTCTGCTGCGGATTGCCATCGAGCGTTATAAAATTAGTCCGCAATACGTCGTGCCGGGCGACAATCCGATCCAGTGATTTCTGGAGCGACTCAACATCAAGAGATCCTCGCAACCGGATGGCCCGCGATTCGTTGTATATAGGGTTCGCAGGCTCCAGCTGGTTCAAAAACCACAGCCGTTGTTGAGCAAAGGAAAGTGGAGCGGATGCGCGCGTTGTGCTGCGAGGGATTGTATGCCGAACAGAATCAGCAGCCGCTTTTTGCTGCAGTCTCAGCTCAAGGAGCGTGCGCTTAGCAGGCGAAAGCTTGGCGAGCCGCTCGGTGAAGTCATTTGGATTCATACGGGGCGACTATTTTCCCAAACCGCTTCGGGGTTGCTCGATCTCTTCTTGAATTCAATGAACCTCCCCCTCGGATGAAAGCACTTCGCCTGTATTGTCTCTTGCTCCGGCGGCAGTTGGGTGATCGGTTTATTCATGTCTTCGATCCGGGAACACACTCAGGAAGTGAATCCAGTTCTGCAAGCAGACCCACCACTTCGTCGGTATGGGCTGCCTTTGCCTGTTGTTCTAGGAGATGGAAAGCCAGGCTCTCGATCGTTGGCATCTCGAAGATGGCGCGCAAGGGAATCTCTAGGTTAAGTTCCCGCCGAATCCGTGAAACAAACTGGGTAGCAATGAGCGAGTGCCCCCCTATTTCGAAGAAGTTGTCACGGATGCCGACTCTCTCCAGTTTAAGCAGGTCCGACCAGATGTCGGCCATTAACTTCTCAACAGGCGTACGTGGTACCACAAAAGTCTTTTCTAACGCGGGCATGCTCTGATCCGGAGCCGGAAGGGCGCTTCGGTTCACCTTGCCGTTGGAAGTGAGTGGTAGGGAATCCAAGAAGACGAAAAAGGCGGGAATCATCGCGGCCGGCAGTTGCTTGACCAAATAGGACCTTAGTGTGTTGGTTTTCTTTTCTTGCTTTGAGGCTACCACGTAGGCTACCAGGCAGGTTTCGTCCTGTTCGTTTTTCCTGGCGACCACGAAACAGGACTCCACCGACGGATGGCGAGCTAATACCGCTGACACCTCAGCTGGTTCGACACGCACGCCGTGAATTTTGACTTGATCGTCGACACGCCCGAGAATCTCAAGCGTGCCATCCG
>DATFQQ010000162.1:0-12925 GCA_035264195.1 Candidatus Sulfotelmatobacter sp. | reverse complement strand
TTCTTTGATTCTGAACCATTGGGAAGTGCCTCCATCGCACAAGTCCACGCTGCACGACTTTTCGACGGTCGAGAGGTGGTGCTAAAGGTACGCAAGCCGGACGTAGACGAACTCGTTCAGATCGACCTTGAGATTCTGGCTGGCCTCATCGATAAATGGTCTCTGCGTTTTCCAGTCCTCGAGCAATACAACGCTCGCGCCTTACTGCGAGAGTTTAGCGACGTACTGCTGGCCGAGATCGACTATGGTCGCGAAGCGGCTAACATGGAATTCTTCCGCAGCACTTTCGCGAACGACAGTGGATTCAAGATCCCAGCTGTAATTACCGAGTACTCCAAGAACCGCGTTCTTACGGAGGAGCGTGCCAAGGGGCGAAAACCTTCCGATATCGGTGATCTGCCGAAAAGGCAACGATCTGTGGTTTCCCGCCGTATCGCACGCTTTGTGCTAGAACCCGCCTTCGAGCACGGGCTCTATTACGCAGACCCGCATCCTGGCAATCTCCTGATCGAGACCGACGGCTCGCTTTCTGTCATCGATTTTGGCAAGGTAGGGCGACTGACGGCAGAAGCGCGACGGCGTGCCTCGGATCTCTTTATCGCCATTACCCGATCCGATGCCCAGCGCTTGACCGATCGCCTCATCGAAATCGCCGCTCCTGGACATCCCATTGATCGCGACCTGATTACCAGAGAAATCGATCGCATTCTCGAACTGTACGTCGATGTCTCGCTTGAGAACCTGCACTTCGCTCAGGCCATTGGCGAAGTGATGCAGCTGGTGCGCCGCCACTGCCTGCGTTTACCGGGAGCTATGGTGCAGTTCTTCAAGTCGCTGGGTATGTGCGAAGGGATCGTGCAAGCCATCGAGCCCGATTCCAGCTTCGCGGATTACTTGCGTCCAATGATCGGCAAGCTGATCTACCAGGCATATGCCGGTCCGAACTCGCTCGGGCGATTGCGCGACTCAGTAGCGGACGCGGCCGAGCTCACCATCCAGCTCCCTCGGCGAATCGATCATGTCCTGGGCGAGGTAGAACGAGGTAATCTGCGAATTTGGACGCGCGTCGAGGACATCGATCCCCTGATGAAACGCCTGGAGCACATGGTTGCGCGGACGAATGCCACGGTACTGGCGGCGGCGTGCATCGTAGGCCTCGCCATGGTCATGCAGTTTTACCATCCCAAGGGATGGCAAAGGTGGATCGGGGTGGTGTTTTGGATAGCGGTTGCGTTTGCAATCATCGACTACGTCAGGACGTTGTTGACCTTACGGAAATAGGTGGCTTGGGAAGCAGCCGGACTGAGGACAGACGTCTCAGCACCGAGTGCAGGGCTCATGCTGCATATCTAGCGAACGAACTCTGTCTTCCAATTCGGCGAGGGACTATGGGCAACCGAAAGGAACCTTTCGATGACACTTTACAAAGATGTGAAAGCATTTGGAATGCCTTGGGAGGACGAGTATGGCTACGCCCAGGCCGTGAAGGTGGATGACACGATATACATTTCGGGTCAGCTGAGCCACGATGAGAAAGGGAACATGGTAGCTCCTGCCGCGCTGGATGACGGCGGCAGAATCCGCGACCACTCGAACATGGAAGCGCAGATGCGCCAAACTTATAAGAACGCAAAGAAGATCCTCAATCAGTTCGGCGCCACGTTGGACAACGTAGTCGAAGAGGTCCTTTACGTCACCGATATGGAAACAGCGTTCGCCGTAGCTGGCCCAATTCGGAAGGAAGCGTATGGGTCACAGACGCCCGCAGTCGCGAGTACTATTTTGGTGACACCACGACTGGCATTGCCAACGCAGCTGATTGAGATCAAGTTCATTGCGAAGGTGCGATAGTCTCAGTGGCGCCGCCTACCTCATGCGAGGTGCGTCGCTAGACGGCGACGCTGCGTAGGCAAGAAGCCGAGCTGGACATGCCTAGATCGCCAACAAGCCCGAGCCTTTGGCAGCCCCTACGTACGCCAATCTTTCGAAACCTGATTGTCGCGGATGTTGTTTCCGATGTCGGCGCATTCATGCAGAGCATGGGAGCCGCATGGCTCATGGTTTCGCTTAGCGCCGGTCCGATGTACGTCGCGCTCACGCAGACGGCGTCTGCTTTGCCTTTCTTCGTGTTGGCGCTTCCGGCCGGAGCGATCGGCGACATTGTCGACCGACGAAAACTGATCCTTTTCACCGAAACATGGATGGTAGGCGTTTCTCTTGTACTTGCCGTTCTAACCATCACAGGTCACATCTCCCCGCTGTCGCTCCTGATTCTGACCTTCGCGTTGTCAGCTGGGGATGCATTCGAGTCGCCAACTTGGCGTGCCGCTTTGCCAGAACTGGTCAAGAAAGATGACCTTCCCGCGGCGTCAGCACTCAACGGCATCGAATTCAACTTTGCGCGTGCTGTCGGACCAGGCCTCGCAGGCCTTGTGATCGCGGCGGCAGGCGTTGGCACCGCATTCCTGATAAACACCGCCTCGTTTGTCGGTGTCATCTTCGTGGTTGCGCGCTGGAAGCGGCCGATCCACAGGCGAACCACCCCACCAGAAACAATAACGGGTGGAACTGTGGCGGGAATCCGTTACGTCCGCTACTCACCTGCTATCCGCATCTTGCTCGCTCGCACAGGACTGGTGATGTTCTTTGCGAGCGGCCTTCTCGCACTCCTGCCTTCCCTTGCTCATATCGTGAAAAGCACTCCAACCGCCTACGGGTTGTTACTCGGATGCTTTGGCTTGGGAGCTGTCTTGGGTGCTCTGCTAATGCAAAGTGCAAGAGCACACTGGTCAACGGAAGCTGTGGTCACAGGCGGAGTCACGCTGTTTGCACTCGCCACGTTGGCTGCAAGCATGTTGCGGTCGCTGCTCGCGCTTAGTGCGGTCATGATCTTTGCAGGTTCCGCGTGGATCGTCTTCCTTTCTCTTTTCAACGTGCTCGTTCTGAATCATGCGCCCGACTGGGTTCGGGCCCGTGTCCTCGCCATTTCTACGCTGATCTTCCAAGGAGCTGTCGCTGCGGGAAGTGCCGTGTGGGGCGTACTAGCCGTGCGGCTCGGTGTCGGAGCCGGGTTGCTGTATGCGGGTGTGGGGACGCTGATTATGACCGCCTTGGCATTGTTCTTGCGGCTGCCGGACTCGACCGTTGATTTGACTTCCTGGAACCATTGGCGCTTGCCCGCTGCCCAGAATGCAGGAGTGGCAACCGACGAAGACCTTGGCCCGGTCCTGGTTACCGTGGAATACGAAGTCGCTCCGGAGAACGCACCCGAGTTTCTGAAAGCGGTTCGTCATTATCGACGGATTCGACGCCGCGACGGCGCACAGAGGTGGGACATCTTCCATGACATGGAGAATGCGAATCGCTACCTAGAAACTTTCATCGTTTCTTCGTGGGCGGAACATCTTCGCCAACACGAACGCTTCACGAAGGCAGATCGCGAGACAGAAGAGCGAGTAAAGCGATACATTGTCTCGGAGCCGAAGGCCCAACACCTCATTTCTGTCGAATAGGTGACGAAAAGTGAACGAGCAGCAGGACGATGTCGATGGGGGCATCGTCAGTTTTGACGAAATCGCGCCAAAGACATCAGAACCGCTCGTCACTGCTTCAAAGACACTCTCCCAAATCGTATCGAAATACTTGCCTCTGTCATTAGTTTGCTGTGTCCGCTCAACCCTCCAATTATTGGCAATCCAAATGCCTGTTTGCACGTGATGCCTTTTGGCAATTCGCAGCTTTCAACTCGAAAAAAGGAGTGGTCAAGATGAGAAGCAACACACAGCTCCAACAACAGGTGCTCGAAGAATTGCAATACGAGCCAAGTGTCGATTCTTCGGAAATCGGCGTTGCCGTCAACGATGGTATTGTGAGCCTCACCGGTAAGGTCAAGAGTTATGCTGAGAAGTACGCGGCAGCACACGCGGCAGAACGTGTTTACGGTGTCAGGGCGGTCACGGACGAGTTGGACGTAGACTTGCCGGCTTTCCATCAGCGCGACGATCAGGACATCGCCCGGGCAGCGCTGAGCGCCCTTCAGTGGGACGTGTTGGTGCCCAATGATCTAATCAAGGTGAAGGTGGAGGATGGTTGGATTACGCTAGAAGGCACCGTGAACGATAGGTATCAGCAGAACGCCGCAGATGACGCCGTGCGCAACTTGACCGGCGTGAAGGGTGTTTCGAACCTGATCACCTTGAAGAAGCCCCAGGTCAAGGCGACCGATGTCAGGGAGTCAATCGAAAACGCTTTGAAGCGAGCCGCCGAGTTGGATGCGAACCAAGTGAAAGTCACCGTGACGGACGACAAAGTGATCCTTCGCGGCAGCGTTCGCTCATGGGCAGAACGACGGGAGGCCGAACGAGCCGCTTGGTCTGCTCCCGGCGTAGGCGCCGTGCAAGACGAACTGAGCATCGCCGCTTAGGCACACCCAATACATCCTCGCTACCGCGAGCCTGGATGTCTCGCACGCACGGGTGACTAGCCTCAATCCGTGGCGGCTCTCGCGGGAAGCCGTCACGGATAGTTTGAATTCAGTCTCATCACGAGGGCATGGCACCGCGAAGAGTCGGTGCGGCCCTTTGCGGAGAGACTCTCCTAATTGCCCACCCTCGAAGAGCTACAATAATTAACAATTCGCTGCCGGCGCCGACGGTTAGAACCGCATTTCCCGAGGTCGGTCCAAATGAGCTTCCTCCGACAATGTTCAGTCCATGAAGCAGGCGCAGCAGTCTGTCCTGCTTCGGGTCGAAATGTTGCGATAGCTAGCCTAACTCGGACATCGGGCAGAAGGCTAGAAGGCGTTTCAAAATGAGGCAACAACAGTTAGAAAGGTACTTCAACGGGCGTTCGAAATGAGGTTCTCGGAAAACGAGCTTCGTGACTTCGTCAACACCATCCCCACACCGGCATGGTCCTCTGCTCTGGACGGCTGTGCTGACTTCTTCAATCAAGCCTGGCTGGACTACACGGGTCTCTCTCCAGAGCAATCGCTGCAATGGGGTTGGAAGGGAGCGATTCATCCAGACGACCTGCCGATCATCCTTGGAGCGTTTGAGAAAGCTGTCAATTCAGAGCAGCCATTTGAGGCGGAGGGTCGCTTTCGTCGCAGCGACGGGGAGTTTCGCTGGTTTCTCGTCCGCGGCAGTCCCTTGCGGGACGTATCGGGAAAGGTCGTCAAATGGTGCGGAACAAATACAGAGATTGACGACCGGAAACGCGCCGAGGAAGCCCTACGGAAGAGTGAAGCTTCCCTGCGCGACAGTGAACAGAGGTTTCGGCTGATCATCGAAGGCATTGGCGGCCAGGTCGCCATCATGAGTGCGCAAGGTGAAGTTGAATTCGTCAATAACCAAGTGCTGGAATATTTCGGCAAGACCGTCGAAGACTTGAAGGGCTGGAGTACCAGCAACGCCGTTCACCCCGACGACCTTCCTCACGCTGTCGCGGCCTGGATGCACTCAGTCGAAACCGGAGATCCGTACGACGTTGACCACCGTCTCCGCCGTGCTGATGGCGTGTATCGATGGTTTCACTCGCGCGGCCAAGCTCTCCGTGATGCTCAAGGTCGCATTGTCCGGTGGTACAACCTGCTCACCGATATTGAAGACCGCAAACGCGCCGAGGATGCTGTGCGCGCGAGCGAACAGAATTTGCGTTTGATGCTCGACAGCATTGCCGGTTACGTAATGACCTACACGCCTTCCGGTGAGGTCGAGTTTGTCAACAAACAGACCCTGGATTATTTCGGTAAGACCCTTGAAGAACTGAAAGGTTGGATCCTCCCCAACGGCGTTCACCCGGATGACCGAACCCGTGTGGCCACCGCCTGGAAGCACTCGATCGAAACCGGGCAACCGTTTGAAGTCGAGTTCCGTTCTCCCCGCAAGGACGGCGTGTATCGCTGGTTACACTCGCGGGGTCTGCCACTCCGAGACACCCAAGGCCACATCGTTTGTTGGTACAAATTGTACACGGATATTGAAGACCGCAAGCGAGCGGAGGAGGAGTTGCGGAGAAGTGAAGCCTTTCTCTCCGAGGCTCAGAGATTGAGCCACACCGGCAGTGCGGGATGGGACATCGCGAGCGGAGAAATCTACTGGTCTCGAGAGACCTATCGGATATATGAATTGGAGCCGACAACCAAGGTTACGGCCGAAACCATAGTAGAACATACTCATCCAGAAGACAGATCGGCGGTGCTGGAAGTGTTCGAGCGCGTTTCACGCGAGAGCACTGATATCAACCTTGAACACCGGTTGCTTATGCCCGATGGGCGCATCAAGTACCTACACGTCGTCGCCCATCCCTCAAAGGGCAGGTCGGGCCGTCTGGAGATGGTGGGGGCGGTTACCGATATCACCGAGCGCAAGCGCGGCACGGAAGAAATGCGGAAGCTCGCGTCGCTGGTCGAGAACAGCACGGACTTAATCGGGATTGGTTCGCTTCAGGGCGAAGTTACCTTTGTCAATGCGACCGGTCAATCCATTGTGGGGTTAGCCGGGAACGAACAAGTACGCGGAACCAAGATCCCCGACTATGTGGCCGAGCAGGATCTGGAGAGATTCAACGCCGAGGTTCTCCCAACTGTCTTCAAGAACGGCCATTGGGAGGGCGAGACCCTCTTTAAACACTTCAAGACCGGTGCGGCCATACCCATGTGGCAGCACGTTTTCTTCATTACCGATGACGTAGGACGTCGTATCGCTTTGGCCACCATCAGCCGCGACATCACTGAGCGAAAGCGTGCAGAAGACAAACTGCGCCGCAGTGAAGAGTCTCTGCTTGAAGGGCAAAGGCTAACTCACGCCGGTAGCTGGGGACACGACGTCGCATCTGGGAGGGTTTTCGTCTCGCCGGAAGTCTTTCGAATATACGGCATCAACCCCGATGACGACGCCTCAAATACCGAATTCTTTTTTACAAGGTTTCATCCTGAAGACCGCGGCCGCGTGGTTGAACTTTTTGAAAGAAGCGAAGCCCAGAAGACCCCCTTTCAAACCGACCACCGTATTGTTCTTCCCGACGGCACCATCAAGCATCTCCATTCTATCGGTCATCCCGTGTTGGACCAGTCGGGGGCCCTCGTAGAATTTGTCGGGACCACAATGGATGTCACCGAGCAATGGAAGTCGAGGGTCGAGTTGGAGAGAGCCTTCGAAGAAATTAAACATCTGAAAGATAGGCTTCAGGACGAAAACCTAGCCCTCCGGGAGCAAATCGACCAGGCGTTGATGTTTGAGGAGATTGTGGGCTCTTCGCCAGCCCTGCAGGCCGTGCTTGCGAGCGTCATGAAAGTTGCTCCCACCGACTCAACGGTGTTGATATCTGGTGAAACAGGCACCGGCAAGGAACTGATCGCTCGCGCAATTCATAAGCGTTCGAGGCGTTCTGGGCGGGCGTTCATAAGCGTCAACTGCGCTTCAATACCTCCTGCCCTGATCGCCTCAGAACTCTTTGGCCACGAGAAAGGAGCATTCACGGGCGCCTTGCAGCAGCGCCAGGGTCGCTTTGAACTGGCGCACTCCGGCACGATCTTCCTTGACGAGATTGGCGAGCTTCCCGCCGAAACTCAGATTGCGTTATTGCGCGTTCTGCAGGAGCGCCAATTTGAACGGGTCGGAGGCAACAAAGTCATTCCAACCGACGTTCGCGTAATTACCGCCACCAACCGAGATCTGTCGGCTGCTATTGCAGCGGGAACATTCAGATCCGATTTGTTTTACAGGTTAAACGTCTTCCCAATTGAGGTACCGCCTCTCCGAAAACGAAAACAAGACATTCCGATGCTGGTTGAGTATTTCGTAAAGCGGTTTGCTGAAAAGGTGGGGAAACAAATCAGTAAGATTGACAGAAAGACGCTGGAGTTGTGCGGGAGATATCAATGGCCCGGCAACATTCGCGAGCTGCAAAATATTGTTGAGCGGTCTGTGATTCTCTGCAGTGGCGATATATTTCGGATCGACGAGGCGTGGCTCTCAGTCCAGCTGCCGCGCCGTGCCGAGTCCTCACTCCCATTGGGAGAGACTATCCAGCATCAGGAAAAAGAAATAATCGAAGCGGCATTGGCTGAAAGCAAGGGAAGAGTCGCTGGACCGAATGGAGCTGCTCTAAAGCTAGGAATTCCGCGCTCAACGTTGGACCGCAAAATTCAACAACTCAAGATCAAGAAACACGAATTCACGTCGGAATCCTGAATAAGCCTCCCGAATGCTCCCCAAAAATGGGCATTTCCCCAAATTTGGGCATTCAAATCCCCACTTCTGCTCTTGTTTGCAATGTCTTAGAGATGGAAACCGCATTGCACTGCCAGTTGGTGTTCGTGACGGAATTAATCCTCTTTATCACGACAGCGAATGCACTGCAACCGATAGGTCGCAACCCATGACCTTGAAGATCGAAAGATCGGAGCAGAGGGGATTAACGATTTTCACCCTAATCGGACGGTTAGATATGGAACACATACCCGAGTTGGAAAGCCTTCTCGGACCCCGAACAGGTTACGGCAAGATCATTGTGGACTTGAAAGAGCTAAGGTTCGCGGATCGCGTCGCGATGACCTTTCTTTCGCGTTGCGAAATGGCTGGACTTAAAGTTGAGAACTGTCCCGCGTATATCCGCGAGTGGATACGCAGAGAAAGAAACGAATGAAAGACAGGCTTCGACATCACCCAATGGATTGTGACTGTCCGGCTCGCCAGATCTTGTGACCGAATCCGGTAGCGTGCGAGACCGGCAGAGGGAGTATGAGTCTATGGATGGGCAAACTGCAGCTATTCCGGACGATCCGAGATTTGCAGATTTTCGCTATTCCGATCATGATCGCTTCCCGCTAGGTCAGCCGCAAGAACCGGAAGCGACCTCGACCTTATTAGATTCTCCCAATTTGGATTCCGCCGGAGAGCGTGATGGCTTTCAAGGAATCGTCGGAATGAGTTCGGCCCTATTGGAAGTATTGGATCTGATCCGCATCGTTGGCCCAACGGATTCGACTGTTTTGATTGAAGGGGAGACCGGAACAGGCAAGGAACTCATCGCCGGAGCAATTCATAGTCACAGCAGACGCAGCGCACGACCTTTTATCAAGCTGAACTGCGCCGCGATTCCTCTTGGTCTTTTGGAGAGCGAACTCTTCGGTCACGAAAAGGGGGCTTTTACCGGCGCTGTGGGACGCAAAATGGGCCGTTTCGAAGCCGCGAACGGCGGAACACTCTTTCTTGACGAAATTGGCGACATACCACTGGAACTACAAGCCAAGCTGCTGCGGGTCTTGCAGGAGGGGGAGTTTGAAAGGCTGGGCAGCACGCAGACTCTGCGGGTGAATGTACGGGTGGTGGCGGCAACGAACGGGGACTTGTGGAAGCTGGTTTCAGAGAAACGGTTTCGCAGCGATCTCTACTATCGGCTCGACGTGTTCCCGATATCGGTCCCCCCGCTACGGGATCGCGCAGAAGACATTCCTCTGCTGGTGAGACACTTTGTGGCGAGATATGCCGCACGCATGCAAAAACACATCGACCGGATTCCCGGGTCGGTGATGGATATCCTTGTCTCTCATTGCTGGCCTGGGAACATTCGCGAGCTGCAGAATTTCATAGAGCGCAGCGTAATCCTGACACCCGGCAACACGCTTCGTCCCCCGCTGTCTATGCGGAGACCAGCCGCACAGTCGGAGTCATCAGAACAATCCACTACCTTACAGGATACTGAGCGCGATCTCATCTGCAGGACACTTAAACAGACCAACGGGATTATCGATGGTCCGAGAGGCGCAGCCGCTCGTCTGGGAGTGAAACGCACGACCCTTTACTCCCGAATGCACAAACTAGGAATATCGCGCAAAGGAGGATGAGCCGCAGCAACTTGCTCAATCACTCTAATGCGCATTACCGTGGGCAGCCCACAGAAGTGAGAGTGGGTGATGAACGTTTCTTTTCTTGCCTCTACGTATTCGGCCTCAAGAAGCATGGGAATGGTCTGTCTTCTGATGCTGACGTTTCTATTGACGCCAGCGTGGACGCAAACGCAGCTCGGCACCATTTTCGGAACCGTTACCGATTCGACTAGCGCTGTCATTCCCGGGGTTAAAGTTACGGCTTTGAGCCTGGGTACCGGGCTGAAACGAGATGTCAGAACCGACATGGGTGGGCAATACCACCTGGTGGGTCTGCCAATTGGGACCTACACAGTTCGCTTTGAGAAAGAAGGATTCCAGACCGAGGTTCGCGAAGGGATCGCGCTGACTGCTGCCGCCGCAATTCCGCTAAACATATCGCTGCAAGTGGGCAAAGTCACAGACCATGTGACAGCGACTGCGGATGTCGTTGCGGTGGACAATGCCACCTCGACCGTTAGCGGATCCATTGGTGAACAAAGCTTAGCTGAGCTTCCGCTGAACGGCCGCGATCTGTTTCAAGCCGCGCTCTTAGAGCCGGGCGTCGCTCCAACACCAAGCGCCGCTCCCTCGCTCCTTTCCAATGGCAGGACCGGCCAAGCATCCATTAATGGTATGCGACCGGATTGGACGAACGTGACGATTGACGGAATTGATGCCAACGAGCCAATTTTTGGCTTTTCGCCAGCTGGCGCTTCCGGGCTGTTGTTGGGTCTGGACGAATTGTCAGAAGTACGTGTTCTGACTCAAACCTTCAGCGCCGAGTATGGCAGGAATGGCGGCGGGGTGATCGAAGCGATTACTAAGCCAGGAACCAACCACTTTCACGGTTCCCTATTCGAATCGCATCGCGATGGTGCCCTCGATGCCAAGAACTACTTTGATTTGGCTAGCCGTCCCATCCCACCATTCGTACGCAATCAATTCGGCGCCAGCTTCGGAGGTCCGCTGGTACATGATCGCACCTTCTTTCTTGCAAACTATGAAGGTTTTCGAGAAGTGCAGGCCTCCACAGCAATTGCCACCGTGCCTGACACGCTTGCTCATCAAGGCTTGCTGCCCTCTGCCAGTGACCCACGCGCCTGCGGTAGCGCCATTCAGAACGGCTGCATTTCTCTTGGAATTGATCCCCGCGTGCGACCTTTCCTGGCCCTCCTTCCGCCTTCGAATGGAGCAGATAATGGAGACGGAACTGGCGATCTGATCACCGCGGACAAGCGTTCCACGAATGAGAACCACGGCATGGTCCGCCTGGATCACAACTTTTCCACCACGCATGCTTTGTTTGGACGCTACATCATTGATGACAGTTCGTCCCTGGTCCCCTATTTCGGCACTCCGCCCGGAACTTACGTCCCAGGTTTTCCAGTGCGCGAGCAAGCTCGGAACCAATACTTCACTCTCCAGGAGCGCGACAATCTCGGGCGGGAACTGTTCAATGAATTACGCTTCGGCATCAATCGGACAACTGCGTCGACTTCAATTGTTGATACGCATCCTGGCGTTTCTATTTCTCTGGTTCCCGGCCGGCCATTCGGGATGTTCGACGTTACGGGTATGAGCTTGATTGGCAATAGCCCGGCGGTGCCCCTGGGTGTTTTTTCCACGACATATCAACTGCAGGAGCAGATGTCACGCACAACTGGCCGACAGACATTGAAATTCGGGGGCGAGTTTCGACGGGTATACGCCGATGGCCCCTTGGATTTCACTGTGAATGGTTTGTACAACTTTCAGGATCTTAGTCCCTTTGGGATTCCCGCACACAGTAACAACCCGGCTCTGGAATTCTTCCTCCAGGCCCTTCCCTTGTCGTACGTGGGTACTGAGCCCGCCGCGTCTGACTCCCGTCGTGACTATCGCCAGAATATTGTGTCTGCATTCGTGCAGGATTATTTTCGGGTGACGAGTCGCCTAGTCGTGAATGCTGGATTGCGCTACGATTTTTATTCCAATCCCAGCGAGGCGCACGGGCGGCTTGCTGCGATTCGTAATCCTGCAACGGACTCAGGTCCCACCGTCGGCAAAGTATTCGCGAGCACACCGTTAGATCTGCTATCGCCGCAGCTAGGCGTAGCCTGGAGCCTGTCCAACGATGGCAAGACCGTGCTGCGCGCAGGATCGGGCATTTTCCGCGATCAATTCTGGGTAAATCTGTACGGTGCCGATCGCTTTCTGCCCCCTTTTTTGGGTATACATTCCTTTGTCTTTCCCAGTTTTCTCGACCCACAGAACGCAGTTCTCTCCCAGCCGTTACTGGTGTACAGCATGACTTATCATCCAAAGTTCCCCTACGCGCTGCAATACAACCTTAACCTGGAGCGGGAGATTGCGCCAAAGATGGTTCTTACGGCGGGATATTTCGGTGCGCGGGGTAATCACCTTACCCGCCTGGGAGAGCAAAATCCCTTCGAGGCCTCACTGGGACACCGCTTCAATCCCAACCTGCCTTCGCCTTTGCAGGCGGCGCTAACCGATGCGCAATCTTTTCATAATTCATTCCAACTGGCAGTCTCGAAACAACCCACCAATCACCTTTCCTGGCAGGCGTCTTACACGTTTTCCCATTCCATCGATGATGCTTCTACCGGTACGTTCATAGAAGCGGTCAACGAACCGGCCAATACCCAGGACATTTTCAATCGTAAGGGTGACCGAGGGCGCTCGGAATTCGATATCCGCCACAACTTCGTCGTGAGCTCGACCTATGAACTGCCGCTTGGTCACCGGTGGGAACTAGAAGGTTGGCAGATTTCCGGTATCGCTAGCTTTCACAGTAACGTGCCTTTCACCCCAGTGCTGGCCTTTGATAATGCGGATACTCAGTCTCTTGTACTAGCGCAAAGGCCCGACTTGATTGGTAATCCCTACGTCGGTTCCTGCCCGAACGGTTCCAGAGTAGGCACCGCAAGCTGCTGGTTCAATCCCAGCGCGTTTGCATTGCCGCCTTCCAACCAGTTTGGCAACGCGGCTCGAAATTTGCTGCGTGGTCCTGCCTACGCGCAAGTCGACCTGGCCCTCCGGAAGAGCTTT
>DATFQQ010000161.1:0-4562 GCA_035264195.1 Candidatus Sulfotelmatobacter sp. | reverse complement strand
TTGCCGCTCGATGTGGTGCGAATCGCGATCCCGCTGCTGATCTATTTCGTGGTGATGTTTTTGGTTTCGTTCTACATGGGGCGCAAACTGGGAGCGGAGTATTCGAAAACGGCCACTCTATCGTTTACGGCGGCTAGCAACAATTTTGAACTCGCGATTGCAGTTGCGGTGGCAGTGTACGGAATCAATTCGGGGGCGGCTTTTGCGGCGGTAATCGGTCCTCTAGTGGAAGTGCCCGCGCTGATTGGGTTGGTGAACGTGGCGCTCTATTTCCAGACTCGGTACTTTAAGCAGCCAGTTGCGGCCGGGGCTGCTGGATAGCCTCGAGATACTTACAACCCCAGCGACTGCGGCCGCCGGGGTGGTGAGCACGGTCTTTCCAGGGAAAGAATTGCACTCGTGGAACCCGACTCTAAGCTCCGGAGCTCTATTTTGCGGGGACTGCTGTCACAGCGTTGCAGGAAGGTCCGAAAGAAACGTCTGGTCACGTGGTCTGACCACACCTTCGTTCCTGGCTTCGACTTCCTCTGCTTTTCCAACCTCCCACGAACATATACAATCCAACAGGTTCAACCTTTGATGGGTGGAATCGGAGCGGGACGCGTGGGAATCTAATTTGTAGGAACCCGAATCGGAATGGCCACGACAAAAACTGAACCTAAGCTGGCTTTCGTCGCCAACGGCAAGCAAAAGTCCAAGCTTTATGAAGGACTTACCCGCGAGCAGCTTATCCGGGCCTATCGCCTGATGTACACCTCCCGGCGCATTGATGACCGGGAGATTCTTCTTAAGCGCCAGCAAAAGATTTACTTCCAGATGTCGGGCGCAGGGCACGAGGCAGTAGGCGTGGCGGCAGGCTTGGCGCTTAAGCCCGGCTACGACTGGTTTTATCCCTACTATCGCGACCGTGCGCTTTGCCTTGCCCTCGGCGTCGAACCATACCAGATGTTTCTACAGGGCGTGGGCGCGGCGGACGACCCCAGTTCCGGCGGACGGCAGATGCCTTCGCACTGGAGCTATCCCTCGCTACACATCGTGACGCAGTCTTCTCCGACGGGTTCGCAGATCCTGCAAGCCATAGGTTGCGCCGAGGCTGGACGCTATCTCACGCGCCATCCCAAGGCTGCTGAAATTCCTGCGGGTAGCGGTGACTATCGGCAGTTCAGAGACGTGAGCTTTCAAAACGATGAGGTTACTTACGTCTCGCTCGGCGACGGCACTTCGAGCGAAGGCGAGTTCTGGGAGGCGATGAACGCCGCCGCACTCGAGAAACTGCCGGTCATTTTTTGCGTAGAAGACAATGGCTACGCGATCTCTGTGCCGGTGGAAGTGCAGACGGCCGGGGGCAGCATCTCACGACTAGTCTCTGGATTTCCGAACTTCCATTTTGAAGAGATCGATGGCACGGATCCTCTCGCGAGTTTCGCCGCATTCGCACGGGCAGCAAAATATTGCCGGCAGGGACTGGGGCCGGCATTTGTTCATGCACATGTGATTCGCCCGTATTCGCACTCGTTGTCGGATGACGAGCGCTTGTATCGTCCGGATTCGGAGCGCGAGCGCGATGCCCAGCGCGATCCAGTTACGCGCACGCAGATGTATCTGTTGCGCGAAGGAATTCTCGACGACAAAGGCATTAACCAGCTAGAGAAGGAAGTTGAAGCCGAGTTGCAGATTGCGGTGGATCGCGCGCTGGAAGCGCTGCCTTCGGCGCCAGAGACAGTGATGAACTATCTCTACTCACCCAATGTCGATCCGACCTCGTCAGCTTTCGATACTCAGCCGATCGTCGAGACCGTGGCCGAGGGCAAGAAGCCGGCCGCGAAGACCATGGCCGATCTCATTAACGCGACGCTGCGCGACGAAATGAAGCGCGACGAACGCATTGTGATCTTTGGCGAGGACGTAGCCGATTGCAGCCGCGAAGAATATCTGAAGCAGAAGCTGGTAAAAGGGAAGGGCGGCGTGTTCAAGCTCACCTTCGGCTTGCAATGCGAGTTTGGGAATGATCGCGTCTTTAATTCTCCGCTGGCGGAGGCTGCAATCGTCGGCCGTGCAACAGGGATGGCGACGCGCGGATTGAAGCCGGTGGTCGAAATTCAGTTCTTCGACTATATCTGGCCCGCGATGATGCAGATTCGCGATGAGCTGAGCACCATCCGGTGGCGATCGAATAACGGATTCTCGTGTCCGGTCGTGATTCGCGTTGCGATCGGAGGATACCTCACCGGCGGCGCGATTTATCATTCGCAGTGCGGGGAGAGCATCTTCACGCATATTCCCGGTTTGCGTGTCGTGTTCCCGTCGAATTCGCTTGATTCAGCAGGTCTGTTGCGGACTGCAATTCGCTGCGATGATCCCGTGCTGTTTCTCGAGCACAAACGGCTCTACCGCGAGTCGTACGGGCGGGCAGCTTATCCGGGACCGGATTACATGATTCCGTTCGGCAAGGCGAAGATCGTTCAGCCTGGAACGGATCTGACGGTAATCACCTACGGTGCGGTAGTCCCACGCGCCCTGCAAGCCGCGCAGAAGTTGGAGCGTGAGCAGGGTGTGAAGGTTGAACTCATCGACTTGCGCTGTCTGAGTCCGTTTGATTGGGAGACGATCGCGGCGTCAGTTTCAAAGACGAATCGCGCTCTGGTGGCGTATGAAGACACGTTGAGTTGGGGATACGGCGCCGAAATCGCCGCACGAATCGCCGACCAACTGTTCGACGAGCTCGATGCTCCCGTGCGCCGGGTAGCAGCCAAAGACACGTTTGTTGCTTACCAACCGATCCTGGAAGATGCGATTCTGCCGCAGCCGAATGATCTGTATCGCGCGATGAAGGATCTGGCGAGGTACTGAAGAGCAGTGGGCAGTGGTAAGTGCCCGGAAAAACAATTGGCCATGAACTTAATCGGATTGTTGTCCGAATAGGTCCTTGGCCATCTCCTCTTTCTAGACCATTTCAGGTTTTGACGTAATTCACCGCAGTGCCATCCTGATGGCCCGCGCTTCTTGCAGGCCGGAGGACCTATGCAATCCCCGGCCGCAGGAGCACTGCAGGCAGAATTGCATAGGTCCTCAGGCGCCCAAAAACGGCGCCATCAGGATGACAAAGCAGAACGGTATCAGCAATTCCTAAATCTAGACCGGTTGGGGAACCCGCGATTCCTTTGCTATTGCAGCCTCTACCTTTCCCTTCGTGTCGAAGAGCATGTTGTAGATTGCTCCACCGAGCGCACCCCCGATGAGAGGTGCGACCCAGAACATCCACAATTGCTGCAGGGCCCAGCCTCCGGCGAAAATTGCAGGACCGGTGCTTCGGGCAGGGTTGACCGACGTATTGTCGACCGGTATGCAGACCAGGTGGATCAAGGTCAAGCACAGGCCGATGGCGATCGGAGCAAATCCTTTGGGTGCGCGGTCGTCAGTCGCGCCCATGATCACGATCAGGAAGAACGCGGTTAGTACGACCTCGGCAACGAATGCGGAGAGCAGAGAATATCCTCCCGGAGAGTTCGCCCCGTAGCCGTTGGAGGCAAAGCCCGCATGTGGGTCGAAGCTGGCGCTTCCGATCGCAATGTAATAGAGCACACCTGCACCCGCGATGGCCCCCAGAACCTGTGCGATCACGTAGGGGAGCAGGTCAGAAGCAGGGAAGCGCTTGCCCACCACGAGGCCCAGACTGATGGCTGGATTGAGATGGCAGCCTGAGATGTGTCCGATGGCAAAAGCCATGGTCAAAACCGTGAGTCCAAAAGCGAAGGCGACTCCCATAAAACCGATGCCGACTGCGGGGAATCCGGCTGCCAAAACGGCCGCACCGCATCCGCCAAAAACTAGCCAAAATGTACCGAAAAATTCTGCCGCTGCGCGCTTACTCATGGGCATGGCAACCTCCTGAGGACTAGAGTGTGAAAGGTTGGTGGTGTTGTTGCCTGGTAACCAGAGCGTGAAAAATGTAGCACAAAGGATCGGGCAATGAACACTGAGCATTTACTCAGTGGGGAACGGCAAGTGCTATGGCTGTGTCTAGTTACGAACGCTTTCGCTGCAATCGAATGTCGATTGTCCGTTCTCTCAGGGAATGCTAGGCTCCGAAAGAGTGGCTTCTACTGTTGCCAATCCGTTGAAATCCACCGTCTCGTTTCCGAGTCGGGTGGCCGAGTGGCTGCAGTCGACCAGCGCCGAGGTGTGGATCAAGTTCCTGCTATCCCTGATCGGCCTAGGACTAGCATTTACCGCGGCGTTATTCTCCACGATTTCTCGCGATGCCGGCAACCTTTGGGCCACGGTCATTCTGGCTTCAGCATCGCTGGTCCTCGCGACGCTGGTTGGACTGGTTACAGTGCCATATCTGGCGCGCCGCGTCGCGGTCGAACGCCTAAGAGAGTCCTTTGACTACGATGTGACCAAGGTAGGGATTGTCTACGTGCTGGTCACGCTGGTCATCGGCATCGCGGCGCTGAACACCGGCAATAATCTTCTCTACATCGTTGTGGCGGCGATGCTCGCAGCCATCATCGTCTCGGGATACTCATCCGCGTGGGTGCTGCGCTATCTCGAACTGGACA
>DATFQQ010000160.1:0-5463 GCA_035264195.1 Candidatus Sulfotelmatobacter sp. | reverse complement strand
TCTTCCGCCCACATTCAATCTCCATAGGCCCGCGTCCGCCGCGCGAGCGGCTTCCTTCTGACGGCTTTATCGAACGCGCGCGCCAACACTTATTCCTCATTACTTTCCGGAGTGCGCGCGTCCGATAAAGCACTTACGTCACTCGTCCAGCGATTACTCGCCCGGGTAAGGGCCTTCGCTAAACTGTTCGGAGCCGTTTGGTCAAGCAGACGCTATCACCTCACTGAGTTTGGCGCAGCAATGGCATTTATCGCATCCATGACGTGATCCCGAACCAAAAATGGTGTCGGTCTCTGGCAACACGCCACAAGGTTTTGTAAGTCCTTTCATCCATCCCTCAGCGTTGCCGTTCCTGCGCCTTAAGCGCCTGCTCAAAGTCGCTTTCCATCTCTGAGAGGTGGTGACCCAGTTCACCCGGGTCAATAAATGCATTGGGAGCCCCTTCTTTCTGGCGTGCAGCTTTGGCTTCCAGATCGAACCAGAAGCCATGCGCTGCCAACAGGATATCGGCATGCGTACCTCTCAATTTCATCAGGGAATTGCGGACATCTTCTACGATGTTTGGATATTGCTCGTTGTTGGTTAATTTGTAAGGCGAGACTGTGAGGCCGCACAAGAAAAGCACGTCATAATCGTTTCCGTTCTCGTTTATGCGCATCGACCAACTGGTGCATCCCTTCGTATGTCCCGGGGTCAGATGGGCCGTAAGAGTCACGCCGCCCAGCTCTACCCGATCACCGTCGCCGACGTAACGATCCGGTGCTACCGGTTCGTAGGCCAAATCATCTCCCCAAAAGAAATCCCTTTTCCCTCCATGCTTCATCAATTCCCCGTCCAATTTGCTGGCCACGATGCTCGCGCCAGTTTGGCGCTTGAATTCAGCGAAGCCCCCGCAGTGGTCAAAATGTGCGTGACTGTTGAGCAAGAACTTCACTTCTTTCGGCTTAAAGCCGAGTTTCTCGATGTTGGTTTCAACTTGCGGCAGCATCTGAACGTGTCCGGTGTCGAGAAGGATGAGACCTGCAGGAGTCACAATCAGGAAAGAACTGATCATATTGGTCCCGACGTAATAGATGTTTCCAATAATTCTTCGCGGCTCAAACGGCCGAGACCAATTCTGAACCGTATCTTTGATGGCCTCCTGGCCAGCGTTTCGATGGTCCGCCGAAAAAATCTTGTTGACTACCTTCCATTGGCCGCCAATTTCCAGCAGCGAGAGGTGGTCAGTGAATACGACCTGCGGATAATCCAGGGTGACCGTGGCGCTTGCGGCCGTGCCTGTTATAGCTAGGTGGTCGATTCGACGCACGCGGCGATATTCGTCACTCGCCGGAGTTTGGAACCTTGCCGCAAATTCCTCTCGTGTCCATTGCTTGAGCTGGCCGTTTTCAACAAATTCGATCCTTGCATCGGGGGTGAATGCTTCGCGGATGAAACCCCCGTTACCGGTAGCGTGGGCACGAAAATACAACTCGATCGCATCCCTAGGACTATCCTGCGCTTGTATCGTTATGGCCAGCGCTAGAAGCGGAGCGAGCGTAAGAACCGAATTGAGCACGTTTGTCCTCCATTGAAGTTCGGTGGTTAGTTCATATGCCTCGGGCGAAAAGTTGAAGAATTTCGGGAACTTCGTACTTAACCTCATCTGTACCTCGCTCGCCGATGTCATCGCTCACGATTTTGTTCAACCAGGCGTATTTGCGGACGCGGTTTCGAAAAACGGAGCGGTTCGAAGGTAATACTCGGATGGAGCAATCTACTCACCACGCGCACGCCGTACGCCGACCTCCGGGGATGCGTGCGCCACGCCGCGATAGGTCGTGAGAATGAGTTGCTGATCCTCGGTTTGCAGAACCAGACGCAAAATCTGCTGGTAAGAGCCATCGGCTCGCAGCAGAAGGAAATCGGAACTGCCTTGAGGCAGAACTTCTCCGCGGAGCCGATCGCCGGTGAATTGCCCTCCTGACACCGTGAAGGTCCCGGGAGTGCCGACGGGAGTATCCCCAACGTCGAGAGTTGGAGGCAGCTTCATCGTAATCGTGAACACGTGACTCGATTTGAGTTTTGACATACAGACCTTTCCTTTCCACGAATCGTTGTGGGCCTGTCATGAGTAAAACATTCCAGTGCGCTGGAAGGTGCAAGCCTGGGTCTGAGACCACAAAGGGCGACCTTGGATGCTATCGTGATTAAACGCGCTTGTTTGGAGGTTCTCTATGGGTGTGCACTATCAGATCGGCGAGTTCGCCGAACTCGGCGGAGTCTCTGCCAAAACCCTTCGCTTTTACGATGAAATCGGCTTATTGCGACCGGCCAGCGTGCATGCACGCACGGGATACAGGCATTATTTGCCTCAGCAACTGGAAGACCTTGCCTCGATCGTCTCTCTTAAGAACCTGGGCGTGTCACTCGCGCAGGTTCGCCAACTGATCGCGAAGAGAGGTTCCGCATCGGAACGAAGAGCCTTACTGAACGAGTTGAAACGAACCGTGCAGCAGTCCATTGAGACAGCGGCGCAATCTCTGAATTGGATCAATGCAGCACTAGAGGAACTCGGCGAGCGCCAATCTCCAATTGCCGTCATCGTGAAGCGGCGACCAGCTGTTCGTATCGCATCTCTACGAGTCAAACTAGGCACCTATTCCGAAGTAGCGGGATTCGAGCGAGAATTGTCGAACCTGTTGCCGCCGGACTGCGTAGGACCCGCACGGGGAGTCCTCTGGCACCGGTGTGCGGACTCTGGATCGTTCGAGGCCGAGCCGTTTGTTGCTTTGAAAAAACCGATTCCCACGAACATACCCTGCGAACGCAAGCAACTTCCAGAGGCGACGCTGGCCTGCGCATACTCGGATTCCGATGACGAGAGTGCTGAACAAGCCTACGCGGCGATTCGACGCTGGATGAACGTGAGGAGATATCGGCTGGCCGGGCCCAAGCGCGAACTCCACCTCGGCCAAATGCTCGAAATCCAATTTCCGTTGACCGAGAATTAAGGATCTACTACTCCTAGTCGCCGTGCTTAAAGGGCGTCCTTTCCTGCCTTTGCAGCATTTAAAGAGCCACGTATAAATAATGTAATACACTATTTCTGAAATGAGCCGGATAATGTAGGTGCTCTGCTCTCCGCCTGAACACCTATGCCCAGACCTAAAGGAAGCGCCGATTTGTTGGAAGATCGGCGGCGGCGAGCTTTGGCCTTGGTCGATTCCGGTTGTTCTTTAAACGAAGCGGCGCGACGCATTGGCTGTGGCGCCAGCTCGGTCATGCGCTGGTTGCATGCCCGGCAGCGGGGTGGAGAGAAGGCGCTCAAAGTCCGTTTTTCTCCCGGGCGACCACCTAAGTTGCGGCGCAAAGATACAGAGCAACTGGTCCGGCTACTGGCGAAAGGCGCGATGGCACGAGGTTACCGCACGAATCTTTGGACGACCGTACGGATCGCTCAGCTCATCGAGGAAGTGTTTGGCGTACACTACCACCCCAATCACATTGGGCGGCTGATGTATGGGTTGGGATGGAGCCATCAAAAACCGAAGCGTCGGGCACTGGAGCGCGACGATGCAGCCATCGAGCACTGGAAACGGCACAAGTGGCCAGGCATTAAAAAAAAGCCGCTCGGCTGGGCGCCCACCTAGTTTTCGCGGACGAGTCCGGATTCTTACTCATCCCGAATGTGGCTAAGACCTGGGCCCCTATCGGCGAGACTCCAATTCATCGTCATCCCTGTCGGCGGGATAAGGTGTCGGTCATCTCCGCTGTTTCTGTCAGCCCGCAACGGCAGCGATTGGGCCTCTACTACTATCTGTTCTACGACAATATTGGGCAGGAGGAAGTGTGCCTTTTCCTGCGCCACCTTCTTAGACATTTGCGTGGCGAGGTGATCGTGTTGCTGGACAATTCGACCACCCATAAAGGCCAGCTCCTGCAGAAATCCCTCCGCCTGCACGCTCGTCTGCATGTTGAATATTTTCCCGCGTATGCGCCAGAGCTAAACCCGGACGAAGGCGTCTGGTGTCAGGCCAAACGAGAACTGGCAAATAGCTGCCCCAAAGACATCGAAGAGCTCACGGCCGATATCATCCAGTCTATGAACGGAGTCGGGCGGTCACCGAGTAAGTTGCGGAGCTGCATCGAACAGTCGGAGCTGCCTTCTTTTTTGCGTTAGTCTATTGCATTATTTATACGTATCTCTTTAAGAGGGTCCTATGTATGTCAAAGAGCGCTATCGGCCAGGTTCGGCGAGCGAGATTTGCGAAGCTAATTCGTGACATTCCGCTCGCCGCACTCGTCAGCCACGGGAACTTGTACCGTCGTTGTACCGCAAACGTTAGAGGAGAAATCCGCGTAACAGATTTAAAAGGCTTGGCGTCCCCGACGGGATTTTAACCCGTGTTACCGCCGTGAAAGGATTACCCCAGATTGCAACCCACAGAAACCAAAGGCACGGATCGCAATCCTTGGCGCTTAAAAGAGCGCTTTGGAAGTCTTATCGAACCCTTATCGAACCCTCGCGCGAGTACCACTGCTGCTGGTTTCCTCACCAACTGCGCAGCCGTTCCGACGGAGTGCGCCATGTCGAATGAGACAATCGGGGACTTGCTGATCGGAGGGTACGTAGCCAAGGCCTTAGAGGTGAGCGTCAGCCTATTTGACAATCTTTCCATCGATGATCGTGGTTTCAACTTTGATGTCTTTCAGTTTGTCCGGCGGAACTGTCAGCGGATCATCGGACACAACGATCAAATCTGCCAGTTTGCTCAGTTCGATCGATCCTTTGTTTTTTTCTTCGAATCCTGAGTGGGCTCCGAACATCGTGTAGATGCGAATGGCTTCGGCCGGCGTTATCGCCTGCTCGGGCGCCAACAACTCTCCAGAACGCGTTTTTCGTGTCACCATTGCCCACATGGAAAAGAACGGGTTCATCGATTCGGGCATAGACCCGAGCGAATCCGAGTTTCCCGGCGGCTGGAATCCTTGATCGAGCAATGTGCGATAGATGAAAGGGACTTCCGCCTGAGTTCCTTTATATGCCCGGCCCAGATAAATCCAGGCGCCCGTCGGTACCAGAATGATGCCTAGAGTCTTCATGCGGTCGAGTTGCTCCTGGCTGGTCGCTCCCGCCTCCTGGTCCCCCGCATGTTCGATCCGATTGCGGGCATCGGTGCGGGAGTATTCGCGCTCTGCGAGTTCATAAGCGTCAAGGGCCATGTCCTGCGCCTTGTTTCCTAGCGCATGAATCCAAATCTGGAAATCGTTCTTTTGCGCCTCGACCACGACTCGGTTGAGCGTCTCCTGATCCATTTTCGGCACGCCCACCCATTTCTCTTTTTGTCCCGGCGGATCGTATCGGAGACCCGTCTCGCTTTCCCCATCGAGAAAGAGCTTTATGCCGCCAATTCTCAGCCAATCATTTCCGAAGCCCGTGTGTATCCCGTATTTCAGGAAAGCCTCGTCGAAGGTAGAACC
>DATFQQ010000159.1:0-6884 GCA_035264195.1 Candidatus Sulfotelmatobacter sp. | reverse complement strand
CGCGGCTCCGCCTTGCAGAGCGATGTCAAGGTGAGCGGAGCAACCTACGAGGAGGCGAAGCGAGTTTATGACCGCATCCTCCGGGAGAAAACAGGAAAGGGCTATCAGATCGCGAGGGCGAGCGCAAACGGCGATGAGGCACTCGCGGTTGGACTGCCTGCCGCTAAAGAGCATTCTGACCACACGCCAGAGTTGCTGACGCCTATCGAGGAGCCGGAAGCGGTACTATTGGCGCAGAATGCCGCTTGTTGGTTCCAGCAGAAATTCGACGGGAGGCGGCTCGCGGTACAAAAGTCCGAGGGGAAATATTCCGGCATCAACAAACTCGGCCAAATCATTCCTATCGATTCCCGGCTGACCGAATCGCTAGACCGGGTGCAGGCTCAAGGTTTCCTGGCGGACGGCGAAATCACGGACTCGCACTTCTACATCTGGGACTTGCTGAGCGTGAACGGCACGGACTTGCGCATCCAGCCATACGAAATCCGTTATGTGCACCTGACGCAGCATTTCCGAGGAGTTTGCGACGTGTTGCGTGTCTGCGAAACGGCGATGACAACGAAGGCAAAGCGCGACTTCGTGAAAAAGATGCACACCGCGAACGCCGAAGGGTTTGTGTGCAAGAACCGCTACGCCGTGTACACGGGCGGACGAGCAGGACAGCATTTCAAATGCAAATTCGTTGTTACGGCATCCTTCATCGTTGGCCCCAAGCCCGAGAAGAAGGCGAATGACGGACACCGCTCCATCGCCGTGTATCTCTTGGATGACAGTCGGCAGCGATTCATGGGGACGGTGGGAGTGCCCCACCGCTATCGGCTACCGAAGGAAGGCGAGATTGTTGACGTTCAGTATCTTTACTGCCATCCCGGACCTGAGGGTAAGCTCATCCAAGCGAAGTATTTCGGCAAGGTACGCGATGACGTCCGGCCCGCCGAGTGCAGCGTCAGCCAGCTAAAGGTCAAGGCTAACGACAGCGACGCGATCGAATCCTGACAGTCGGATTCCAGCTATCCTCGAAGACCAGCCCGGTGGCGTCTTTGGTGGGATGCCCCCGGGCGGCTTTGTAACCCACGGGCGCTCGCACCAACCCCCGACACGAAACTAAACGGCAGGATCTTTTTTCCTCGGCAACCGCCTAGGCCGGAACAATCATTCGTAGTGAAGTGCCACCAGCGGATCGACTTTGGCAGCGCGATAGGCAGGCACCAGACACGCCAAGATGCCCACGACCATTACAACAATAACGACGACAACGAATGTAAAAATGTCGGTCGATGAAACGCCCCAGATTTGACTTGCAAGGAAGCGCGTCAAGTAGTGGCTCCCAAGTACGCCGATAAGGATGCCTGCTACAACCAACCGCATGCCCTTTCTGAGAGTCATCGCCAGGATGCTCGATTGTCGCGCACCGAGTGCTAGGCGGACCCCTATCTCGTGAGTCTGGATCGAAACAATGTAGGCCAGTAGTCCAAAGATTCCGACACTGGCAAGCACGAGACCAATGCCAGCGAACGCCGCGAAAGTAGCAACGCCAAATTCAGGCGAGGCATAGTCGAATCTTTGGAGATAGCTCTGGAGAGAACCTGTTTCCGTGAGGGAAACGTTGCGGTCAACTGACTGGATCGCTTGTTGCACTGTCTTGGCCATCAAGAGTGGGTCTCCTGAGGTGCGCACGAGGACATTTCCGTCGGGAGTGCCGAAGGTGGTATAGGGAAGGTAGGCTTGTGGTGCTGGAGAATCTCGCAGACCACGGTTCTTGATGCTGTTGACCACACCTACTACCTCGAAATAAGTATTGTGGGGAGCGTCCGGGATTAGGTCGAAGACTTTGAATCTGATCTTCTGGCCGACCGCGTCCCGGTCGCCGAAGAAACTGTGGGCGAGCGTTTCATCGACCACGACCACTCGCTGCGCCGAAGCTATTTCGCCTTGCGAAAGCAGTCTACCTCGGAGCAGACGGATTCCAACAGTTCGGAAGAGTCCGGCACTGCATAAATCAATCTGCACTCTGGATTGCTCAGCATTCGAACCACCAGTCACGTCGACATCACTTCCAGGTCCTCCATACGGGGGCAGCGAGGCAGTTGTCGCAGCAGCAATTACGCCGCCCGATGCGGTCACGCGCTGGAGCACCTGCTCGAAGAAGAGTTTTTTCTCGGTGGCCGTGCGCGATACGCCGCCAGGGAAAGATAATTGAGTAACGAGGATATGCGAGGGGTTGAAAAGAAGGTTTACGTGAGTCAACGCGAAGAGTGTGCGCGTCATAAGGCCGGCACCAATCAGAAGCACGATGGAGAGTGCGACTTCCGACATGACCAGGGCCGCGCGGAGTTTCCCTCCCCGAACGTCCCCGCCTACCCCTTTGCTGCCGCTGGCCAAGCGGGAACACAAATCGTCGCGTGTGCTGTGAATCGCAGGTAGCGCTCCACATACCGAGGCCGTAACTATGGTCACGCCCAAGGCAAAAAGGAGCACGACAGGATTTAAGCTCATGACCGCCTCAGCCGGAAGCAGGCCACCTGGAAGAACGAGCAGAAACGCCTTAAGGCCCCAATACGCGAATACGCAGCCGAGAAGAGCGCCGGCTGAGCCGAGGACAAAGCTTTCGAGGACCAGCTGGCGAATCAGACGCCCACGGCTTGCGCCAATGGAGGCACGAATGGCAATCTCCCTTTCTCTGGTCGTGGCACGCGCCAGCAGAAGGTTGGCAACGCTTGTACAGGTAATCAGAAGCAGTAGCCCGACTGCCCCAGCCAATGCGTAGAGCATGCTTCGGAAGTTTCCAATCACGACATCTACGAAATGCCGCGTGACCATGGTGAAGCGTGGCGGGTAGAGTTTAGGAAAAGTCTTTGCGAGGCGCTGAGCGGCAAGGTTCAAGTCTGCGGATTCAGCCTTTGGGTTTAGCCCGGGCCTGAGATGACCCAATGGCCACCAGAAGTGCATGGGCTCCGCTGCATTTGTACTTATACCCGCATCACTTGGGTTCGGAATCGTTGGTATCCATATGTCGCAGCCTTCCGGGTTGATTTGAAACCGAGGAGGCATGATTGCAATAAGGGTCATGGGCACGCCACCGACTACAAAGCGAGTCCCCACGATTTTGGGGTCAGCGTCGAAATGTTGCTGCCAAAGTTTGTAGTTCACTGCAAAAACGGGTGGCTGACCGGGTTTCGCATCTTCAGGAATGATGTTGCGCCCTAGCAATGGCTCGACGCCGAGAGACTGAAAGGTATTGGGTGTTACAAGGGCAGCGTGAACTTGCTGAGTCCCTAGATTGTTGCTAAGAGACACGTCCTTGCTCATGAATCCAATGATGTCTTCAAAGCTGCGGCTTTCCTGCTGGAAGGTGAGGAGTTCAGCTGACGTAAAGCCCCCGCGGTCGCCACGACCGATCCCCTGCACGTCTGCCCCCTGCAGATCGTGGACCGAGAAGGTCGTTAGTCGCGCCGCATCTTTGTACGGAAACGGACGCAGCAGGCCGTTGTAGATGACGCTGAAAACCATGGTAGTCGCGCCAACGCCAACTGCAATTGCGAATATCGCACTGAGTGCAAACCTTGGTTCCCTGCGGAATGTTCGAACAGCGTGCTGAAAATCCTGAGCGACGTCTTCGAACCAACCTGTACCGCGGGCATCGCGGCAGTTCTCTTTGGCCTGCTCCAAACCGCCGAGAGCGAGCCTTGCTTGTCGGCGCGCTTCTTGAGGGTCGCATCCCCGCGCCGTCAGCTCTGCCGCGTATTGGTTCAGGTGAAACTGAAGTTCCTTTTCGAGCTCTTCATCGAGTTTCCTTCGGTGCCACAGGCGCTGCCACCAGGTCATCCCCCACCTCCCTCAGCCATCGCGAGAATGAGACCAACGGCATCGATCAATCGTTGCCAACTTGCGGCCTCCCCCTCCAGGTGCTTTCGCCCTTTGCGCGTCAGTCGATAAAATTTTGCATCGCGGCCAGTCTCAGTCTCTTTCCAATCTGCGGCCAGAAGGCCGCGGTTTTCGAGCCGGTGCAATGCTGGATAAAGTGATCCTTCCGGGACTTGCACTACACCGCGCGAAACCTCTTCCAAGCGCCGCGCGATCGCGTATCCGTGTACCGGCCCAAGCGCGATAACTTTCAGAATTAGGAGGTCCAGCGTACCTTGAGGAAGGTCGGACCTAGGAATCGGCGTCACTCATACCTCCGACTTCTATAGGTTAGAACAAGGACCCCTAGAAGTGCAAGGTATAGGGCAGTTTCAGGTTGGCTGACCAGGAGCTTCTTGAACCTCAGGCAAACCGCAAGTAGGCGCCCTGGCTAGTGGAAATCATGCGACTGCGTTTCGGCCGCGGTAATCGAGATAGGTAGGACGCGGGAAGCTTTGATGGAAATGGTGTGATCCTGGTTCTGCAGGACACCTTCTACTCGAAGGAATTTCTCACGGTTGATTACTACGCGGTATTTTTCGTAAAGGTCAGGATTCACAATCACGTTCGAAATTCCTGTTTCATCTTCCAGACTCAAAAAGACGAAGCCCTTCGCTGTTCGTGACGCGCACCGAAAGATTGCCGCGCAGCCATTCAAAGTGCTAGCCTCTGATTCTAGAGGGGCTCTATGGACCACTCATGGATTGAGAAGATTGTTGCTGGCCTCATCGTATTGGTCGTCGTAATCTATGGATTGTTTCGGCTGGGCTTAGTAACGGCTGCCGCGGGCGCACTCGGCTATGTTCCGATGTCAAAGATTCCTACACGCCTACGACGCTTTCTCTTTGGCGAACGAAACGAAGCGGGACACAAGCTGAATAACTGATTACGTCCCGCGACTACTCGGCAGCACCGTGCCCACGATCACCGCTCTGCCTATAGTTTGCTTGGCTGCCCCGCTCATGCCCGCCCCGCTCTGAGTTCCATCGCCAGCGCCATCGCCTCTTGTGTGAGAGCTTCAACCTCGCGCCGCGTATCAGGATTCCTCTCACTGTGAAGAGACGCCGACACGGACATCCCCGTCTTCAAGCAAGCCAAAGCCCGAGTACGCGAAGCTGATGTAGGCCCCCTGGCTCCCGCCCCCGACAATGCTCGGATCGGAAGCTTGCGGTGAGTTGTGAGCGGATGAAGGGCAAGCCGAAAGTAGGCACCGTAGCTAATGGAAATCGTGGGACTGCGTTTCCGCTGCAGTGATGGAGATCGGTAGCACTCGGGAAGCTTTGATGGATATAGTGTGATCCTGATTCTGCAGGACGCCTTCGACCCGAAGGAATTTCTCGCGGTTGATCACCACTCGGTATTTCTCGTAAAGATCAGGATTCACAATTACGTTCGAAATTCCCGTCTCATCTTCCAAGCTCAGAAAGACGAAGCCCTTGGCTGTTCCCGGACGTTGCCGAGCGATTACGCACCCTGCTACCCGGGTGTATTGCCCGTCCGGCACGCGAGTCAAATCGCACGCTCGTTTTACTTGCAGCTTGGATAGAGCCTCCCGGCAATATGTCATCGGATGCGGGCCAGTGCTCATGCCCGACCCGTGAAAATCCGCAACAAGACGCTCTTCGTCCGTCATCTGACGCAGTGGCGACAATTCCATTTGCTCTGGAATCGCATCCAGCAACGGGCCAGCAGGCCGGGCCGCGCGTTCCACTTGCCACAGAGCCGTTCTTCGATGCATTCCCCCTCCAAGAGAGTTCAGCGCACCAATTTCGCTGAGCGTTACCAGCTCCGCTCTCTGCAGTTCCGGGACACGGCGGACCAGGTCATCAATCCCCTCGAACGGGTGCTTCTGCCTCTCCGAAACAATCTTGTCCGCCGGCATCTGCCTCAGCCCCCGGACGTAACGGAGCCCGATGCGCAGACAAGGAATATCCTTGTCCCCTTTCATCGTGCGCTCGATCGTGCAGTTCCATTCGGAATGTAGAGCGTTGATAGGTTTCACTCGCAGGCCATGCAACTGCGCATCGTGCACGAGCACTGCCGGGCTGTAAAAGCCCATGGGTTGATTGTTGAGGAGAGCCGCCGTGAACGCTGCAAGATAGTGCTGTTTCAAATATGCGCTGGCATAGGCGAGCAGAGCGAAACTTGCCGCGTGCGATTCTGGAAAACCGTAGCGGGCGAAGGAAGTAATCTGCGTGATGATCTCTTCCTGTGTTGCGGGACTGAAGCCGTTCTTGGTCATGCCGGTCCGCAATCTGGTTTCAATCTTTTTCATGCGTTCTTCCGAGCGCTTGAAGCCCATCGCTCTGCGTAGCTCTTCCGCTTCACCGCCTGTGAAGTTCGCCGCGATCATGGCAATGCGTAGCAGCTGTTCCTGAAATAGCGGTACGCCTAGCGTTCGTTCGAGTACCGGTTCGAGCGAAGGGTGCGCGTAAGTTACAGATTCCTTCCCCTGTCGCCGGCGCATGTACGGGTGCATCATTTTCCCAACAATCGGGCCGGGCCGGATGATCGCGACCTGTACGACGAGGTCGTAGAACTTCGCGGGAGCATTCCGTGGAAGGGAAGACATCTGCGCACGGCTCTCAACTTGAAACATCCCAACCGTGTCCGCTTTGCGCAGGGTTTCATAGACCGGCGGATCGTCAGGAGGAAGCTGCGCTAAATCGATCGGTTCGCCGTAGTGCTTGGGAATCAGTTCCAAGCAATCTTCAAGCACGGCCATCATGCCTAGTCCCAGCAAATCGATCTTAATGATGCCCATATCGGCGCAATCGTCCTTATCCCATTGCACGACGACACGCCCCGGCATTGTCGCTGGTTCAAGGGGAACAATGGAATTGAGCTGCCCCTGACAAACGACCATGCCTCCGGAATGCTGGCCCAGGTGTCGCGGCAAATCCTGAATGCGTTCACACAACTCCCAATACTTGCGGACGCGTGGATGGTTCAGGTCAAAGCCCACTTGTTGAAAATGATTT
>DATFQQ010000158.1:0-62827 GCA_035264195.1 Candidatus Sulfotelmatobacter sp. | reverse complement strand
ATATTGCAAAATCTTTTCCGCATAGGTGAAATGGGCCAGCGCATTTGGGTGAGGGTCATCGGGCAACAGGCTGAACTCCGGCCCATTAAGGCTGGCATTAACGACTGGTATTCCTGCGTCCTCCATTTTGCGTTGGAGTGTTTGCGATAGCTGGTTCCTCAGGGTCGTAACGAAGAAATGCCCGCCCTGCTCTTTAACGATCTCTGCGGCTCTTTGAAACAAATTGAAGCAAACGAGATCGAGGTAGAAACGGTCGGGAGCAAAACTGGTCCAATCGATTCCCTTGAGATCCTGACGAGGGAATCTGACGGACCGGAATTCCAGCCTGCCATCTCGATCGAGAGAGGCGCGCGGCCATGTCGAGGTCGCAACGTCCGAGTGTGGGGTGCCATCCATCCGATGCAACGATTGATTGCAGAACTCCGTCAGCGTCTGTATCCATGCTGGATCGGCGACGTTGCGGAGCAGGTGGCTCGCAGTCCAGCAGAAGGTAACGAAGTTCGGGGTGTCCCACCGACAATCCTGTTGGAGTTGAAGCAGATTCTGGGTGCCGCAGTAGTTGGGAATTCCATGATTTTCTACGCGCCAAGCCGGCAACATAGACTGCAGCAGTGAGCAAAATGTTTCGTTGTCGCGGACGCCCCGGCCAAATGTGAAGGAGCATCCATAGACAGCCAGCGTCTTTCTGCCGGACTCAGGCTGCCCCACCACTTTGCGAAAGCCAGCCGCATCGATACTAATTTCGGCTCTTCGCCCAAGCGTGATGATCTCGGTTGAAGTGTCCGGCTTCAAGCGTAATCCCAGCACAGGATCCGGTTCTGCAAGGTTCTGAATCGAGGAAACGTATCGCTGGTCTGCCGCTTGGATCGGGAGGAACGGTGCAACCGACGTAACCGCTCGAAATTCAGTTGTTAGTGTCTCCTTGGCCGAGGTTGTTCTGGATTCTGTCCGCTGGTTCTGCGTCGAGCGAGCCACGAGATAGTCTCGAATCTTCTCAGCATAGATTCGATGAGCGCGCCCGTTCGGATGGCCGTCATCAGGCAAGCAAGTAAACTCTTTGCCCGTCACGCTTGCATCCAAGACCGGAATGCCCGAGCCATCGAGCATGCGGCGAAGCAATGCCGACATTTCCCCTTGAAGTATGGTGACGAAAAAGTGTCCACCTTTCGCGCGGACGAGTTGAGAAGCGCGCGAAAAGATACCCAGAGAGACCAGATCCAGATAGTGCAGGTCTGGGCTGAAGTCCTCCGTGTCGAGGCCAAGAAGGTCCCGTCGTGGAAAGCCGATCAGGCGATATTGCAGGACACCTTCCTGGTCGAGGAACGCCCTGGGGAAGGTAGGCCGCGTTAGAGCGGCAGGTTCTTGCGTTGATCCAATGCGAAGTCGCCTCTCATTTGCCTTCCCCATCATGAGCTGCAGCCAAGTCGGATCTCCGACGTTCCGCCGCATATGATGTGGGATCCAACCAAAGGTGACGAAATCCGGCATCCCCCAACGAGCGTTGCGGTGCAGTTGAATCAAATTCTGTGTGCCGCTATAACCCCCGACGCCGTGATTCTCCATGCGCCAGTCGGGAAACATCGACTGCAAAACAGAGCAATATGTTTCTTCGGCTGCGATTGCCCATCCGAAAGTGACAGAGCATCCATAAGCGGCAAATGATTTTTCACCAGACAGCGGCTGCCCAACTACCGGACGGCAGCCGGCAGAGTCAACCTCCATCACAATTTGTCGTCCCAGTACGATTTGTTGGCATGATGCATTCGGTTTCAGACGCCACGACAGTTCCGGATCCGCTTCGACCAGACCTACAAGATGCGAGTTGTGCTCGGCTCCGGGATTTTCCTCGTCCTTATTGTTACTGCCACGGGCGAGAGGGTGATCGTCCGCCGTTGGTCTTGTCGCGATCTTCCTCGCTCCTTGCTCCATCCGTGTCGAGGTGGTGACCCTTGCCGCTAACTCGCCACACTGTGCGTTTGCGATCGAAAGACGTTCGGAGATGCTCCGGAGGAAATCGGAATGATAATCAAGGAAGACTGCGGGCGGCTTATCCTCCGGAGGGTAACCAAAAAACGCCATCGGGTAAGCGAACAACTGTTCGAGTTCTCCGATCGTCGCTGCGTTTAGGTACTCCGGAAAGATCCGATGCGATTTTCTTCCGGTGACATTCGAGAACTCTGACAGAGTGGCTGCGGAGTCTTCGATTGCAAGAAGACGGTCCGGAGGGATTTGTAGATTGAGTTTTTCGATCAGATCGGCGATCACGTACCGCCAGCTGTAAAAAGCGTCCTCATACCTGAAGACCCTCACGTTCTTCTTTCCACAGAAGTCAGCGAAACGCTGGTAGCGGCGCTCCACCGCGTCGACTTCTGCTGATCGAATAAATCTGATGATCGCGGCAGAATCTTCTTCTTGTTCCCAATCGCCTCCGGTGCTGAGAGATGGACTGTCTACCTTGTCGTTGCTAGTTGCCAGATACATCGACACGATGAGGTCTCGAGGATCACGCACAAACAAGAATGCTGCGTGGCCCGATAAATCCAGATCTGCCAATGCATCTACTTCGCGGAGAATTCCAAACGAATAGCCTTCGGTTTGCAGTAGCTTCCGCATCGCCGCACGGGTAAGGTCCTGCTTTCTGATCCCGGCTTTTTGAAGACTGTCGCCGACTTTGCAGACGGTCCGGTTCGCTGCGGCGAGAAGCTTTTGCACAAGCTGCCAGAATTCGCCATTCCCTGAATGTTCCATGGAGATGAAGTAGGAACTAGGGAATGGGGATGGGTCCTTCAGTAGGACTTCCACATTGGCACCCGACACCAGATCCATTTGAAGCGCAACAGCCATGAGGTCTTCCGTTTGCTCGGTGCTCACCCCTTTCGCAGGTATGCAAAGGGCTTCGCATCCAAATGAGGTTTACCGGGGTCTACAGCTTGTACGAACAGTCAGCGGGCAAGGGGGTAATCCGCAGGTACTACTGTTGGCTATTTTACCCCATTATTAGAATTTAGTTGGCGTCGTCGAATGTAAAAATGTTTTCCGTCAGCAGAGCCGGACGCAATGCCGCTGGAAGGGCCGTTGCATAGAGAAGCTCAGTGTCATTGCTAAAACTGCCTGTGTCCTCCCTGGCGGCTTTATTTATGTGGTGATGCCGATCCTCAAGATTTACGAAACTTGGCAGGCTGAGCATATAATTCAGACAATAAGTTTCTGATCCCCCCTGCGTAGTGGCTCCATTGCGAAACTCCTCAGAGGCTGCCGTGTAATCCATGGCGTCCTGAAGCCAATAACATTAGAAACCTTGGGCTGACTCAAGTGCCGACGCAGGTAACTAATAGCGAACTGGTCGAGCGTGCGCGAAACGCGATGCGACGTCGCGAATGGCTAGAAGCCGCAAACTACTGGGAGCAGGTTCGTGAACACTTTCCTTCGCTTGCGCCCGCATATCTTGGTGGCGGCAACGCTTTGCGTGAGGCTCATTGTTATGATCAGGCCGAGCAGGTCCTCTGTGCAGGCACAAAACGCTTTCCGGACAACGAGCAGATTGCTGTCTCACATGCTTGGGTCGCGATTCAACGGCATGACTGGCAGGCGGCAATCGACCGCTGGGAATCTCTGCGCAAACGCTTTCCAGCTAATCCTTGGTGCCATATCGGAAATGTTTATGCACTCCGGGGCGCTGGTCGTTCGGACCAGGTAGACACGCTGCTCGCAGATGCAGAGGCGGCTTTGGCAACCGCGAAGCTGAGGGGTCTGGAGGTGCCGAGCGGACAGAATCTTGAGTTTGCGATCGCGCGTATCCGGCTTGATTGGCCTGCAGTAAAGAAATTGGCGGAGGAGATAATCGCTCGAGAAACGGAGCCCGGGGCACAAGTATTTCTTGCCCTCTCCCAGGCGCATTGGAATTTCGGCAATCGCGACTTGGCCGATGAAGCTGCGGAGCGGGCCCTCGCTGCCGACCCGACCCTGATGGATGCGTGGCTCGTGCGGGCATGGGTGGCGACCGAGCGAGGAGATGGTGACACAGCGGTGGCTTGTTATCGACGACTGGCGCAGATCAGCCCCGAAACGGTTCGGTGGCCTCTAAAGCTTGTCCAGTTGCTCACTTGGCTGGGACGCGGACAAGAGGCGTTGATCGAGTTTGAAAACATACGCCAGCGCTGGCCGAATGATCCGATGGCCAGAATGTTTCTGCGAAACTATGGACCGGGGTTGAAGGAACCTCTCGCACCACCCCACTCTGTGCTGGCGCCTGGGAAAGGGGATCTGGATCGAGCCGAATGGGAAGAGATTCAGACAATCGCTGCCAAGGCTCCCAATTCGGCTGAGCGGTTGCGACCACTGCTGGTGGCCGAGCCAGAACGCGATGTGCAAATCGCACCGGTCGCGAACGCAAAGAGCGCCGTACTTGTTTTCACGGGTGGGAACGATGCAATTTCCATGCCTCTAGCCGTATTCGATCGCTATGTTTCCACGTTGAAGATCACTGCAGTCTATCTGAAGGACTTTCGCCGCTTGCGGTATCTATTAGGCGTGCAGTCACTGGGTGGCGACTATGAGGTTACGCTCAAAATGCTGCGCGACATACTCGGTCGCGTAGGAGCGAAACACGTCTCTACGTTTGGCAATTGCGAGGGCGGCTTCGCGGCAATTCGATACGGTGTTGAGCTCGGCGCGGATCGTATCGTGACATTTGGAGCACCAACCTATAGTCCCGACGATTCGTTCACCAAGATTGAGCAGGCTCGCAATTTCATGAAGAACCGGCTGGCCTCCAGTGTCAATCCTGAGATGATGGATCTCAGGCCATTTCTGGAGTCCCGTCAGCATCGGGCCCAAATAGACTTCTTCTATGAAGAGGAAGATACACGCGACAGCATCCACGCGGCGCACCTCGCTGGTGTTACGGGAGTCCGGTTCCATCCTCAGCCCGGATTGAACCATCACATGCTTCGACAACTTGCTTTAGTGGAGGATGATTTCCGCGGCATGCTGGCTGAGTTGCTGGGGATAGAAATGACTGTGCGTGCCGAATAGATCCCATGTCCTCATCACCGCAATCTGCGAACTCGAGTTTAGTGCGGCGTGAGCGCCTTCCGTTGTCTCGTCCTTATCTCGCGCCTAGAACGCCGACCGAAGAAAAACTCGCCGAGATTTGGCGGACCGCTTTGAGCATGGATCGCGTTGGTGTGGAAGACCGCTATCACGAGCTGGGAGGGGATTCGTTTCTGGCGACGATCATCTTGCAGGCGATTGCGGAAGCCTTTCCAGTGTCTCTCCAGCTGTCGGTTTTTGCGGACTCTCCAACGATCTCCGAACTCGGGCTGAAGATTGACAGATTCGTGGAAAATGACCGAGTTCATAAGCCCTGAGCAGGCTATCTGCGCACGAAGACGGAGCTACCCCGATGAACATAATAGGGCCGATCCTTCACTTTGGAAGGATCCGAAAAAGCGCCCCAGCTTTGACCGACGGCATTGGTACGATCACGTACGGCGAGCTTGCGGGTTTGGTGCTGCGCACTGCCGGCCACCTCATTGATCTGGGAGTGCGCCGCGGAGATCGAATCGGCCTCTGCCTGAAGGACACATGCGATCACGTTATTCTGCTGCTTGCCGTGGCCCATATGGGAGGCGTGGCCGTACCCCTCGATTGGCGCGCCCGGCCTGCCGAGAATGTGCGCTTCATCGATGGACTTGGACTTCAATACATACTCGCTGAGCCGGATCGTCGAGTGGAAGGCGGTGCGGTTGCATTTCTGGTCGATGCCAGATGGCACGAAAGGGTATCGCAGGCCGATTTGTATGCCGATTCAAGCAGCGACTGGAACGACGCGTTCGTAATCTCGGCGAGTTCGGGGAGCACTGGTTTTCCAAAATTCACGCTGATGACGCACCAACAGTATTTTTTCGCCATGGCCGGAATGTTCGAACTGATGGCGCTCAAGGGATGTCATCGATTCTTGTGCAACATGCCACTGTATTACAGCGGAGGGCGGAATAGCTGCCTGGCACATTTGCTTCGCGGCGATTGCGTGGTTTTATACCCGAACCTTTTTAGTCCTGCCGAATATCTTGATGTAGTACGACGCGAGCGCATTACGGTTGCCGGGCTGGTGCCCACGACCGTGCGTCAGTTGCTTACGATTGAAAGGGATGGGCCTCTTTTGCCAGAGCTGGACTTGCTCTTCAGTACAGGTGCTCCTCTCTATCCAGAAGAGAAACGACAAGCAGCGCGGAAGCTAACGCCGAATTTTCACGAACGTTATGGAACGGCCGAGACTCTGGCGATTTCTGTACTTCGACCGGAAGATTTCGACACGCGCCCGGATAGCGTTGGCCAACCGCATTCGCTGGCGGAAATCCAAGTCGTGGATGAGAACGATCGTAATGTATCGGTCCGAGACGCCGGACGATTACGCTATCGCGGCCCGGGATTGGGATCGCCGCTGCCTGGCGGCGCCGAATTAAGTTTCCGAAATGGGTGGTACTACCCGGGCGAAATTGCGCGCCTCGACGATGAGGGCTACATCTTTCTACTGGGGCGAACCAGCGATGTGATCATGAGGGGCGGTGCGAAGATCTACCCGGCTGAGATCGAGGCGATGCTAATTGAGCATCCCAGTGTCATCGAGGCTGCGGTAATCGGCCAGCGAGGCCCCGACAACGAGGAGGCAGTTATCGCGTTCGTCGTGGCTCCGGGAGGCGATACCGGGGAGCTCTTGGCTCACTGTCGCGGTCGGCTTACAGCCTACAAAGTCCCACGACAAATCCATTTTGTTGATCTGTTGCCGAAGAACACCGGAGGCAAGATAGACAAGGTCGCTCTTGGCAGGAGATTCGTTGTAAACGCTAGCTTGTAAGCCATGGTTCCGAGCAATTAAAAGCAAGCTTTGGATCGACATGCAGTTGAGATTCGAGTTTTCAGTCCGTTGATCGTTTCAGGGGCGAGCAACATGCACGGTGCCTGGGCTCTTGCACAATGACGTATCTTGGGTCTGGTTATTCCGTTCCTGAACATCCCTACTGTTTTGGATTACGACAGCATGTGAAAATTTCTCTGCCAGCGCCATTTTTTGTTGTGGGGTCACGCCGAATTGGGGTAGCTCAGGATGTTGATTCCAGTGGAGCACGCAGTTGTCACGGACGATGCCGGTCATTAGCTCGCCAACCCAGATGCCGGAACGACCAGAGCCGGAGACGTAGTTATGCTCGATGGTGATGTTGCTGTTGGGAGTTCCTGATGCGAATTCCGAGGATGTTCCTTTTGATTCGACGACGATGGCCGCTAAAGCCGTATGCGTACCTGCTCCAGAAGCCATAGGCCCGAGGCTGCCGACAACCTTGTTGTCCCGAATGACAAGATCGTGTGCGGGTGGCCCGGCGAACATCTTCGTGTCTTGAGATACCACGATACCGCCGTTACTAGTAGGACCGATTTCATTGCGTGCAATAGTGACGCCCTCGGCGCCGCCGATCCAGATGCCGCGTCCGAATGGAACTTCCTCAACGACATTGTCTTCGATACTGGAGCCTGCACCGCGGTGGCTTGCATTTGCAAAGGTCATACCGAAGTCTGGAGTGAGTGCGGGTAGATCGTGATCGAATGTCAGAGCAACAAGTCCATCGAACTCCGGCGGGAAGGAATCCGGTGGGTCCTGGGAAATAATCGTGGCGCCTGGAACCTCTTCACCCGACATGGGATTGACGAAGTTCACGGGAGTACCGTTCGGAAAATGCAGATAGGATCTACGTTTGACGACGACTTGACGCCGCCCACTTTGACGCTGAACCCTGGCGACGTCGAGAGAGTCTATGGCGAGTGCATCGTCCAAATTGTGACTAACAAAACAGTTCCGGATGTGATTGTCCGGGCCCGCGGTGTTGAAGTGAATTCCATCGGCGCCGGCGGAGATGAGGCCGCCGCTCGGCCTTGGCATGACCCGTACCCGCTCGGCGACCGAGTGACTGGTCGACGAGAATAATAGGGCGATGCCGGCCGCCCCATAAATGGTAGCGTTCGAGATGGTGATGTCTTCTCCGCCAGATACGAGAATTGTGGGAGGCCCTTCCCGTTGTGTAACGATGATTGTGTCGCCTGACCGCAGCGATGCGAGTACATTGCTCTGCATCCAGGGCGCCGCACTCGGCACCAGTTGGAGGATGTTTTCGACGATGGGCTCGGCCACGCGCATACGCGAAGTTCCCGGAACGATGTCGCCATCCCGAAATGCTACCGCCCAGAGTTCCAGCGGCTTCGATAGATGTTTTGTGCCATTCAGGGTTACGGGACTTGCCCAATTCGCCAGCGGGCGGTACGTGAGAGTTCGGCGTTGCGGATTCACTGACTCCAGTCGCAGGTGGGTGTAAGGCGGAATCTGAAAATCGATGGTGAAGTGCGTGAGTGTAACCCGCTGGCAGTCAAACAGAGCAAAACCCGGCTGAATTGCATTGGACAGATAGATTGTCGAGTCGGCGAGATCAATGGTGAGGTCAGGTGTCTTACTGATGAGCAGATACGCCCTCTCACCCTGTGGGGAAAGGAGGTAATAGGATCCGCGATCAACGGTCAACACCCGGATGCCATGTTTCTGCGCGTATGCCACCGCAGCTTGGAAAAATGGGCGGGCGTCAATAGACTCGTTGTTTGGGGGTAGATTTTGGGAGGCGATGTTTAGCCGCACGAGGTCATGACAGAGATTGATAGTGCCGAGTGACGTCTCTGTCAGGATCGTGCTGTGCGTTCCGCTAATCGCTATGGAGATCGTCAACAGCGTGAAAACCAGTGAGAGGCAACGACCCAGCATGGCGGCTGACCTATGTGAACGTTATACAGCATCGAGCGCACGTTGATTCTGTTCCAAAATTATGCTCAACTGTTCAGGTGCCTTAGAGCAACTACCCCTGACAAATTGTCGTAGCGCACAATGATTTAGCGATTGGGGGTTTTCGATTGCTTATAACGGCTACAACTGATTCCTGGCTTGTGCAGGCCGCTGAGGCGGTCAGCGATCATGGCGATTCTTTAGGGGTTCTTGTTTACGGGTCGTACATTTCAGGTTCATTCGGTCCTGAGAGCGATCTAGATCTGATTTGCGTCACGAGGGGCGGTCACGTAAGACAATTTCGCCGCATCGTGGATGGTCGCGAAGTCGACGTTTACGTAAGCTCCCGCCTTCATATCTCGAAGTTGTTCTATTCTGACTTCCCCGATAATAACAATTTTGTGTTGCAGGCATTTGTTCGGGGGCGCCCCGTAAGTGATCCCTATGGAGATGTCGCGGAATTGATTCGTGAAGCGCAGCGAGTATGGGATCAGGGCCCCCCAAAGCCTTCACATGAAGGAAAACAGCGAATCGCAGCCAATCAACGGGTGATTTTGGGAGTGACCGATGGATTGGCCAGGCGCGGCGCGCGGTCCGCACAGTGGCGGGAGATGATGGAACTCCTTTCTGGACGATTCCTTTTGGATTGTTTCTACCAGTACTGCCGAGTGCACAGACTCTGGAGCTCGGCCATGTGGGAAATGCTGGCGTGGACTGATCCAAGGTATGAACAGCTACTGAGTATCACTCGTAACTATCTCGATGATCCATCGCTAGATCATCGGCTGCAGGCGATACGTATGCTGGCGCAGGCCACGATAAAGGCCTGCCAGAACGGCCGAGAAATCGATGCTCGGTTTACACCTCATATCAGTGACTAAACTTCGCAAACGCCATTAATTTTTTCAGCTGGAAGAGTCGGAATCTGTTATTCGAGCAATATCAGTTCTTATCTACAAACCCGAGAAGACCGAGGAATGTCGCGCCAACATGCCTGCGGATCGGGAGCTGCACATGATTGGTCTGCCTGCCAGGCGGTGAGGGCTCTAAACACATCAAAATCTCGTAATATGGAAAGTAGGTAATGAGGGAGAACCGCTGAGCTGCAGGTGCATCTGTTAAAGAACTCTGCTCAGAGTTGCACACTCCAGAGTTCCTACCTAAGCGGATATCATAGTACGCATGCGGAATCCTGTGTTCATTGTAGGTTCGCCGCGCTCGGGCACGAGCGCACTGGTCGACGTTCTTCGCCACGGTGGATACAACGGCTTTCTCGAGGGCAATTTCCTGTCCCTGTTGCAGGGTGTCGATCAACTCATCGAGCAGCACTACAAGTGGTATCCATCGGACAACAAGCGGGTGCTCTTGTCAAACGTTGACAAGAACGATCTCAAACGACAGTTGTTCGAAAGGTTTCAGACGATCGTCAATTCTCTGAACCCACAGGCTCCGTGGTTCGATAAAACTGGCAATCCCGAGATGACGATGGCCATCCCCATTGTGCGGGAACTTTGGCCGAGTGCGGCTTTCATATTCGCGAAGCGCCGCGGGATCGAAAACGTCATTTCGCGCTTGACTAAATTTCCGGGACACTCCTTTGATTACCATTGCGCCAACTGGGCGAAGAATATGTCTGTGTGGAGGACCATTCGAGGGCAGATACCCGCAGACAGTTTCTTTGAGATGGAGCAGCGCAAGATGGTCCGGCATCCGAAAGCAGCAGCCCGAGAACTCGGCGTGTTCCTAGGGATGAGCGAGGCGGCGATGACGGCAGTAGCCAATGTCATGGACACTCATCGTCCGCAGGAAACCACGAAGGGTAGTGCAATTCGGACTGTTTCACTAGATGGGGCCGGTTGGTCCAAGGAACAGATCGATACTTTCCTCAAGCACTGCGAGACCGAAATGAAGGAATTCGGATATACATCGGACGAGCGATACAGCGTCAATCCCGACGTTAGCTAGTCACGTATCCGGGGTTTGCAGGGCCTGCGTCTATGAGATGAGTACGCAGCGGGTTCTTTGAATTTCGACATTTTGAGAACGGTCGTGTGAATTCTTGAAGTTGTACATTTCAGTTGTGCTCTGTTTCTTGCTCTGGTCCCCATTCCTCGGACTGGCAAGCTGCGAACAACAGTCACGTGAGGCATCTGTTTCTCAGGCAAACCACTTCTTGCGGGAGCTGTATTTTTATCCAACCGCCCCAAGGGAATCGCTGCTCCGCGAATTCGATCCCGATCAAATAGTGAAGGATGCCACCGTCAATTTTCCCAGGATCGACGAGATGAGCGGCGTCTCGATCATCGTGTACTGGGCCCAACTCTGTCCCCGAAAAGGTCGATGCAATTTCTCCATGATTGATCAGATCCTTGAGTATTGGGGCACGCTGGGCAAGAAGGTCGTACTTTGTGTGGCGACGACAGGTGCGCCTATCGAAAAGGTTGAATCTGGAAGGGTCCAGTTTGTTTCAGCGACGCCAGATTGGATCTTAAGGGAAATCCCCACTTTTCAGTCGGACAGCAACAACTTTATCGGCGTCTATCGCGATTGGAGAGCGATGGCCAACAATCCGCAATACAAGTTCAATTTTCCCCGTTACGATGATCAGCGTTTTCTCCGCGAGGTGAAGCATCTAGTGCGCGAACTTGGAAAGCGTTATGACGGCAATCACGCGATCGCCTACATGCGGATCGGAACGGGGAAATCAGGAGAGGACAATCCTTATGGGCGCATTGGACAAGACTGGTTCACAAACCATTTGTGGATCGAATACAGCCGAAAAGTAAAGGAGTACTACCTGGCAAACTTCCGCAAGACGCATCTCGAATTCGATGTGCTCTGGATGGCCATTGTCGCTGCAGGAGTCAAGAATGCTACTCCCATTACCTTTTCCGAACAAAAGGAGGCACAGAGATTCATTGACGACATTGTCACAGAGCGGATATTCATTGCTTACAACGGGGTCGCCCCGCGTCCTGCCATCGAGGTACCGAGGGCAACGGCGGCGGATCCGCGTGCAGAGTGTGCGGGTTATAACGCATCACCCGACAACACAACAACCGCGATGGATGCGGCTCCCTATTCGCAAATTGAGCGTCTGAAACAGCGAGGCGTTAGCTTTGGATTGGAGGGCAACGCACTATCGGATCCATGCATGTATCCGCGTAGGATCGCAGCGCTCTTGGACTACTATAGACCCGCCCGGTTTATCTTCTTTGGAGATGTTGCCGCGCTTATCAACTTCCAGCGGCAAGGGATCAACGACAAGAATTCTTACGAAGTCGATGATTTGATGAATGTGTTCGTTCCTTGGACGAACAAGATGGATTCTGCCAAGCGGCAGGCTCAAGCGATGCCACAGGTCAAAGCGTTCGGCACAGAAATTGAACGTCTCGTACGAGAAAGAGTTGCTGCCAAGCAGTAACCGGTCGCTTTAGAAGTACGCGCCAAAGCCGTCTTTGCGAGAATCTGGTGAAATCGTGACGTGGTTTTTGTACTTCGCCCCTTCTTCCGCTGAAACGAAATACTCGACGTTGATTCGACTAGTGAAAAATGGGTTCATGTAGCGGCGGCCCATGATGCCGAAGTACAACTGCAGAATTCCGCCCACGTAGATGGCTTTCTTTTGCATAACCTGGCAGATGTGCGTACCTAGCGGCACAGCATAAGAACCGCAACCTAAGAGCGCAACATCGAACCTGATCTTTTCAACCTCCGCTTTCATCGCTTCGACCGTTTGAAACCAGTCTTGATGTGGATAGTAGTGCTCGGGTAGGCCGGCATACGTTATCGGTGTCGAATAGGTTTCGAGGCCGAAATCGGGATAGACATAATCGCGGAAAAAATTTGCCCGGTTCCTAAAATTCTTCCGAATGCTTCCTGAAAACGGAGAAGCCACCAAGACGCGCTTATTAGCGAGCACCTTTTGAAAGGCGTGGAACATCGTCCAGTTGTCTCTTGTTGTCTTCTCGATGAAAGCGAACGGGTACACGTAAATATTTCGACTGCCCGCCGAGATGATATCCAGCAGATGCTGGTAGACGTCCGATTTACCTCGAAGATTCACATGAAACTTGGGATTTAGATTGTTCTTGAAATAGAGCGTCTGCCACTTCTCTCCCACAAGCGAGGTGTGCTCGAAAGACTGATAGCAGCTCAGCATGACCTCGCAGAATCGCAGGAGGTTGTCGCCAAGATTCGATTTATCGTAGTAGCCGTTGTACTCAGCCAGTCTGCCGCGATGAGGGAGCACCCGTTGCAAAAGCTGTTCCGAAATATCGTTTGCCATCCTCCCTTCGAGATAGTCGATCATCATGTCGGTGTCTGACCCGCCAATGCGGCCATAAAAAAGAGGGGAGGGGCCTGTTAGCGCACAGACACTCTGGATGTACATTTCGCGCCAATCGGAGATAAATCGGATGGCCAGTTGATGAGTCCTTGTAAGGGTATCTGCTTGTTGACGATTATTTTGTATCGGCCACTGTTCCCAACGATTCTTAGATTGCCAGAGAGAGAATCCTGAGCCTAAATAAGCACTACGAATCGATTTTCATTTTAACCCTAGGACTCATAATCGATGTCTTCTGATGTCTCCTGGCGAGGCGTCTCTGGTTTGTGCCCCTTCCGGTAAAACAGGACACTGCGGTGTTGTTTTCCGGGACTGGCTCACTGGGTTCCTGTGGTAAGCTGTTGCCTAGGCCCCCCTGCACGACCAAGCACTGACATGGCTGTAGCTAACAAAACTGAGGATGCCGTTACCTCGGCGAGCGGAACTTCGGCGCAAGCCGCGACCAACGGCGGGCCTTCAAAGCAGATTGTCCCTACGACATTGGACTGGTCGTCCGGGACCGCGCCGGAGGGTTTTGACGAAGTAGCGTATCTCGCTGCTTTTCCCGATATCGTCCGTTCCATCAAGACGGGTCAATTCCAGTCTGCGCTTCACCACTTTCGCGTTCATGGTCAGCGCGAAGGACGTCTCAACGACATTCGCTATCAGCGGGCCTGCGTCAAAGGGAACACGGCTTCATTTCCCCCGGCCAGTATCGACGGATTAGTTGGCTGCATGACGGGACAATGCCTGATCTATGGCTGGATCAAGGACAATGATGTTCCCGTTGATCAATTTACTCTGCGCAACAATTTCGGATTATGGGCTACCACACAGACGGTTTATCGGTACCGTCGCAAGGATGCATCGGACTCTTTGGGACTGCAGGATGACAAACCACTAGGCTTCTGGGCACTCCTGAATGTCGAGAAGCCGGAAATGATGTTTGGACCGTCGGAACTGGTTGTCTCGGCCGGGCTCGAACGGAAGACATTTAATGCACAGGTTCGCTCGGCGCTTCCGGATAGGTTCCGTGAAATCGTGCTCGAGTATCTGGTCAAGATCTACCACTCAGGCGATACGCGTGTGGAAACCTTCTTCCACCTCGACAACGGCTTGGGGAATTCCCTGATTCAGCTCAATCTGGATATTTCCAAGAAAATGGCCCAGGGAGCGCAGACCGTTGAAATCGGAACTCCCCGATCCTCCGTCGATGGGTCGATCGTAGTGTGTTTGTTCGGCAGACCGGATCTACTTTCCCTCCAATGTGCGATGTTCTCGAAGTGTCGCGGGATGGAACGGTATGAGTTTGTTTATGTGTCGAACAGCCCCGAGATGGCCGACCGGCTGATCAAGGACGCAACTGTGGTCCACCGAGTGTATGGCATTCCGATTAGACTGGTGATCCTGCCGGGGAACGCTGGCTTCGGTGTCGCCAACAACACCGGACTGTCCGCAGCTCGGAGTGAGCGAATCCTTTTCGTTAATCCGGACGTTTTTCCGACCGAGCCAGACTGGCCTGCCCTGCACACTCAGCTGGTGAAGGATCGGCCGGCTGATCAGGTCGCACTGTTCGGTGTACCACTTTTTTATGACGATGGCTCCCTGATGCATGGTGGCATGTATTTCGAAGTGGACCGGGGCTTTTCGTTTCGCGATGGGAAAACAACCACTCGCGAAATGCTGCGAGTCGAACACTATGGCAAGGGGGCGCCGCCTAAGACCGAGGGTTATCTTTCGTCGCGCATGGTTCCGGCGGTCACCGGTGCTTTCATGTCGGTAAATCGTTCTTGGTTTGAATCAATCGGCGGTTTCTCACCTGAGTATATTTTTGGCCACTACGAGGACGCGGACCTCTGCCTGAAAAGTCTCCAAGCCGGCAAGCCAGCATGGATTCACCGGTTACCCTTTTTGCATTTCGAAGGGAAGGGGTCGATACCTCGTCCTTCGCTTGACGGCGCAATGCTCATCAACCGGTGGCATTTCACGACCGTGTGGAGTGAGGCGGTGAAAAATGGCCTCTGCGGCAAGAACCCTGAAGGGTTCCCTGCGCGAGGACAACAGTGACTCTTCCCATTGCAGAAGCGATTGCGCACGAAAAGTCAACGCAAGGCAAGAATGCCAAAGTCTTGATTGTCAGCCTGCACCATCCCGAGTTGATGCGTGGGGGCGCACAACAAGTCTGCTATGAGTTATTTCAGGGGTTGAAGCAGGATCCTGGGATCGAACCGATTCTGCTTGCATCGACCGACGCCGCCTATCCTGCTCTCTATAAGTCCGGTGCCTGCATAACTGGATTTGACGGGCGGAACAACGAGTTCTTGTTTTTATCCACCGAGTACGACACGCTCTGGCATAAGGCGGGATCTCCTCGATTGATCGAAGCGTTTGCGGATTTTCTGGAAACGATCCAGCCCGACGTCGTTCATTTCCACCATTTCCTGACCTTCGGGGTCAATTTGCTCGCTCTAGCCAGGAAAGTCCTCCCGAATGCGAAGCTAGTTTTTACCTTTCACGAGTTCCTCGGGATCTGCGATGCACGTGGGCACATGGTTAGGTTGACCGATCACTCTCTATGCTCCCACGCGTCTCCAGTTCGCTGTCATCAGTGCTTTCCGGAACGATCGCCTGAACACTTTCTGATGCGCCAGATATGGTTCAAGCGCCATTTCGACGAAGTCGATGTATTCACGTGTCCCAGTCAGTTCATGATTGACCGGTATGCTGCATGGGGCATCGATCGAAAGAAGCTGTTGCATATCGCCAATGGCCAAGCCGATTGCAGCAGGGGGATAAAGCTCCCTGTGCCTGCTGGACCAAAGCGTCGGTTTGGGTTCTTTGGTCAAATGATCGACGTAAAGGGCATCCAGATCATCCTGCGGGCGGTGGCCCTCCTTCGTGCCCAGGGCTTTACCAACTTCACCGTTGAATTGAACGGCGATAACCTCCGTTACGCCACGCCAATAGTGAGAGAAGAAATAGAAACATTTCTCGCTGAAGAAGAGAAGTTGCCGTATGCGCAGCGCATTGTTCAGAACAACGGATCTTATCAAGTTGATCAACTTGCCAGTCGCATGGCGCGCATCGACTGGTCCATCGTGCCTTCATTGTGGGAGGAGGCGTTTGGTCTCGTGGTTTCCGAAGCCTGGATGTTTCGACGGCCTGTCATTTGCTCTAATGTCGGTGGATTGGCTGAGCGGGTGACGAATGAAGTCAATGGCCTTCATTTCCAGATCGGGGATCCGCATGCTTTGGCAGCGGTTATGCAACGTGCATGCACTGAGGCTGATCTGTGGGAGCGTCTCTCGGCAGCAATTCCACAACCACCTTCCGTGACGAAGATGGTGTCGGAATATCGCGGCGCGTACGGATTGGCTGACGAAACGCCATCCGGCCTTCCTGACCATTAGACCGTTGGTTCGGCTTTCTCACGGCCCTGATTGAGCCAAGGGAAGGGAACTGGCGGTCTTTCCTTTCCTACTAATTTGCACAACTCATCCCACCCTCCTGCTGCAACATCACATTCGAGGAAACGATCCTTGGGTTTATCCCGAAAGAAGTTGCGCACTCGTTGGTCGTAGGCGTTGTAGGCGTCTTCGTAACTCTTGTGATTGAAATACATCGAGAGGTTTATGTTGGAAAACTCGGCGCCATAGGGCAGGTTCTCGCTTTGTGCCATCGCCGCTTTTGCCTCACCGAAATTGCGGACTCCATGATGGATCGAGTAGTACTTGTCCATCGATTTTCGCCAGCTTTCAAACGAGCGTACGGTATAGATGAACTTGGAATTCGGAAACATAAAGTAATAGGTTTCGAAATTCATGCACACTGGGGTATCGGTGAAGGCGTCAAACAGATGGAGATCGTCAGGGTGCATTACCTCGCGGGTAAATGGATTCAACCAATGAATAGTGTGAAACCCGAGAGCACTCAATGCCGCCGCCAGGGAAGTGGTACCGGTCCTGGATAAGCCCAGGCCGAAAATCTTGGGAGCTTGATAGTCGGGAAATATCGGTCCACTCAACTTCGAGGCCACGGAGAGTAAGCCTCGCCAGTGCTCACCAAGGTAGTGCTCATTCGTTTGAGCGACCACAGAAAGAAATTTGTCATAGTCATGCAGTGCGAGGAAGATTCGCGCATGCAGACCAGAAAAATGTAGCGACTTCGATTCTGGTGGTAAAGTTTCGATTTTGTTGAGCAGGCCGAGAAACGCGTCCGTCCGCCGCCACCCTGAGTAAAGTGGTGCGGTGTGTGTGAAGAGAACATTAAGAATGGACGCATCGTCCGTTTGCGACAAAGTCTGCTGAAACTCAGCTCTCGCTTCGTCCAAGCGCCTCAACATCGTTAGGATTTCGAACTTCTTTTCGATGACCGCTGCGATTTTGCATGAGCCGAAAGGGGAGGACTGCAGTTCAGTGAGCGCAAGGTCTGGCTTACCTGTGAGAATTAACAATCTGATGAGGCCGAGATGGGCGTTCAAGGAATCCGGGTAGCGCTGGATCGTTTGACGGAAGACTGATTCCGCTTCGTCTGTGCGGCTTAGTTCCAAAAGAACGTGAGCTCGGGTCAAGATCCAATTGGGATGTCTCGAGTCGGGAAAGCGCGCTATTACGTCATCCCACCGGTTCAATGCCATCTCCCATTCGCGCCGACGCATTGCGATCTGAGCCAGGCCCACAAACCCTCCAGGTTGAGTCGGAGAATCGTCTAGCAGCCGATGGAAGATACTCTCGGCATCGTCCAATCGATCAAGTTGACTGAGTACAGCGGCTCGGCTGGCTTCCCCATCTGGCGCTGCTTGTTGGCCGAACTTATCGATCGCTTGGTCCCAGAAGGCGAGAGCGTCCACCCACAGCCCACGAGACATTGAAAGCCGGGCTAAACCCACCACTCCATGGGGATCGTCGGCGAAGTCTCGAAGCAAGTCGCGAAAGACTTTCTCTGCTTCGTCAAACCTCCCAAGCTCCATAAGTGCGGTAGCAAAGCTCGCCAACCAAAAGGCCTGCTGCCTGGCGCCAAATCGGGCGAGAACGCTCTGCCATTGAACAAGAGCTTCGCCCCAATCCCACCTTTTCACGGCGACTTGGGCCATGCCAACAAATCCGGGCGGAGAATCCGGGAATTGCTCAGCCAAGGCTCGATACAACCAGTCAGCTTCATCAAGCAGTCCGGCATCGACCAGAAGGCGGCCCAGCTGAGCGGCGGCAGGGAGGATGCCGTCCTTTGATCCCAAGACAGAATCCAACTGCTGCACCAGGCGCTGGCACGCAGGATCCCGCGCAAGCCGCGCCGATATGTCACATAGCGCGGCGTTAAGCTTAGGTCGTGCGGTCGTTCCTGCTTTCGTATGCACTATTGAAATCCTGGTGCGCGAGACTTTTGTAGAATTGCCAAGGTTGGCAATCATGACATGAATGCTGCGACTATGCGAGCCAATCCATGGCATTTTTGAATCGAAGCGCCGGCTTTTCGGTCCTTAGAAAATGGGGGGAGAAGGACAGATGCAAAAAGTGACGATCGCTCTGAAAAATGGGCGCCACGTTACATTTGATGTGGATCTTGGCCTTGAGGGGCCGGCATTTTTTGTCTTTGGTATCCGCAAGAGCGGAAGCACTCTGCTCAATATCATCGCTGCGGAGATGTGCCGGTCCAACGGACGAATGTTTGTCAACGTTGGTGACAAATTCTTTCAAGGGAATGTTTTGGCTGTAGATTGGCAAACTGATCCCGCCTTGCATGCGCTCCTCCACCCCGGTAATACTTATGGTGGATTTCGGAATATGCCCTTGGCGATGTTGAAAAACCCTTTGTTTGAGAGCAGTCCGAAAGTATTGATCGTCAGGGATCCGCGCGATGCCTTGGTGAGCGAGTATTTCTCTGATGCATATTCCCACCCAATTCCTAGTGCGTCCTCTGACTCGTCCGACACTGCCACCCTGATGGAGCGTCATCGACAAAGGGCATTGAGGGAGGGCATCGACGGTTACGTCTTGGAACGTGCGCAATCCATGGTCCGAACAATCCTCGAATTTCGAGACGTCGTGAACGATCCCACGACCAAAGTGCTCAAGTACGAGGACTATGTCTTTAATAAGCGCGAACTGATCAACGTGATGGCGCAGCATTTCAGTTGGAGCGCTGACGAGAACTCGATCGCTGCTATTCTCAACCGCGTCGACATTCGACCGGCCAAGGAAGATCCGCAAGCGTTCGTTAGAAGAGTTACGCCCGGCGATCATCGTGAAAAGCTGCAGCCCTCCACGATTGCGACACTCGATGTTGTGCTGCTGGGCGCCATGAGATTGATGGGCTATTCAGAGGGTGGATAGCCTCGTTGTTGTTTCACTCGGGGAATTGCAGTGCCAGGAGCCGTTTGACTTGCGTTCCGTCTAAAACATGCTCCAGTGCGGCCAACTCTTCGAACCAGGGGACGCAGTTGGCACTCGCATACATCGGGTCCCAAGGTTTCGGGCGTTGCAGAAAATGCCTCACCACCGGATCGTTCGCACTCTTGTCCAGTTCGGTTTCCTGCCTTACGAATAAATTGAAGGGTTCAGGCAGGGGAGAGTAAGTATCCCGAAACGCAAGATTGAGGGCACATTGATCGACGAACGTAAGCAAATGCTTTTGGTTGAGCGAGATTTCGACGGCATGCCGCAAGGCACCGACCAACTTCGGATGCGACAGATCAAAGAGTAGTACTCCTGAGTTGAAGTATTCGCCGGGCGGAATAGCAAGCCGGGTAGCAGCGCGCCTGATTTCAGGTAGGGTGCATATTTCTCGCCGTGCACCTAGGGGTTTTCCTGCTAGATCGAAATTGAACAGTTCACCAAGCTGTGGCCCGACACACGTATCCGAGTCGATATATAGTGCGCGCCCCGCAGTGCCTTCCTCGATTAACTGCAATGCAGCGAAGATGCGATAGTACGCTGCTTCGGAGAGCCCGTGTCCGGGTGTAAATACTCCCCATCCAGTGCGAAAGTCCGATCCCGCCGAAAATAGCGAACTGGATGGTCGGAGATCCACTGGGACCGAAAAGGTGGCGCCCAATTGTGGGAATACGGCGGCCAAGTCCAAAATCTCGTCGGAGCAAAAGACGACCACTCTGGAACCTCGCAGGGTTCGATTGTTATGGCGCAAGAGCGAAGCCAACGCGATGACGGCGCCTGGGAGGTAGTTCCGGTCGGTGCAAAAATAAACAGTCTTGTCCGGCTTTAACTGTGCGACTGGATGGGCTGGCGGAGTCACCTTTTTGTGTGAGTGCAACAATCGCGAAACTAAGTCTGACCGCCACACCCGGAGGGGGTTCTCAAGTTCGAGAGTGTGATGGGATATGTCGTCGCCGTTTAATTGGCCAACCGCGCCTCGTAATCGCGCTTCTTCGATGAGTTGGTCTCGCAGATTCAATACCGCAGCACTGGATTTCTTGTCGGGCAGGCGATCGAGGAGCACCACGAGATCGGTATATGTACCAGTTGCTCGTGCTGCCCGGGAGAGAGCTTCCAAAAGCAATTCGCTCATGCTTGGTTTGTCCGCTCTTTCAATCACGCATTCACGAAAGAGGTTAAGCACGTCGATCCACCGTCCGCTTGCCGCATATAGACCGGCAGCAAGCCCGACCGCTTTGCTGGGGATATCTTGATGAGAGCCCAGCGATGAAAGGTATGCCGCAGCCTTCTCAAGTTGCAGCGTGCTACAAAGGTGCTCGAGTTTCTTCGTCTTGAATTCAGGATCGGCGACACGCGCGGGATCCTCTTCAACGCGCTGGAAGATGGCCTCAGCTTCGTCGATACGAAGCAATTCGCGCAAAGTGCTCGCGATCTCCAGTTGGGGCCTTAGCTCATCGGGAGCTGCGCACTTGGCAGCATTGAAGCGCACCAAGGCAGAGTCCCAGTCTGAGCGCCGACGCGCAATCAGCCCAAGACCGAACAGCGCCCCGTACTCGCTTGGTGATTCCTGCAATATCTTCTGATAGCAAGCCTCTGCATCATCGATCCGTTCCATCTGATAGAGAATGCGGGCAGTCGTCAATTGAATTTTCAAATCTTGTGGCTGAGCAGACTTCGCTGCCTCAAAATAACGCAGGGCGGCCGCCCAATCCAAGCGCCGAGAGGCTATGGACCCAAGTCCTAATAAGGATCCGATGTCGCCGGGATTCTGATCCACAATACGGAGGAACACCGCTTCGGCCTCGTCCAACTGTCCCAGATCGCGCAAGACATAACCAAGATCTACCACAACATCCAGCCTCGGCGGATTGATCGAGGCAGCTTTCTTGAAGAATGCCAGCGAGGCATCGTAGTCACGCCGTTGACGAGCCATAGCTCCAAGAGCGGCCAGAGCGCCGACGTGCTCTGGCACCTGTTCCAGGATCCTGCGACACGTTGCTTCCGCTTCTTCGAGACGCAACATTGCTCGAAGGGCGTATGCAATTTCCAATTGAATCTGGAGATCCTGGCGGCGTATGTCTGCTGCTGCACGAAAATACGCTAGCGCCTCGGGCCATTGCTCGCGACTGCGAGCAATGATGCCCAAGCCGATCAATGCTCCAGCGTGCTCAGGTTCTTTCGCAATGACGCCTCGATAGATGGCCTGCGCATCGGCGAGATGCTCCATCTCCCGAAGCGTTTGAGCAATCTCCATCTGGATATTCAAGTCTGCAAGGCGGGCTTCGCCAGCTGCCCGAAAATATCTGAGGGCGAGCTGCGCGTCGTCGCGGCTTCGGGCACTGTAGCCGAGGCCGAGCAAAGCCCCAACATGGCTGGAGTCGCCCTCCACGATACTGCGGTAAACGACTTCCGCCTCATCCAGGCGTTCCATCGCGCGAAGAGTCTGGGCGATCTCAAATTGGATATTAAGATCCGTAGGGCGCAACGCGGCCGCTGCACGAAAATACTGCAAAGCTGTTGGCCATTGCTCCCGCGTTCGCGCAATGTGTGCCAAGCCGACGAGCGCGCCCGTATGCCTTGGATCTCGCTCGATAACGCGGCTATAGGCCGCGGCCGCTTCATCGAAGCGAGACATTTCACGAAGAGTGTTCGCGATTTCGATCTGCAAGCTGAGATGAGAGGGATTAACCTTCGCTGCTGCCTTGAAGTGGGCCAACGCTCCGTTGGGGTCGGCGCGTTGCTTGGCAATATGCCCGAGACCAACCAGCGCACCGAACTGACTCGGACTGCGGTCCAGTACCCGCATGTACAAAAGCTCAGCATCACGAAACCGTGACATGGCACGGACAGTATTTGCGAGTTCGACGAGAATATTGAGGTTCTCGGGGGACGCGTCGCTCGCCTTTTCGAGCAAATGTTGTGCTCGGCTCAAGTCGCCATTTTGACGTGCGGCAAGAGCAGCTTGGATCAGCTGTGATGATCCTGGTGGGACAGTCCGCCCACTCGCATCATTATTATTACTATCATTACTGGGGTAGGGACTTTGCATTGGACTTGAATACATCGCTAGCTGAATCGCTGTCGAGATTTGGCGGAGGCCGTAATCTTTCAAAGGGGCGCGCAAACCGCTCAAAGTGAAGATTGTAGTAAGGATCGGCGATTTCACGGTCGCCCCAGCGTTCCCGGAAGAAAGCCGCCTCTCCACGATGACGTATCCGCTGACTTTCGGAGATATCGCGGCCTCGCGATTTGGATTCCAAGTGATAGAGAACAGCAAAAGGGTTGTAGACTACTCGGTACCCAGCCTTTCTCACTCGCATACAGTAGTCAACATCATTGAACGCGATCTTCAGGTTCAAATCCTCGAATCCACCTTCCGATTGTTGAAATAGAGAGCGTCTAGTAGCGAGGCAAGCGCCGGTGACTGCAGCCGCGCTCCGCAACACCTGGCTGCGACCAAAATAGCCGCCATCCACAGGGAGTTCGCCGACGCACTCGTGACCGGCGACACCCTCGACTCCCAGCACGACCCCGGCGTGCTGGACTGTTCCGTCTCCATAGAGAAGCCTTGCCCCGACGGCGCCGACATCAGGGCGAAGGGCGTTGCTGACTAACTCCACCAACCAGTCCGGCGTTAGGACTACCGTGTCGTTGTTGAGGAAGATCAGAACTTCGCCTTCGGCTTCGTATGCAGCAACGTTATTGATCGCCGACCAGTTGAAGGCGCCGCGAAAACGGACCAAGCGTATCCGCGGTATGTCCCCAAGGCTTTCAAAGTAGCGGAGAGTGGTAGGGTCGACACTATCGTTATCAACGAGCAGAATCTCGCATAGGCCCGGATAGAGCAGCACGGTATCCAGAACGCTATCGAGGCATGTGCGTAGCAGATCAACTCGGTCCCGCGTCGGTATGATGATCGAAATCTTGGGAGCAGCTGGCGGAAGGGACCAACGGACCCGTGTAGCGAAGTTTCGAGCTTGTCCAACAGGATCGCTATGTGGCTCAACCCTTGCCGCGAGCTTGCGATGCTCCAAATGATCCGCAACAGCGGCAACAATATTCTTTTGAATTTCGTCGGCGGTTGCTGGTGTTCGCGAGACCGACCCTGGCGTGACTCGCCAATGATAAAGGACCCGTGGCAGGTGGAGGATGTCATTTAGGGGTAGATGCGCTGCGACGCGGAGCAGAAGGTCGTGATCCTGAGCTCCTTCAAAGCCGGTACGCAAGCCCCCCACGGACGCGATCACATCATGTCGCAAGACCACGAGATGGCAAATGTAGTTCAGTGCCATCAAAAGGTCAGGATCAAAGTCCGGCTTAAAGAATGGCGTGTGGTGGAGGCTGCGGCCAGACTCACTCTCCTCAATCCGATCCTCGTCTGAATACAACAATCCGTAGCGGTGGTCCTGAAGTGACGCGGCGACGTGGTAGAGTGCGTCCGGAGCAAGTTCGTCATCATGATCCATGAAGGCTATGTACTCGCCGCGCGCAGCCACGATGCCGCGATTTGTGTTTGCGGCAATGCCGACGCGTTCATCGGCATCGAGCCAGCGGATCCGCTCCTCCGCCACATATCGTCTCCGCAACTCTTTCAGTTCGTCGTTTCCGGAAGCATCATCGGTGATCACCAGTTCCCATTGTTCGTATGTCTGAGTACAGACGCTCCGGATTGCACTGTCCAACAACCTGGTATTACTGTTCCAAGTGGGGAGAACGATCGAGATCAATGGCCGGTAAGTTAGGCGTCGGCTTTGGATGCGCTGGTCTGACAGCACTTCCGGCGTTAGGACATAGAATCGATGCCAATATTCGTCGTAGGCGTCGACGGGCATGCTGGCCACGCGGCTAACGTCTGCGAGGCGAAGTTCAATCCGGTCCAGTGCCTGACGGAGTTCCGACAATTCCTTGCGAGTGGCGCCAATAACATCAAAAGGCTGAGCTGCATCTGAGGAGACGACAGCGCTCGAGCCGATGGGCACGTGTGATATCGAATCAACAGCGACCAGCGTACGTCCCCGGCTGAAGGTAGTGCGATGAGCGGCCGAGATTTTGAACGTAAATCCATAGTTACCGTCGCCACCGACGTGGTCCAGTACGTCGGGCCGGGGTTCGTTACAGGTGACGGAACCGATAAACAAGTTATCGGCATAAAACTCAACAACCACTGGAAGGGACTTGTCGCACAAATCGACAGCCCATCCGCTGACCTCGAATCCTGAAACTGCGTCGACAGCACCAATGACAGAATGCTCGGCTTTTGCCCAGCCTTCGTTTTCTAGACGCGCGCGCAAGACGCTGTCGATCTCGGCTTCTATCAGATACGGCGCGATCGATACGAGCGACTCGTCACCAAGCAGCAACTCGAGCAGTTGTGCCCACGTGCGCGTTGCCCCGGCAGTTCGTCGTGTCGACGTGCCAACTGGTAGGCGGTGTTGCACCCAATCGATCATGGGGAACAATGCTGCGCCATCGGATTTGCCGTGGGGCAGTTCCTCGCGGAGCAACAGAGGTTGAAGAACTCCCGTTTTGAACTCTTGTGTTTCGAAGATTTCGCGAAGCAATTCTGGAATACTGCCGGAGTCATCGCCGTCGCCCCGAGCATTCGTCGGCATGCGACCAAGAAAGAGATTAAAGCAGTTGGCCACATCGCGAGGACCAAGGGAGTACTCGGTGGCGTGCCGCTCGAGTTCGGAATTTTGAATTATTTGCATGGTATTTCCAGTCCCCGCACTACACCAGACTGCACACGGTAGAAACAATGTTTGCCACCATGGCGTCCGTTAATTCCGGATACATAGGCAAACTCAAAATCTCGCCAACTAACGCTTCGGTTGTTTCCAGGCCGTTTGGGTCGCACTCAAGACGTCCCGCATATCCCGGCTGACGATGCACGGGAACGGGATAGTGAATGTTCGTTCCGACACCTCGGTCTTGAAGACGACTTCTAAGGTGATCACGGTCAGGATGGCGGACGACGTACTGGTGATAGACGTGCGTGGCTCCGGAATGCAGTGCAGGCAATGTAAGACCAGTACCGGCAAAGCCCGCATGGTAGGCCGCGGCGATTGCCACGCGCCGTTCATTCCCGGCTTCCAGAAGGGGCAGTCTCAGCCGCAGGATCGCGGCTTGCAGTTCGTCCAGACGGCTATTTACCCCGGCAACATCGCTTATATAGCGACGCTCCCATCCGTATTCACGTAGTGTGCGCGCACGCCGGATCAGAACAGGGTCGGCAGCAACCACCATGCCGCCATCGCCAGCCGCCCCTAGATTCTTTGTTGGATAAAAGCTGAATGTGGCCACGTCGCCAAAACTTCCCGCGAACGCGCCATTGAACCTAGCTCCATGGCATTGCGCACAATCTTCTACTAAACGAATGCCATACTGCTTTGCAATCGACGAGATCGCAACAACGTTTGCCGGTTGACCGTACAGGTGGACGACGATAACAGCCTTGATCGGCCCACGTGTCTCAACGGTCCGCAGCAGGCTTACGGCATCCATGGTGTATGTGTCTGCAGTGATGTCGACAAATACCGGCGACGCCCCAACCATCTCGATGGCGGCTACGGTGGCAACCGCAGTATGGGATACCGTTGCCACGCGATCTCCAGAGCCGACCCCGATGGCTCGTAGCGCCAGCGCGATGGCATCCGTCCCGTTGCCGACGCCGACGGCTCCACCGAATTGAAAATGTCGCGCAAACTCATCTTCGAACGCCTCTACCTCGCGACCCAGGATGTACCAGCCGCTGTCCACGACACGAGCGATGGCTGACATCACTTCGTCCCGGTGATCTTCAAAAAAAGCGCCAGGAGACATCTGCGGAATGCCGGGTAATAAACGAATTTCAGACATAGTCGCTTAACCGATCTCGGAAATAGCTAACGGTTCGTGCCAGTCCCTCCTCGAGCGTGACGCGCGGAGCCCAACCTGTTAGTTGGCGGAATTGTTCGTCATTTGCGAAATAGTCGCCGATATCGATCCGCTTGCGGTCGGGAGGAAACTCTTTGATCTCGAACCTACCGCATCCTGCAATTGCAACCAGGGACTCGGCCAGTTCTGTCAGCGTCAACGGGGGACTACCGCCAACGTTGAAAATACGCCCTTGGGTCTTCGAGCAGGCACCTGCCGTAAGAAAAGCTTCGACAGCATCATCAACGTACGTAAGATCCCGTTTTTGCTTGCCGCCCCAGACTTCGAAGACTTCGTTTTCCACTGCGCGGCGTATCCAGACGCCGAGAAAAGTCTGCCGGGAGTCTTTAACGCGCATGCGCGGACCAAAGGTATTCGTGAGGCGAAGTGAAACGGTCGGCATTCCATAGACGTTGTGATACAAACTGTGATAGCTTTCCGCCGCGTCCTTATTTATTCCGTTCACGTCTACCGGAGCTATTGGATGGCTTTCGTCGACGGGACAGGAAATGGGGCGACCGTAGATTTGCCGCGTGGAGGCGAACACAATCCTTGCGTCCGGGGCGCGGTGCCGGCACGCCTCCAACAGTACGATTTGGGCGTGTACGTTGGCCCCCATGTCGGATAGCGGATCAGTCATGGAGTCCAAGTGCGAGACAGTTCCGGCGAGATTGAAGATCACACTGCGTCCGGAGACCAGAGAATCAATCTGCTGCGCGTTTCTCAAATCAACAATTTTCACGCGCAACCTATTCTTGAGATCCTTCAGGTTCACGCAGTTTCCGCCGGTATTAGGCAGCAACGAATCCACGACCAGGACCTCTGCCCCTAAATCCACTAGGCGCCGGGCGAGGTTCGAGCCAATAAACCCGAGACCTCCGGTTACCAGTACTTTTAGACCGCGATAGTATGAGGCGAAATGGTTCATATTCACCGCTGATTCGTCTGCATTGCCAAACCGTGGTCTGGCGGTTGTTGAAGCGGAAATCGTCGCGTGACCAGCTCACGCAAAAGCCGGTTCCAACGCGGTAGAGTCACTGTTTTCAAATCGAAATGCTTCAGAGCTGTAGCGCGGGCGGCATCGCGGAGCGCTTGCATGCGGTTTGGATGATCGAGAACCTCATCGACCCGGCTGCAAATCTCATCTGTCGAAAAGAAGTCGACAGCGAGGCCATTTTTCTTGTCACGCAGTACTTCGAGTACTGGCGCCGTAGCCGAGCCAATGATCAGGCACCCGGCGGCCATTGCTTCCAGGAACGACCACGACAACACGAATGGATAGGTCAGATGGATATGTGCCGAGGAGACCTGGAGGACGTTTACATAAGTCTCGTAGGGAACCTGTCCAAGAAAATGCACACGGTCCATGTCGAGGCTTGAACCGACTTCTGCCAGTAACATCTCCCGATAAGTTGTTCCACTCGGCGGCGGATCGCTATAGCTCATGCCATCGCCGCCTACGATCAACGCATGTGCCCGAGGATGCCGACGCAGCATTTCAGGCAAGGAGCGCATGAAAATGTGAAATCCGCGATAGGGTTCCAGATTGCGGGAGACGTACGTAATGATTTCATCGTCATGGGTGAGGAGTATGTTTTCACGCGCCAACTTAATCCATGCGCTCGAATCCGGCCTGACTCGTCCGGTATCGACCCCCTCATGAAGTGAGGTAATGCGCGCCTGCATCTCAACCGGAAATAGGCTGCGCTGCCACGACGTCGCGGTATGTCCCCAGTCGCTGTGAGCAAAGCTCAGACGATTCACGGTGTTCCGGACTTGTAAACGTGCGACGTCACCATCTGTTCGAGGAGCGAACTCAGGATCGAATCCGACGTCGGCCCCCTCGGGGTAATAAAAGAATTCGAAATATGAGAGAAGGGGAACGTCAGGGAATATTTCCTTGACGAACATCGTCTCTCCCCATCCGCAATGTCCCACGATTATGTCCGGAACTACTCCTTGCTCGCGTAGTTGTCGGCAAACATCTGCTACGGCCGTTGCGGTGCGCACAGCCACATCGAACGAAGCGGTATAAGTGTGGCAGCTAGACACCATTGGGAGTTGGGGTTGATATACGAGCTTGCGGACGCCGGGCAATTCGCTGTGGTTCGCCTGAGTAATGAAGTAGATCTGATTCTCCGGCTGTGCGGCCAGACAGCGCACAATGTGCAGATATTGTGCCGGGAAATTCTGATGGATAAAGACGATAACCATATTCACAAACCAAGTCTGGCCATCAGGGAAGTGCGTCGTTCCGGGCTTGTCAGCGGCCTTTTCAATGCCACCGCTGCCAACTCCAGGTGGTGTGTTCTGCGGCGCAACACGATCTCAGCGAATCCAGCTTCCTTCAGATACTGAAGAAGGAGCGTTGGTGCAAAGCCGCAGTGATGCGCCATGGTGGTCTTACCTCGCGCGATCGCCTCACCAAACCCCCAGACCATGTCGTGACCGGTAACCGGGCCGGCAGGCGATTCGTAGATCGTTTCGTGCAGGCGGTCGGTTGCGATAAAGTGTGCGATCGCCTGCAAGTCGGGCACAATGATGCAAGCGAATCCGGTCTCGCACAGCACCCGGCGAAACTCGGCGAAAGCATGGGGCACTTGGTGCGCGTACAGGTGTTCGACACAATGAGCGGCCCACACCACGTCGACCTTTCCGTCCGGAATCGCTGAAAGATCAGCAATGTTCGCTACGATGTCCGGTTTCACGCCTGGGTCTACATCGACTCTTATTTGTTTCCACTTACGGAGAAACTGCGGAAACCGCCCCCGGCTTAGCGAACCACATCCGGCGTTCAGAAAGGTGCGGTGCGAACGCTTGGCCGATTTCTTGCGAAGCATTGATAGCACCTGACCTATGCGGCGTCGGACGAACACGCTACTTCCGCCGCTGGTTTCTCGACGTGGGCTCCACTTCGGGCGACGACTTGTAACTCGATTCCCCAAAGCGGATCGCCCGCAACATCAGACCGGCATAGTTCGCCAGCGCGGAACGGGCCGCGGGTGTTGCCGGACACGAACTTTCCGCTATAAGTGCAGTCATACTGGCTGGCAGTTTCCGGAGTTAGCCGTACGGCATAGCCGATGATTGGTGAGCCCTGGCCGCGAGTTCCGCAAAACGCTTGTCTGCTCGCCCAAGGCGTTTGAAAGCCGTCAGCGGTTACAGCGCTGTACTCGATAGCATCGGGTGCCAGATTGCCAAGAGACAGAATCGCGAAGCCCTCGATCCACAGCTTGTCGCCCAGACAACCGGCCCAACCTTCGTTGAACTGAATGTCACCTATGTTCCGGATATGCGTCACGATTCGCGTCGCGAGGAATCCCGATTGATCGGCTGGCGCGGTTGCCTGTTGTTCGGCTTGATTCAATACCGTCTGAGCATCTATTTTCCGAACGTCGATCGCCAGCACAGGGCTGTCTGGCAGTCGCAGCGAGGTTAGAAGTAGCGAGGTATTGCCGCCGGAAATTCTTACAACGACAACGTCACTCCCGGTAGCCAGCCACCGATCAAGGGTAGTTGCACCCGACAAGAATTCGGCCGTACCCAGCGACTTTAGAGGAGCTAGTCCGATTTGTAACGCAGGTATTGCCAATTGTTCTCTTGAGGTACTTGCCTGGGTGCCTTTGACTGTAAAGGCGTAGGTACCCACGGGGAGGTTCAACACCTGCACAGATGTTTGGAGTTCCCCAGACAGAAGTTCACTGCTAGAGGTCGGGCTGTCGGTTTCGGTGGTGGCCATAGCAAGCTCCTTGGATTCTCCATTCGAAGTATTCATCCGGCGCACGAATCGCAATAATGCATCGTTAATCGCCGGCGCAGCCGTCGATGACGGAAGCAGTTCAGCGACCTCGTACGTTCGCAATCTCTCGGCGATTGCACCCAAGTCGAAGGCGAGGATGGGCATCCCCCGACTCAGAGCGTGTGTGAGAGCGTAGCTCCAAGTCTCCGGGACGACGGAAGGAAAGAAGGCGATGTGTGGGCCTTCACGGTCGAGAAGGCCTGCGACTTCACTGTCCTGGTAAGGACCAGTGATAAAGACGCGCTCTGTCTTCAGAAGTTCGTCATCATCATGGGTATAGCCGATCACCACAAAGTCCAGATTGAGACCGCGCGCGGCAGCGTCGCGAGCACACGCGAGAACGACATCGTAGCCTTTCGGGATGCTTATCGCCCCAATGACGACGACGTGCACTCGTCCGATTGGTGTTGTACCAATGGCGCCACTGGTAACAATTGAATTTTCCCAACCGATGACCTCAGTGGAGCGTGTAGGGAAGTACCGAGCCATGCGGGTAGCAACGTCACGGGAAGGCACAATGACCCTGCTTGCGCTGCCGAGAATACGGGCACTGCGTGCTCGCAATGCTTCCACCGTAAGGATCTTGTCTAGAGCCGTGCCTAGTTTCTGGATGCAGGCCTCGCACTCTTGAACAGGAGGCTCGCCGCAATAGCCGCCATTTTCGCCAACGAGTGATAGACGCGGACAAATCCACGAATAATCATGAATGTACACGTCATACGGCACACCTAGATTCGCAGTCATCTCCAGTGCGCTCGCTGGAAGGCCAGCAAAGTGATGCAATTCGATGCGAGTAAACCTTAGTGCCTCGAGCAGAGCGCGCAACAAGGGGAGTTCGTCTGGCAACTTGAAGACAAGGTTGTCCAGTTCTCCGCCGTGGAGTTTCAGCACTACTGTGTCTTCGCTCGTCGAAGATTGGGGGTGCAAAGCGATGACTGTGTGGCCCACAGATGTTAATGCGGATTTCCGTTCTTCGACATGACGTTTGACTCCGCCGGGGAGTGCAAACGTAACCAATAACACCGGATTATCTGCCGCCTTCATCAGACGCTGAGTGTCAATAGCCCGACGGGCGTCGGCGAGCGGATCGGCCGCAATAAACTCCGAGATCATAGCGTCATAGCCGGGATGTCGAGCATTCAGAACGTGGCGATTACGTCTCATGAGTGCTTTCTTCCCAGCTCCAAACGACTTGCCGCCCAGGTGATGTACAAAAACATCGGTTGCAGCCAGATGCTTCCAGCCCTTCGCGCGAGCACGCAAGCAGAAGTCGTTCTCCTCACCGTATCCTCTGTCGAAAGCGGTTTGGTTGAATCGGCCGATTTCGTGGATGCAGGCGCGCTTAATGTAAAGGCAGAATCCGACCCCGACGGGCAACTCCACAAGTTTTCCGGCATTTACTTCGCGCGCAATGGCGTCAATCTCTTTGGCTCTCTCGGTAGTGATTGAGCGGGCTGTCTGCGCGGGATAGCTGGCGATCGCAGCGTACTCGCCTAGAGGTGTTACCGTGCCAACGTCGGACATAGAATAAGCGGCGCTTTTCAACCGCAATACCCAATCCCCGAAAGTCTCAGTGTCGGCATTCAGCAACACGACGTCACGATCGGGATGCAAATCCATTCCTACGTTCGCGGCACCGGGAAATCCTAAGTTGGTTTCATTGGTAATCAATGTGATCAGGCCGTCATCTTTCAAACGCGCGAGGGCGGCGCATAACTCTGGATCAGGGCTCGCGTCGTTGACGACCACGATCTCCGCGTCTCTTCGGGTGGTGGTCGCCAGCACACGCTCGATGCACGCAAGCGTCTCGTTACGTCCTGAATACACCGGAATTACAATGTCGGTTCTTTCGTCGAGCCGCAGAGCGAGTTTGGAAGTAAGCGCGTGTCCGCTTGACATGGTCGGAACCGTCGCTTCCGGTGCTAAGAGGACGGGACTTCCAATTAGGGGAGAGGATGTTCCATCGGGAAGAATCGCGCTAACGTCGATTGGAAAATCACGAGGCTCCAATTCACTCACATCAACGCTAAAGGGCAAGCTGATGTCGCTCTGGGAAGGCGAGACGTCCAAGCGCAGATATTCATTCCCGCCGCACCCTAGAGATATCTTTGCCGGTAGATTCGGCGCCCAGTCGAATTGAACTTCGCCTTTCACCTTGTCGTTATCCAGTACGACCCAACCGGAAAAGCCAAAATCCGGTGGCCATTTGAAATTAGAACCGAGTAATTCACGATCGCCCGAGACGCCTGACATCGTGCCCGAGAACCCGTGTGGCAATTCAAAACTCCATTCATCAAGTCCGAGTTCGTCGGAAGCAGAGAAGACCGGATTCCAAGTTCCGCCCCCACAGCGGAGGACCGGTTGACGCCCCTTCGATACGCGCCCGACCAGGCGAAGGTTGCGGTCAACGCCGATCCACCCAGGTAACCGTCCAGGACAGTCATGACACAAACGTGTGGCTAGATCGGACAGACCCTCAACTGCGTCGATCGCAAAGTGCCTCAACAACGTCTCGCAAGAGGCGATCGCGACGTCCCAATGTCCTAGGCTGCAAAGCGCTGCGGCGCGGATCACTAGTGCTTCAGGCTCACTGCTGCCCTGCAAACAATCCGTAACCGCAGAGGCGGCCCCCAGTTGCATCAACAAGCGGGAGTACAGAAGAAGGGGAAAAGAACTGCTGGGCAAGAGCCGGCGTGCGCGATCCGCTAACCGGAGGGCCGAGTTGAGGCGGCCCTCCGATATAGCACGTGAGACTTGGCTGAAGAGTGCCTCGAGCCGACTGCTAGCCACGCTTGGCCCTACGACACTTTCAGTTTTAGTTGTCACTTCTCGATCCGATCCAGCGCCTGCGATTCAGCAGAATTGCCCGCACGTCACACCACTAGTGTGTCAGCTTACCGATGTCGTGCGAGGACACTCCTGTAATCGTAACTGTCGTCTTGTCTGCAAGCGTGATCGTATGCGAGTGCGAGGACGTAACATCCGTATGTCCAGCCTTCACGCTCTCGGCGGTCACACCAGCAACACTGATGGTGTCAGTGCTGAGACTAAAGTGTTGTCCACCGTGAGCACTGATAACATCCGATGTGCGTCCACCGAAGGTCGCCGCTGATCCGCTGACGACCGTATCGTTCCCGACCTCGGCAGGTGTGAACCCACCGCGTGCTCCTCCGATGAATGTGTCTTGGCCATGCCCTTGAAGGACGGTCGACGCACTCAGTCCGGCGGTCTTCATTGCTGCGCCACTGTAAACAGTTGCGCTGCGCATCGAACCGTCGAGATGACCGAGAACCCTTCCTCCACCCTTGAGTTTTGCTAATGCGTTTTGTGCAGCCTCGCGCTCAGCGTGAGTTAAAGCTGCAAGTCCATGATGCGCCCCACCACTCAAACTCGCCATTCCTGTCATAAACACAGTCCTCTTCTTGTGACTTGGCCCTTATTTTGTTTTCCTTGGGTCCCAGTCACTACTTATTAGATTGCTGTAAATTGTTTAACTCAGGGGAAAGTGCAGGGGTGTTCGTGCAGTATGCCTTTGGCAGTTACTCGTGTCAAGCTGAAAGCTGTGGAAAATGTCTTCGGACAAAAGAAAATACATCCTGGAGACAAGAATCTTTATTCTACCGACCTGATTCAACCGCCCGCGCATGGAATTAGTGAATTGATAAGGCGAACACCCTAAGGGCGCAGAAATGAGCAATCCAAGTTCTGAGAATCCCAAGAATGTGATTTACCAGCAATTTAGTGTAGTGGGTGACTGGAAGCCCGAGGACAAGTCACATAACACCGCTCCGTCGTACACATAATTCACAGACGGAGCCGATAAGGGGTGCTGCCGGGACAATATCTCAGATAGATGAAAGTCGATGTACAATCAATGCGTTCTACAACAAGATAAATCGGTCCCCAAATATACTCTCGTAACGTATCGCCCCCCTGCGGACAAGTTCAGCCTTACTGGAAAGACGAAGTGCCTTATGAGTGTCAGTGACGATCTGCTCCGCACAAAAGAAAGAAAGCGCCAACATTCCACTCCAACTGCGAACCGCGCATCGATGGGCGAGTATAAGTATTGCGACGCGATCGAGTTCCCCCACGTTGATCAATGCCGCTTGGACAGCAAGGCTCCCGTATGTGTATATGTGGAGCCGCCTGGAACATTGCGGAGATTTGTTCGATATCCGCCCGAATTCATTTCTGATCCGGATTCTGTCGGGCTGTTCCCGCGCTTTGGGAAAGACACTATTACGTATCCTCCGGCGTTCGTTGCCGTAGCACGAGATGCGCGAATCGTAGGATTCCGTACCGTGCTTTCCTCAAACGGATTCTTCTTCAACGACAGTTCAGTGATCGGGCAACAGCAGCGTCGGCGTCTCATGGCGGATCTGGCCGCCTCATATCCGGCCAACGAGGAGAACGGTTTCGTCACTACCAATACAGCCGATCGATTTAAGATCGATCCAGGGGGGCGCCCCACAAAACGTATCCGCGGAGCGACGGTCTTATTGACGTCGCAGGAGCCTTCGAATTATGGGTCATGGCTTTTCCGCAGCCTGCCAAAGTTGCACATTCTTGCACAAATCGATCTGTCTGAACCACTGCGCTATCTAGCGTGGGCTGGACTTCCCACCTTTCTAGAGTATCTGAGTCTGCTTGGTATCCCGGAAGATCGGGTTATCCATCATGATCCTTCAACAACCATCTACCATCTTGAGAAAGTAATTGTTCCTTCCATCCGCAACAATCATGCATTTCTCGATCGAGAGAGCGCGGCTCTGTTTGCTGGGCTGCGTGACAAGTTCGGTGTACCCATGAAGCCAGGCTCAAGGATCTATATCTCTCGCCTGCTTCAATCCCAGAATGGATCGAATCAGAGAATTATGCTCAATGAACCGGAGTTAGTTGAACGCCTTGTGGATCTTGGCTTTTCCATCATTGCCCCGGAAACTCTATCGGTCACCGATCAGATCTTGGCGTTCTCGTCTGCAGAAATGGTTGTAGGCCCATCAGGTTCCGGCATGTTCAATGTGGTGTTCTGCCATCCAGGAACTAAAATCATCGACATTGAATCGGAGCCGCATTGGATTCACGCACACCGCTGTTTGTTTGCCTCGTGCGGTCTTCGGTATGGAATCTTCGTTGGAAGTGCTGTGGATCGCAGTTTTGAAGTGCATCACCAGCCCTGGAAAGTAAATATCGATGCGCTGGTTTCGCAGATTGAATCCTTTGCGGTGGCTTAGGACTACGGGGTATAGAGCTTGTTACACCAAACAATGCGCTAAGTTGAGTCGTCTGCTTGCGATCTCAAACGCGGACCAGACGGCCTTGTCTCCCAGAACAGTGCCGATGAGCCCGAGTGGCGAAAGGCGTGCGATCGATAGAGTTCTTGGCCTGCAAACGGCACGACCCATCGGAACGTACGCCTTTCGATTCGCGCTCGCGATTCTGCTATACGCTTCGGGGAGTTGTGACCGTGAGGGAACGAGCAAGCTAGAAAGTCCCATCCTCATTCCGTCTGTCTCAGCCGAATTGAGCGGTCCGCCCGAGCCAGTTTTGGACACGCGGGATGGCTGCGATGACGTAGATGTCCCAGATGCATTTCCTCACGCATTTCGTGACGCTCAAAATAGTGTTCACCTCATCGCAAGCCATTGGGTCACACGTGCGCTGATCGGTCCGAGTCTGGATCAACTGAAACGAGATTGCCACGTAGTCTATCGTTCATCGCACGATCGCGACCCCGCGCACTTTCGCGACGAGAATTGGTTGACCTCGTTTTATACCGAGGACGGACTTAGAGTGGGAGCGCTAGTACATAGTGAATACCACGGTTTTGAACACGACGGCATGTGCGGTGATCCGCAGAGTCCTCGCCGAGCGGATGACTGCGCCTGGACCGAGATTACCTTCGCTGAGTCGCGCGACGGCGGAAACGTCTTTGAAGAAGCAACGCCGCCCACAAATCTCGTAGCCAGCCTTCCTTATCCATATGACAAGGAAAACAAAAGTGGCCCGCAGGGTTACAACAGTCCAACGAATATTCTCAAGATAGGAAACTTCTACTACGCGATGATCAACGTGTGGCGCGAATACAAGGCACAACGCTATGGCCCGTGCCTGATCCGAACGGACAACCTTTTCAATCCGTCTTCATGGCGCGCTTGGGATGGCAAGGATTTCAGAATCCGCTTCGTCGATCCTTACATGAAGCAAAAAGATAACCCGGCAGACCACGTCTGTCCGCCAGTGATCTTGGGAACCTTGGACAGTCTGGCGATAGACGAACAGTCCGGCATCTTCCTTGCAGATGTGTATGTCAAGGATGATCGCTATGGCCAGGGATCTGGCCTTTACATCACGGCATCGCGTGACCTGGTCAGATGGTCTGTACCGAAACTAGTGGCCAGTACGAATTCGATGTTGCGCCACGAGCCGCCGGGAAACTGGTCATACCTGTACTTTACGATCATCGATCCAGAGGCGAAGGATAGAAACTTTACCGCTGTTTCAAACACTCCATATGTCTACTACGTACGATTCGACGACAATCATCCACCTTACGCGCGGGTTCTTTTTCGTCAGCGAATTAAGATCTCGGTAAGGCAGTAGTATCCAGCCTAAGCGACGCGCGTCCTGAAATATCTAATCCGGGCAAATCGGCGGCATAGCGAGTAATCTTTGGGCAGCGGCAAGAACCTGATACGGATTCGCCGCCCACTCTTCGTTGTCAGAATGAGGAGAAGGGAAGGCTTCTGCCCAGTAATTCATTCCCATTGATTGGGCCAAGTTCGCGTAGCACGGATTGGGCTTTCGGTCTGCCATGATCTCGTAAAGGGTCGCGCCCGGTTCGCAGAAGACAATGTTTGTCAATCCGGCTCCGTGTGGACCGATCACCGCCTTCGCGCTGGAAAACTTCGCAACCTGTTCTTCCAGGGGATGGCACCCTGGAACTACTACTTCAACACCCTCGCGTTCCAGGAGTTCGATGATCTCAGGTTCATTTCGCATCTTTCTCGTCGCCGTGTCTAGGCGCGAGACGTAAATCACATCGTTGGCAGGACTTGACCCTCGCTTCGTATGAGCCTGGATCCTACGAAAGACTTCTCGCGCCTTCTGGGACGGGCGATATGTCGCCGCTCCCTGGGTGAAAGTTGTGTACACCAATTGATCCACAGCATACTGTCGACGGAGATCGACGGTGTACTTGTTTGTTACCGACAGCCCTGCCAGCTTCAACACGTGGTTCTGCCAGGGAGCGAGATGCGGCAGAGCACAGATCATTTCTGCTGGACCAGAGACCCGGAATGCCCAGAATATCGACGGGACGCATTGCGTCAGCCAGTGATAGTAGTTGTGATGCCAGGCATGAAAGCCGATGAGAATCGGCCCCGTCTCCATCAACGGGACGACGCGGCTAGGGTCGACGTTGAACGTGTGCGATGGTTGCGTGCTATAACGCGTTTCGGAGATGTGAATACCATTCTTGAAAACTGCACCCGTTTGTCCATCAAAGACTACATTCTCGACCTGGAAATATTCGATTGATGCGGTTCGCGGCGCGGGGGAAAAGCGGCCGCGGGAATCGATGGCGCGTAGTGTCGGTCCAATTTCAAAATTCGATCTGCCGGGAATGGGAACGCTTTCCTCGATCGCGACTCTGCGGAGGCTACAGTCTGCGATGGATAGTCTGTTGCCATTCATGTTCTAGTCTCATGCGGAATTGTCTGAGTCCAATCGGCGGCCTTTTGATTAGAAGAGACTATTCTTGTGGACATGTGCACCCAAAGGCAGCTTCAACCAGAGTAATTAATACCACCTCAAGTTCTGATACTGGCCCTAGTTGGCCTAAAGAAGCGCACAATCAACTTGGGTGCCTGACTAGTCTCGCCAGCGACCGAAAAGGATCGAGTCCAGCGAAAAGGGTCCAGATGTCGCGGCCGTTTTAGCAGCGCTTTCTACGCTGCCAATCGAAGCATTCTCAGGGAAGCGCAGCGCGCCGATCAGCATCAGTCGATCAACGCCATTCACAATTTTTCCATAGTACTGCGTGGCATCCGCACAGGATCCAGAATTCTGGGCACTCACAACCTTAAAGAACCCAGCATTTTTTGCGAAGCACGCATAGTAGCTGGTTGCCATTTCGATCGACTGGTTGTGGGAACCTCGATACCCATAGGGATCGTAGCCGGCATTGCGCATGATCTCTGCGGCGTCATAAAGACGCTCGAGAGTGAACATGGGATATCCAATGCCCTTCCCTGGGTCGGCATTTCGATATCGGTCATCAATTTCGCCTGGAGCTACAGTCGATGTTTGGAAAAAAGGTCTGCTGCTAGAACCGTCGGCGCCCTTGTTGGGATAACAGGCATTGGGAGTGTCTTTCTCGCCGTAAATCGCCCGCTGAAAAAACACCACCCATGGCAAGGTCACGCGGATCGTTGAGCCTTTGCCAGAGAGAATGGTTTCAAATGCTTCTCGATTGTCGAGAATGCGAGCTAAGGCCAATAGTCCGACCAACTGGTTCGCTGGATGGTTGCTATAGTGGTCGCAATCCCAGGCATGGTGCTCGGAGAAACTATAATTCAAAGCGTTCAAAAGCAGGTCGAAGATGGCGGTGTCGAACGCATTGGTCTGCTTCTGTTCTGCCGCGTTGAGGTCGCCCCGATATGTCAGCAAGTCTTGAGCCTGCACGTAATAGATGATTCCACGCGAAACAACCAACCCTGCGCCAACCGATGCTGCTTCGTTGAACTTTCCATCTCCATCACAAAACTGGTTTGCGGTGCTGAGTATGCGTCCCTGGCTGTCACGAAAACCGTGTGCGCTCCACGCGAGAAGAACTTCTTTGGCCAGAGCAGCGGCTTGATCCGGATTGGGTGCTCCTTTCGGAAGCTTCGCGCCGGCTTTCACCAGTGCGGCGTAGAGAGCATCCCGCGAAGCCACCACTGCCGCTCCGCCGGGGGGCTTTGCATTCGCACCTAGCCGCAGTTCCGCGCGGACTTTACCGGTGTGATCCTCGTTCTCAATGGTTTGGGGCTCGTAAGAGAATGCGTAGTTGTAGGTATCCGAGTTACATCCTGAGTATGCCGCGCTCCAATTCTTGCCGGAGGACATGTCTTTTTCAACCTGGGACGCGAGTTGATTGAATCGGCTTGCCGAATATGTACCGGGAGTGTTGATGCGTCGTACAAGCGCTTCCAATTCGCCGGGCGTATTGAAGACTCGAGGGTATGTGGACGAGCTTACATACGAACCCGAAAGGCCTGGTGCAGAAGCTTCGTTGCGAGTGGGAACTGTACTGGCGCTGGGAATTCGGAATCGCGTTGTGCCCGAACCGGAAACCGCGGTACTGTCTGCGCCCCCCCTGACCGGAATACCGCGGACAGCAAGAGTCTTTTCCGCCCCGGTGAAGGGTTCAGACGGCAGTTGAATTTGAAAGCGATGCTTGCCGCCTTGATCACGGCACGCTTGAGTTACAGCAGGTTCGTTGTTGTGGTCCGCCTTGCCCGCGACCAGTAACTTGTCATCGGCGTAAACCTGAACCTCGATCGAGTTACTTTCGCCTTGTTGGCATGCCCAACCGGCAATCGTCGGATGGATTCCATCGAACGTGATGTGATCGATGTGCCCCACCACGCGTCCCGCCTGAGCCCAAGTACGCTGTGGGCTCAACAAAATGCTGAAGATAAGCACGGTCAGCAATGAAAGGCGTCGAGATGAATTGGATTGAAATTGTTGCGTCAGGATGGACACACGAACCTCCAAATCGCCCGCCCCGATGGCTTGGGTGTCGCCAATCTAGAACGTGATGCGGGAAACGAAAATTGCCAGGCTACGACGAGAGATACAGGAATCTGTTTGTCCTAACATCAAGACGAATCGAGATTGAGTCCCTCAAGAACGGTCCTTAACCCAGCGCAATCGACGGTCATGTCCATATTGCCTGCGTGGCCTGGGTGTTGCGGATTCGGTTCAGATTTAGAGGAGAGAACAATGTGTTTGCCTTTGATCAAGGCGCTCAACTCAGAAAAGATCGGGACTTTGTACAGGCCACGGTCATGTAGAAATTCAACGAGATTTGTTCCGAGTCGAGAGAACACGATATTTGCCAATCCGGCGCCATGTGGTCCGATGACGGCTTCCGCTTCGCGGAATAATCTGATCTGTTCGCGTAGTGGTAGTTCTTCGAGGCACACCGTTTCGAACCCGAAGCTGCGAACCGTATCGACTACTTGCTCTTCATTGAGCACACGCCGCGCGGTCGCGAGCCTTCTTGAAACGTACACTCGGCGACGAGCATCGGTTCTAACTTGCGCCGCAATGTTCTGAAAGATCCGAAGCGTCGGGCCTATGAAACGGACAGCTACTGTCGGTACGATCGCCCGCTTGAGATGTAGTAGGTCGCCCTGAATGACTTCCAGATTCTCCTTGAAGCTGAATATATCAGCGATCTGAAGCAAGAGTTCGCCCGGAACTCGCCGAAGCCTGGCCGCCTGAAACTCCGTCACAAGAATGCGAGCGCGCGGATCGACGTCGAGAGAAAGCAAGATTCTAGGCAGGCAGTCAATCAGCAGGTGATAGTAATTCCAAAAACCGGGAACAAGGGCCGGGACCGAAATGCCATCGTGATGCTCGATTCTTCCGTCCCTGCGAGACTCAACAATCTCTTGAGCGGATATTCTAAATTCCGCCTCGAAGTGTTGTTTGGGCATCGACAAGAAGCTGAAGGCAAGAGCCGTCGAAGAATCGTCATACGCAATACCCTCTTTGCTCAGAAAAACGGAACATTCCCGCAATTCACCAATTGAGGGATTTGAGAGTTCAAACGTTCTGGTTTCGGTATCTCGGCCCTTGACGATCAGCGTACGAGCGTTCATCAAAACTCTTTCATTAGTCTTCGCCAGCGGCTCACGGTGAATAGCATCTGCATCAGATGTTGGGATGACTGGCATTGACTCGAAACCATGCACTTTCTAGTTTGCATCGGGAACCGGCTTGTATCCGCGCTGCGCCCCGACTTCCACGTAGTGATGCCTGAGGTCTGCAAACTCACCGTGGCCAACCTCGATCGCAGCCGCAGGATAGGTCATGCTGTACCAGAACTGATCGAATGCGAAAGCATTGCGGCCCTCCCGGAAGCCGCAGTTTACATAGTGCTCCCGCCCGTTCTGCAGGTTCCCGGCGCTCACCGCCGAGGCGATATCCGTGTAGGTACGCAGATAGTAGCCTTCATCAAAGCAGGATACGAATGGTTCGAGCCGCCTTGGTTGCCGTGGAGTCCTCAGACCGCGAATGATTTCTCGAGTCCCCAATCGCCAGTTGCCCACAAGGGCGCGGTGCGCCTGCGCGAAACGCGCCACGGGAACAGCGAAATTGATGGGAAAGAGATAAAACGAATAGCGCTCATCCTCAACCGGGAGCAGATCAATGTGAGCTTCCTGAAGGGGATGAAACATCCCGCTGATGGGTAGCACGATCCGGTCGGCCGTTGACAGCCAGCCGGCGAGCCACGAGAAGGCGCTAACTGACAAAACCAGATTCTTGGAATTTCGAAGAGTCTGGAAGTCGGCCAACGCTCCACGACTCGGAAGAAAAACCGCGTCGTTAAAACGGCTTCTCAGGGCGCCGCAATAAACGTTCTTGTCGATCTGCCCCATGAACACCAACTTTAATCCCAAGGTCTGAGCCAGTTCAGCGTAAAACTCAACCGGTAGCAGCACACGGTGTGGTTGACTGCCGTCGAGAATCTCTCCTCCCCTCACGTTGCACACTAAGTACTCCGACCCAAATCCTGGATAAACACTTTCATCCGGCGGGAATACGTTTCTGGAGAAATCAAGATCGGGGAAATTTGAAAGCCACTGCACAGCGGACTGAAAGGTGCCGCGTCCACAACCTGACAGGTTTTTCGTGATGGCTGGGATATCGAGTTGCTGTCGAGACCTCGACGGAATGATTTCGGAGCCTAGCGCCCCAGGCAAAAGTGCGTGCTCGATGCCCCAGTCCGGCAGAATCGCGTTTGAAATCTGGCAGCCATCGACGCCCGCCGCAATCCGAAGGGCAACCAGATATTGCATCATTCGGTTGGCGTAGCCGCCGATCAAATGAACGTCCAGGACGGGGCCGGAAGCACGCACGCGGTCCGATGTTGGGTCCCGCTTCGTTTGTGAATCCTCTCTCTTGTCGAACTGAAGAGCCCCGGATTCTTTCTTCTCGCCGAGCCGGGCAGCATAACTGCTGGCCGTTTCGCGTTCGCCTTCAACTAAGGACGGGTAATTCACAATGCCGGCTGATTCCGCAAGCCTATGCATGCTTCGCAGCGTTGCTTCACAAAACCTCAAGATGCACTCGTCCTGTTCATCGCTGAAATGCTTGTGCGTTATGCTGCTCTCATTCCTTTTCCGCGGATGTGACGCCCGCCCGCGTTCGACCTTAGCGAGCCATTCTTCGCGAGACTTGGTGTAATAGTGATTGATGCGAAGAATGTCATAAGAAACTGGATAGCGGAACCCATACGGGTGTTTTAGTTCGCGGCCGTGCTCGTCCACGAGTATGCCGCCGTTAAGAAACGGACGATGGATTCCTACTTCCCGAATTAGTTCCGGCCTGACAATGCACTTTACATGCTGATTTACTATGGATGCAGCCGATGCCGCCCTGGTAAAGCGCCGACAAACTGGAAGATTCCTTTTTTTGTCTTCTCCTGAGAAGCCGAACATGCGCCAATTCACGGCCACCCCACCAAAATTGCGATAAAGCTGGAGCGTCTCAGGAAGAGAGTTCCCCTTCATCGGCAAGAGAAACTCATCCGCATCGATGAATGCGACCCATTCTGCTTTGTTGCGAAGTCGCTCGAGTCCGTCCCAATACGCAGGGATTTGCGGGCGCAAGTAGGTTTCATGGGGCAACGGCCAGCTTGAACGATCAGGCCATTGAACTACTTCAATCCCTGAGGTTCCGTGCAATTGTCTGAGCAGATTTGTAGTGCCATCATCATCCTCACCACTGTTGTTGTAGATCAGGAAATGATCTGCGCCAACCACGCGGTGGTACGCGATCCACTCGAGTAAGTAGTCGCACTCGTTCTTGACGATTGCACAGACAGCAAGAGGGTGTTTCATGCACTAAGCCAAAGGCACGCCCGCCCTAATAAACCCGGCGGGCAATTTGAAGTTGTTGCAGGGGGGCGACTAACTCGAACCTTTCTGGATTGGCGGAAGAAATTACAAACCTTTTTCAAACCGCCCCAGATCAGCGGTGCGGAGAATGATATCATGTCCCCGCCTTAGTTATGTTGCAAGCAGGTTTGCAGGTCGAAGATTTTAGCTTTATCCGCGCGTGGATCGAGGATCAGAGCGGCAGCGGACCCTCGAGCGTCACCGTTCTCGTCGACGGTAAGCTTCACTGGTCGGGACTTCCGCGTCGCCTGGAACATCTCCGATTCGATCGCAACTCTCCGCGCACGCCTTGTGGAATTTGGGTGCCTTTGCCGTTGCCTACGGTAAGCCCGCAAATCGTTGACGTGAAATTGATGCAGGGCGATACGGTTCTTGACCAAGCCACGGTTGATCTCGCGAAGCGTTATGTCGGGTTTGTCGACAGGATCTCCTTCAGTTCCGAAGGCCTTGAACTGGAAGGATGGGTGCACGACTTAGGTCGCGCTTTGCAAGCCGTTAAAGTGGAAGTGCGCACTGAAGATCGTGTTCTGGGTTCGCTCGTCGCGGATCGCACTCGAGACGACCTTGCGAAGAGTCGCATTGGTCTGGGAAATCATGCCTTCACAGGATCGTTCCCTCGCTCTATCACTCACAAGGTGGTCGTCGATACAGTCGAAGTTCTCGTAGCGGGAACTGACATCCGGCTGCCTGCGTCGGACTCGTTGATCAATTCGAGGAAGCCAAGCCCAGCCTTGACAAGCACGCTGCCTGTCAGCACCCCGACAGTTGGGCCTGTCCTGCTCGAAGACAGCTCGCACACCAATTCTGAAGATCTAGTCGTCGGCATCTGCGACAAGATCAGCGACGAAGAAATTCTCGGCTGGGCGGTCGATCTTCAGGACAAGGATCAACCCGTCGTTCTCGACTTGTTGATCAACAATTTCATGGTGGCTACTACGGAAACGGATCGGTTCAGATCGGATATCGCGGTCAAGTATGAATGTAGTGGCTTCGCGGGCTTCCACTTTGAAATAACCCCCCAAATGCGGTTAGGAAAAGTTCTGAATGTTGCCGTCGCCGTGAGAAAGACCGGTCGGATCCTCTCCAACGGGACCAAGACGATTGAGCCAAGCTTTAGCAAGTCTCTGCTCTCACCTGGGCGAGGCGACAATCATGCCTTGATTGATCAATGGATGCTTTCGCCTCGTAAGGATCCGAGCGATCATGTCCCGTCCCTTGCGCTAATCGTTCTGAATAGAAATGGCGCAGGGCTGCTGGAACGCCACTTTCGAACCTTCGCTGAACACAATACTTATTCGAACTTTGAATACCTGGTGGTGGATCACGGTTCTACGGACGATTCGAAATCGATTCTCGAAAAATGGCGGGCTTCAGGTATTCCAATCACAAGCTTCGATCGTGGCGAGAACTATTCCTTTTCCGACTCAAATAACTTCGCAGCGCAGCACACTCAGGCCGAATACTTAGTTTTTTGCAATAACGACATTTTCTTCACCAAGGATGCTCTCCCCTCCTTCATGGATGTTCTGAGCCGTGAGGATGTAGGTATTGCGGGAGTCAAGCTCCTGGACGACGGCAGACCGGGGGACTACGGTCCGAGGCTCATCCAGCATCTCGGCGTCTTTTACAACACTGCGAAGTACGACCGCGTTGTCCATCCCGTCGAAGCTCGCTATCTTCCTATTTTTGAGCAGATCCAGAGCGAGAACTTCAAGGCGCCGGCCGCGACAGGCGCCTTTTTGGGCATAAAGCGAGAAGACTTCCTCAAGCTCGGGGGTTTCTTCGAAGGTTATTTTTACGGCTATGAAGATATTGACCTGTGTTTGCAGATGAAGCTGAACCTTCGAAAATCAGTTGCAGTGGTTGCTACTACCGAGGTGGGGCACTCTCGCGGTTACAGTCGCAAGAAAACTGGACTATGGGGAGGAGCCCCGATGCAGCGTAACAGCGCGCTGCTTTCTGGACGGTTCGGGCTGGCAGTCCGAAGGATCCTCCGTTCCAGCGTACTCACCGATCATGAGTATTGGACCGCTACCAAACCAATAGTCGGATTTGCCGTTTCCGAAGCCGGGGCTACCACCTTAGCCGGAGATTTCTATACCGCATATGAATTGGCTCGTGAAGTGGCGCAGGAGGTGGATGCCAAGATCGTCTTCCTCGAGGAAAAACAGAACTGGTACGACCTGAAAGACATCGATATTTTGGTCGCAATGACTCACAACTATGATCTTTCGTTGATCAAGCACCCAAAGCAGAATTTGGTGACGGTAGGGTGGGCTCGGAACTGGTTTAGCGAATGGATGAAACCACGTCGCCACGAGTTCGACTTCTTATTGTCGTCTTCGACGAGAGGGGCCGAGGCTATGCGGACGTCACTTGGCCATCCGGCAGAGGTCTTTCGTATTGCGACCTGTTCTCAACGATTTTCCCCGGAGCCGGCAGTTACAAAAACCGTGGATTACGTGTTCACGGGCAGTTTTTGGGGACACTCCCGCGACCTGATGTATTTTCTAGAGCCGGCGGCCCTGCCTTACTCCTGCGAAATCTACGGAGCGGGTTGGGAAACTGTGGAGTCTCTGGCTCCCTATGCGAAGGGATTTGTCAATTACGATCAGCTTCCAGGAATTTATCGACGGGCTCGAGTCGTCATCGACGATGCCAACACCGTCACGAAGGAATGGGGATCCGTGAACAGCCGCGTGTTCGACGCAATCTCGGCTGGAGCCCTGCCAATCACCAACAGTGCTGAGGCATCTCGCGACGCCTTTGAGGGCAAATTGCCGTCATATCAAAGCCGGGAAGAACTTGAAGAGCTCCTGCACCGGTTTTGCTCCAACGAGGACGAACGCATCGCGACGCTCAAGGCTCTCCAGGATATTGTTCAGAAGGAGCATACCTACGCACACCGTGCAAAACAGTTCGTCTCAGTGCTGAGGACCGGGCTGTCTAAGATGTTCCGCATTGCGATCAAGGTTCCCTGTCCGAGCGAGAATGAAGCCCATTTGTGGGGTGACTTTCATTTTGCTCAGTCTCTCGCAAAAGAGCTGCGGGCGTTGGGACACAGCGTGCGACTGGATTTCTTGCGTGAGTGGAACAGTGTAAACCGGTTGCGCGACGATGTCGTTATCTGTTTGCGTGGTCTCAGCCAATACACGCCAACTCCCGATCAAATCAACATCTGCTGGTTAATCAGCCACCCGGATACCGTCAGCGTCAGCGAATTGCGACAATATGATCGCGTCTATGTTGCATCCCGAAAGCATTTCGCGACTCTCGAGAAATTAGGATTAAAGAACGTTGAAGTACTCTTGCAATGCGTAGATACGACGACATTCCGGCAAAACGGCCACCAGCATCCCAAGGAGTTCGACGTGCTTTTTGTAGGCAATTCTCGGAGTGTTCTTCGACCGATCGTCCGTGATGCAATTGCCATCAATGTTCCACTAACTATCATCGGATCTGGATGGAACGAACTTGTGCCGAAACAGTACATTCTGCAACAAAGCGTTCCACATGTGGATTTGCCCGAGACCTATGCCAAAGCGCGCGTCGTATTGAACGACCATTGGGAGACCATGGGTGAACACGGTTTCATTTCAAATCGATTATTCGATTGTGTGGCCGTAGGCGCATATGTCGTCAGCGACCCTGTTGAGGGTGTGTCCGATCTATTCGGTCCTCTGGTAAAGCAGTACAGATCCTTGGATGAGTTGAAGTTTCTAATCGCGGAGGGCCTGACGGGTACAATCGCGCGCGAAGGGGCAGAAGCGCAAGCCATCGCGGAGGCTAATTCTTTCAAGGCAAGGGCAAAAACGATCTCAAACTATATTACGAGTTCTTACGATGACATCTGCCGTCAACGCCTCATCAGCCAGCCCACAAAGTTTGCCGCAAACGTGGTAGTGGATTAAGGATCCCTTCTGTGAGACGCGGATTAGGAGGATAGCATTATGAATTTCTCTCCGCCGCATGAGTCGCGTTAATCATCCGGTTATTTGTCAACAGTTTGTAACTATCTGAAAGGCACAAGCTATTACCGTGTATAATACGGTCCAACTTAGGCGCAAGAAGGGAAGAATCTCCTCTTCAAATGCGCCCGGGGTTCCCCTGACGAATTAGATCAACAAACACATAAAACCCCAGGTCGAGTAGCGCCCCAAAACAGGGTCCAAGCAGTTTCCCCAATCGAGACAGCCAATCCGGTGAAAGAGCGTGGCAGAGGTTTGCCGGAGGATAGAGATGTCAGAGTCAACCGCGCCGGTCGAAGTCGGCCAGAAGCACGACAGCACCGCTGTCCGTGCTCTAGTGCGCGTTGCTGCACACTATGGTCTGACCCTTACTCCTCAGCAGATCACCCGCGCGCACCCGTTCGATAGCGCCGAACCTAGCACCGCGGCCCTAATCAAAATGGCCAGCGAAGCTGGTCTTCGCGGCAAGTTGATGCGCATCAAACGCGGAGAGCTAGGCAGACTTGCCCGGTCAGTACCAGCGATCTTGCTGCTTCCGAACGGCAAAGCGGCTCTGATCACTCGAGTACAACAAGCGAAGGGCGCCAGCTTCGCTTTGGTCGAGGAATTTGAAACCGAACGCAGCGTCACCGCGCTCTACGATGAGCCCCGCTTGTTCGAATTCTGGTCCGGAGAAGTACTGCTGCTGCAACTTCGCTGGCGGGTAGTTGGTGCGGAGCGGCCTTTCGGGTTCCGCTGGTTGTTCGACCAGATTCTGATGGAGCGGCGGCTATTTCGCGACATCAGCATTGCCGCCGTTCTGATGAGCCTGTTGGGTCTTTTACCTGCGATCACTTTCATGGTTCTGATTGACCGCGTGCTGGTCAATCACAGCGTCTCAACCTTGAATGTGTTGGGAGTGGTCGTAGTGATTATGATCGGATTCGAAACGGCGTTTGGATATCTCCGACGCTATCTGATCTGGGTCACCACGTCACGGATCGACGCTCGCATCAACCTGTACATCTTCGACAAATTACTGAATCTGCCGATGTCGTTCTTCGAGCGACTTCCAACGGGATTGATCAATGCCAAAATCAGCCAGGTTTGGCATATCCGGCAGTTTCTGGTTCAGGAATTGTTCGGCACGCTTCTGGATAGCTTGACGTTCTTAGTGCTGGTGCCGGCGCTCTTTCTTTTGAATTGGAAGCTGGCAATCATGGTGGTTGTTTTGGCGCTTGCCATTCTGGCTGTTTACATCCTGTTCTTGCCAACGCTCAGCCGGCTCTACGGAAAAGTGGTGGACGCTGAACAGGCAATGGCTTGGCATCAGGTGGAAACCATCTATGGCATAAAGACGGTCAAGTCGTTATCGCTTGATGGCATGAAGCGCAAGCAGCGCGACGAGCGGGTTGCAAACGTGATCGAAGCACATCAGGAGTTCGACCGGATTGCCAATATTCCACAATCGATGGTCACTCCCTTGGAGCGCTTCATTTACAGCGGCAGTTTTTTCTTCGGCTGCTACATGGCTTTGACGGATAACAACGCGACTATGGGCTCGGTGGTTGCTTTTGCGATTCTCGCTGGCCGGGTAGCGCAGCCTATCGTGCAGATGGCGAATGCTCTCCATAGCTTTGAGCAGGCGCGCGGCGCCTTAGCTGAGGTGGCGTCGGTCATGAACGTTCCGCCGGAAGATGGGCGTTCCGGTACGGGTCTAAAGTTGCCGATCTCCGGACGAGTTGTCTTTGAAGATGTGCGGTTCCGCTACAGTGCCGGAGCTCCTTATGCACTAAACGGGGTCTCATTCGAAATCCCCAAGGGCACGATTTTCGGCGTCATGGGGAGAAGCGGTTCTGGGAAAACCACGGTTACACGATTGCTGCAAGGTCTCAATCGCGACTATGAGGGCATGATCAAGATCGATGGAATGGATCTGCGCGAGATTGATCTCGATCACCTTCGTTACAACATCGGCGTTGTGCCACAGGAGAACTTTCTATTTAAGTGCACGATCCGGGACAACATCGCTGCAGCGCGTCCGCGGGCCAGTTTCGACAGAGTCGTACGAGCGGCACAACTGGCAGGCGCCGAGGAATTCATCGAACGACTGCCGAATGGCTATGACACTGTCGTCGAAGAGGGCGCGGCAAATTTCTCGGGTGGACAGCGACAACGGCTTGCGATCGCTCGCGCTCTTCTGGTGGATCCGCCGATTCTGATTCTTGACGAAGCCACCAGTGCCCTCGACGCCGAGAGTGAAGCCATCGTCAATGCGAACTTGATGCGTATTGCGCACGGAAGAACCGTCATCATTATTTCTCATCGCCTCTCTATGCTGGCAATGGCCGACGCGATTTTGGTGCTTGAGAGGGGCAAGTTCTACGCCGTCGGGCACCATCAAGAGCTCTTGGGGAGTTGTGATATCTACCAATCGCTGTGGACACAGCAGAACCGCCACTGGCAGATAGAGGGGCAGGATGCAGTTAGTGAAATCCAGTCAATCCAAGCCGACTAGTCCGACCGAGGCTGCGGTCCGCACCTTCGAGTCCGCAACTGCTGAGGTGCTGGCCAGGCGAGAGGCATGGAAAGAACGTGGCGTCCTCTATGTTCTGGCGGGGATGATTGTCTTCATCATCGGTGTTATTTCTGTGGTGAAGCTCGATCGCATTGTTACGGCGCCTGGGCGGCTTGTACCCGTTGAAGGAGCCATCACGGTTCAGCCATTAGAAAAGGCGATTATTAGTCGCGTTCTCGTGTCCGTTGGTCAGGTAGTAAGAAAAGGACAAGTGCTGGCTACTTGCGACCCGACATTCGTACAGGCGGACCTTCTCCAGATGCAGCAAAAAGTGGCGGATCTTGATGCGCGCCGCCGGAGGATGGAAGCGGAGGAAGAAGGTAAGGAATTTGTTCCCGATCCTTCGAAACCCTACGACCTCTTGCAGTCATCGATCTGGAAACAGCGCAACACCGAATACACCTCTGGCGTGAGCGACTTCGATCAGCGCATTAATAGTCTCGCAGCACAGATCACGGGTCTGCGACAGAACATCGCCGACTATCAATCTCGCTACAAAATAGCCACCGAGACCGAAGATATGTATACCAAGCTGGTGGCAGCGGGTGCAGCGACTCATTTGCAGTTGATTCAGGTGCAGGATCAGAAGCTTGAATCGCGGCGGCAACTGGCTTTGGAACAAAACACCTTGGTCTCTACTGAGCACACATTGGAATCTCTGAAAGAGCAACGCACTGTCTTCATCAAGAAGTGGCACTCTGACAATCTCAGTAGTCTCGTTGGGGATAAAGATCTTCTCGCCCAGGCTCAGGACCAGTACACCAAGTCTTTGAAGCTGAACGAGCTTAATGATATGAAAGCACCCATGGATGCGGTTGTGCTCAAGATTCCGGAATTGTCCGCCGGTGGAGTGGCGATGGATGCCGAGCCGCTTTTCAGCCTGATGCCCGTGGATGCGCCGATCGAAGTAGATGCTCAGATCGATGCTTACGAAAGCGGGTTCGTTAAAGTGGGAGATCCGGTCACCATCAAGTTTGACACCTATAAGTTTCTTGAGCATGGAAGTGCCGAAGGTGTGGTCAAAACGATTAGCGAAGACGCGTTCACGCAAGCCTCAGGTCAGGACACGGTAACAAAGAACATCGACAATCAGACGCGCTCCCCATACTTCGAAACCCGCATCACGATCAAGACTCTTCACTTACACGATGTTCCGAACCATGTTCGACTCGTACCAGGGATGACTTTGCAGGCCGACATCATTGTGGGACGGCGGACGATCATGTGGTATCTGCTCGGCGGAGCCCTTAGATCCGGTGCGGAAGCGATGCATGAGCCGTGATGTGCTTGTGAGAGCAATGAGAAATGGAAAACTTGCGAAAAATGTTCGATCGATGGCGGCGGCGTACTCCTGAGGAGCGCCTTGCCGCAATCGAGGCGGAGCTTGCGGAAGGCTGGTCTTATCCAGCCTATGACCGCCTTCGCGAGATGGCTGACCACGGTAACGCGGGGGCCCAGTACCGTTTAGGCCAATTGTACGAGCAAGCTGAGGGTGTAATTCAGAACCTCGCTGATGCGGTTCACTGGTATACCGTCGCCGCTGAGCAGGGGCATGTGCCGTCACAGACACGTCTAGGTCTGATCTATTTCATCGACCCTCCGAGTGCCGCCACACTGACCGCCGAAGAGTACGAATCAGTGGCGAGAGGTCAGCTTCCTTCCGGAACAATGTTGGAAAAACTTTTTCCGCACGGATTCTCAGTTGCCAAGGATTTTGCTCGGGCGGCGAAATGGAATCGTTTGGCGGCAGCGAGCGGGGTTGCCGAGGCGCAAGCGCGCTATGGTCACCAACTCGCCTTGGGACTGGGCGTTGAACGTGATGTTGCTGAAGGTGAGCATTGGTTCTTGGCGGCGGCTGCGCAAGGCGATTCCGCAGGTCAGGTCGGTTTGGGGATGCTTTACGCGGGCTCCTACGGTACGCCTCCCGACTATCCGCGTGCCGTCGAATGGCTGCGTAAGGCCTCCGAAACAGGCAATGCAGTCGCGCAATACTGGCTCGCGAAGATGATATTGCAAGATGAGGGACTGCCAAGGAATCCGGATGCGGCGGTCGAGCTGCTGAAATCTGCAGTCGCGCAAGAGCATGTTGAAGCAATGTACTTGCTTGGCGTAACGCTGTGGTGCGGTGAAGGCGTCAACAAAGATCTCTCGACTGCGGAAAGCATGTTGCGACGTGCTGCCGGACGCGGCCACCAACAGGCGACGTACGTTCTGGCCAGATTGCTCTTGGAGCGAGAGGGTGATGAAGGTGTCGAGGCCGCAACCTGGTTCAGAAATGCTGCAGAGGCAGGACACACTGGAGCGGCTGCAGCACTCGGCGAACTTTACCTCGCTGGCCATGGTGTGGCAAGAAATCCTGAGGAGGCGGCACGCTGGTTGGAACTTGGCAAAGACCAGACTCGCCCGGAGGCGTTCACCGCCCTTGCCTCTTTGTATGTGGATGGCGTCTCTGTCGAGCAGGACTTCCAGACTGCTGCCAATTGGCTGAATCGTGCAGCGGAACTGGGAAGCGCCGATGCCCACCACAATCTCGGCTCGCTGTATCGCCACGGACTGGGTGTCGCACGGGATCGGGAACGGGCAACGCACTGGTACCGGAAGGCAGCCGAACTCGGCAGTGCTGATGCCGCCTTCCAGCTAGGACTGCTGTATGCCGATGATGGCGACGCTATTCCTGACTACAAGGAAGCCGCATCCTGGTTTTCCCGTGCTGCTGAGGCCAAACACTTACTCGCTCGATACAATCTCGCGTTTCTTCTGATTGAGGGCAAGGCGGGCGAGAGCGATCCTTTCCGCGGCCTTGAAATGCTCGAGGCGGCCGCAGCAGAGGGAAGCGTGCTCGCAGCCGAAGCCCTTTTCAATCTCTATTCCAACGACGAGCACTTCCCCTCCGATCCGCAGCGAGCTGCGAAGTTCCTCGCAAAAGCGGCTGAACTGGGCAGCGCCTCGGTGGCGACCCTTCTGACGAATTGGCACCTCGAGGGAAAGAGTATTCCGTTTGACGGTGAGCTGGCGGTGTCGCGTCTGGAGATAAGTGCACGCGAAGGCGACGTTGAGGCCCAGGCTGCGCTGGGAAGGCTGCTTGCCAGCGGACTGCACGGCGACCCAGATGCGGAAGCAGCGCGCCGGTGGTTCGCAAAAGCGGCCGATGCGGGCGATCCCTACGCGCAAGCGTGGATGGGGGATTGCTGCCGTCTAGGATTGACGGCTGCTCCGGATATGGAAGCTGCCGAAACGTGGTACCGCAAAGCTGCGGCCCAGAATCACGTTGGAGCTCAGCTCCTCCTCGCTGAGGCTCTTGCCAAATATGCACCACCGACGGACGAAACATTTGAAGAGATATTTGGGCTTTGGCTCGCAGCCGCGTCAGCCGGTGACGCGTTGGCCCAACGAAATGTGGCGCAGTGTTATCTGGAGGGTCGCGGGTGCGATGCCAATTCGGTCGCTGCGACGCGTTGGCTGCGAGCCGCTGCCGATCAGGGAGATGCGGAAGCGGAGTATCAACTCGGCCGTTGCTATAAGAAAGGTCAGGGTGTGCGCCGGAATTCCATGGAAGCCCGCTTTTGGCTGGAGAAGGCTTCGGCGCAAGGTCACGCCAGTGCGCATGCTTTGTTAGTTCACGATTAAAGGGTTTTGATCACCGCACCACGGGCGTTCTGAGTTGCAGAAGATAATTCGGAGTTAAGTGAGCGAGATGCCAGGGTCACAAAGAATCGATCTGTATTGCCTCTGTTGGAATGACGCGCGGACGCTCCCTTATTTCTTTCGACACTACGATTCTATCGTCGATCGCTACTTCGTTTACGACAATGGGTCGACCGATGGCTCCATTTCTCTGCTCGACAATCATGGAAGGGTCGAAATTACTCACTTTGATGTTCCCGGAGATTCTTTCGTTGAGGAGGAATGTCGGCTCGGCGATACCATGTGGCGCAATAGTGACGCCGATTGGGTGATCATTACAGATATCGACGAGCACATCTTTCACCCACGCTTGACCCAATACCTGGAGGAATGTCGAGACCAGGGAATCACTGCGGTGCGATCAACCGGATACGAGATGGTCTCCGACAGTTTTCCTATTGAACAAAAACCTCTTTGCGAGATCGTCACGCTGGGAACACGGTCCAGCGGTCACGACAGACTCTGCATCTTTAATCCTAAAGAACTCACCGGGACTAATTTTGGTCCAGGCAGGCACACTGCGGAACCGACCGGAAATGTCGTTTGGCCACCCCATCCACAAGTTCTGCTGCTTCACTTCAAGCAACTTGGCGTGGATTACCCAATTGCGCGGAGCGCAGAGCTGAGTCGAGGCCTGAAGCCGAGAGACGTCACGGAAGGCTGGGGAGTGCACTACTTGTGGAGTTCGGTTGAAATCGTAAAAAACTGGCTAGACGTGCGGACCGCGTCGGGCCCGGTGCCGGGACTGGGGACGTTGAAACATATCGACCCAGCGGATTATTTCAATGAACAGCGGATTGTGGAGCATTCCGGATTGTTCGATGCCAAGTGGTACCTCGAAGCGTACCCGGATGTCGAGTCTGCGGGTGCCGATCCCTTGATGCACTATTGCAACTACGGCTGGAAGGAGGGGCGCAGACCGAATTTTTACTTTGATCCGGAGTGGTTCTGCGCAAATTATCCCGAGGTGCACACTGCTGAACGAAACCCGCTCTGCGACTACGTGGTGCGTGGCGAGAAAGAGGGAGCGTCGCCGTCTCAGTTGTTTGATGTCGAGTGGTATCGAGGCGCATATGGGATTTCGATGGGGCAAAGTCCGTTGCAGCACTATCTGAGTCAACGAAGCACCGGCCGCTTCAGCCCCCTGCCCGACTTTGACGTTGTTGAGTATTGCCAAACTCATCCCGAAGTACTCGACTCGGGGAATGATCCTTTTGAAAGCTATTGCAAGAGCAACGCAGAACCTGCCGAAGCCTCCGGCGCCGGCTACCACGAGGAGCGCTGATGACCGCCAGCACATCGACCGAGTTGGTTCCCAAAGCCGCAGACATTGCGACCTCTGTGATCGTTCCCGCCAGGTCAGAACCTGCTGCCGCTGCCCGGATTGATTTCGCACGGATTGCGCATGATCAATTCTTCGCATATGGATGGGTGTTGGGGCTGAACAAATCCGTTCAGAGTGCGTCTCTCCAAATCGGGGACACTGAAATCGACCTGGCGACGCAGGCGATCACGATACGTCGTCCCGACATAGCGCAGCACTTTTTCTTGGACATGAAGGACGACGAACATGGCTTCTACGTGCTGGTAGATCTTCCTCGCAAGGTCACAGCTCATGATCATGTTCGACTGTGCACTACACTTCACTCGGGTGAAAAAGCGGAAACGGATTGGGCTCTCTCCGAACACGGTACCCTTCCCGCATCCGACAAGGAGATCTGGGTTGCAGCAATTGGACGTCTCTTGCCATTGTTGCCGAAAGTTGAGGCAAAGCGTCTGGTCCAGTTCGGTTTGAATCTAGGACTTCCCATCGCAGCGGAGCATCTGCCTGCGCTTCCTCCACCTCTGCGATTTTCCATTGAAGCATGTAGTGTTCTTGAAGAGCGGATTCTGTTTGTTTCCGGTTGGATGTCCGACCCCCTCAAAGAGTTGACGCAGGCTCGATTGCGGGTTGGGGATTCGCGGTTTGAGTTGCTTGATCGCGCGATTAGAATTCCCCGTCCGGACATCGCTCCGGACACGCTATTTTCTCGGAAGCGGGACCCTGTTCGTGACTTGGGATTTATCCTCGTGCAACCAATAGAGGCGTTGGAGGCAGATGACTGCAACGCCCGATTCACGTTCTCCACCGGAACGGACACCGTTCAGTTGACCCGGCCCCTGAGCCACACTGACGTCCGCCGAGAAGTGTTGTCCTTGTTAAGCACGATGGATCCGCAGTCAGTGCTCGCGTTGATTGAGCGTCTGGCGGATGTCATCAACGAGACAACTGAACTGAAATCTTTGGCAGCGCTGTTTGAGCTGGTCGCGCAGGGAGCTATCGAGCGCCTTCCGACTTCGATCCAGCATGCCAATCCGAGATTTGCTCTCTATCTCGATCAGGTTATTCCGGTTGCCGACAAAGGTATCTTTGTAATCGGCTGGTTCAATGCCGATCCGGATGTTTCAGCACGGGTGATCTGCCACTGCGGGTCAGCAAAATTTGAGATTAGCAAACACTGGCTTCGTCATTTTCGGACAGATGTCACTTCATATTTAGCTGGCCAGGGGATCCATCCCGTCGAGCATCTCCATGGTTTCAGCTGTTATGTACCGCTGTCCAATGGCAAAGAGCCTTACTACCTTTCCGTTGAATCCGATTCTGGACAGGTAAGCAGGATGAGTGTCGCAGTTCCTGCTAGAACTGCTTCAGCAATACAGACCGTGCGGTCTCTGTTGACTTTTTTTAGCGCCGACCAGGGCGATGTCCGGGCCTTGATGGACACGCAGGTGGGGCCTGCGGTTTCTGCTGCATGGGCTGCAAGGCGTAAGCCGTCACAGACCCTTTTCACCAGCAGCTATGGAGCTGGGAGTGCGGATCCTGCTGTTTCACTCATAGTTCCGCTGTACGGGCGGCATGATTTTGCTGAGTACCAGATGGCGCTGTTTGCTGATGACCCCGAGTTTCAGAATCTTGAGTTGATCTATGTGGTTGACGACCCCACGATGTTTTTTGAGTTCAGGTCCTTATGCCCACATTTGTATGGAATCTATCAAGTGCCTTTCATACTGAAATTTGCAGGGGCAAATCTCGGTTTTGCGGGGGCCAACAACTTCGGCGCCGAAACTGCCCGCGGAAAACACCTTTTGCTTCTAAATTCGGACGTCCTGCCCAAGCGCCGGGGATGGGTCGGACAATTGTTACGCGCATACCGTTCTGTGCAGAATCCAGGATTGGTTGGGGCCAAGTTGCTTTATGAGGACGGTAGTGTGCAGCACGCTGGAATGGCCTTCCGGAAGTATGCAGGGTGGGGAGACTTCTGGATAAATGACCACCCACAAAAAGGCCAGAGCCCACTGGGGCTGAACGGCATTCGTGAAGTTGAGAGTGTGACTGCCGCCTGTGCGCTGATCGATGCTTCTCTTTACCGCGAATTGGGAGGACTTTCGGAGGACTATATCATTGGCGATTTCGAGGACTCCGACCTCTGTCTGCGTGCCCGTTCTTTAGGCCGACGCAACCATGTTGCGCTAGACGTGGAGCTCTATCACCTCGAGCGGCAGTCGCAGAATCGGATGAATGACGTTACCTGGCGCACCAATCTTACTCTGTACAACTGCTGGCTCCATAATAGGCGTTGGGCGGGTGTGATTGAGCGGATGCACAACGGAAGTGTTCAGAATGTCCAATCAGGTGCTGGAAAAACGAATGAATAATCTTCGTGTCCTTATCATCTCCCACGGCCATCCAGATTTCAGTCTGGGTGGTGGTGAGATTGCGGCCTACTCTCACTGGGAGGAGCTACGAAAGCGCGGAATAGAAGCGATGCTGGTCTGTCGCGTTGATCGCTCCCCGGAACATGCAGGTGCTCCATTCTTTGCGCGATCCGCAGACGGACTTGAAGTTTTGTTCAGCCCTCCGGGGGTGAACCACTTTCGGCATTCGCAGCCGCAACGGGACGTAGTCTATCGAGATTTCCGGTCGTTACTAGAGCGCTTTCGGCCCTCCGTTGTTCACTTTCATCACTACGCGCATTTAGGTCTCGAATTGATCCGCGAGGTCCGCAAGTATGATGCGAAGGTTCCGATCGTTTTGACGCTGCATGAATTTCTGGCCATCTGCCATGCGCAAGGACAGATGCTCAAATCCAACGGAACTCTCTGTCAGAAAGCCGCTCCGCTCGATTGCCACGTGTGCTTCCCCCATATTTCGCCGCAGGATTTTTTCATGCGAGAAATGTTCGTAAAGTCGTTTCTCAATCTGGCCGACTTGTTCATCTGTCCAAGTCAATTCTTGCGCGATCGTTACATCGCCTGGGGCCTTTCCCCGGAAAGGATGGAGGTTCTCGAAAACGGACAACCGCCTAGCAACGTTCCTGCCGAGACCGCAACCGATATCCAGCACAAGAGGTTTGTCGCGTTAGGTCAGATCTCGCACCGGAAGGGAACCCTTGTCTTGTTGGACGCAGCGCGGCTGTTGCCAAAGAAACTGCGGAAGGAGATCAGAATCGAGATACACGGCTCCATGCAATACGCGGAAAATGACTTCAAAACCCAAATCGAGCAGTCGCTGAAAGGGCTGGAAGAAACAGTTCGCGTTTGCGGCCCTTACCGGCCTCAGGACGTGACTAGTATCATGCGCCGGAACGGTTGGGTGGTCGTACCGTCGATATGGTGGGAAAACTCACCTCTGGTCATCCAGGAGGCGTTTGCCGCGGGTCGTCCCGTAATCTGCAGCGGAATTGGCGGCATGGCGGAGAAGGTTGCTCACGGGGTGAGCGGAATCCACTTTCGTGTCAACAATGCTGCTGATCTGGCAGCACGAATGGAAGAGTGTGCCAAAAGTCCCGACCTCTGGAAACGGCTGTGCTCAGCCCTCCCGCAACCGCCGACGATTCAACAAACCGTTGACCAATTACTACGTTTCTACGACGAGAAGCAAGCAAGTGCGAGACTCTTGAGTCAGGGTCGGACCGGAAAGGAAACCGGAATTTCACGGAACGCAGTCTCGCAGCGCGTCCCCGCTGCCTCCTAATATTTTTCTAAGAAGATCGAATTCACTCACCGACTTACTCAGCAATGAAGGACTGCACGCGGTCTATCAACGCATCGATATTCACCGTCCACCGCCGATGAACTTCCTTGGTGTCGCCGGGATCGGCCTTGCCTATGAAAATGCCGTAGTTCAATTGCAAAGATGCATACATCCCTGTGTAGCTGTAGATCCACTGCGGTTCCGACTGAATATCGATCACCTTGGTGCCTGGATGGCAGAACATGGTGTTGAACAGGCCGGACCCAGATGGCCCGACGATGAGTGAAGCTGAAGAGAACAATTTGATCTGCTCTGACACGGGAAGGTGTTGAGGTTCGATAATGTCGAAGCCCATGGACTGAAGCCGTGCGATCAACTCTGCTTCATTCGCCATAATGCGCGTCGACCATCCTGCCCGATTGAGACCGAATCGCGAAATATATAACTTCCGGCCGCACTGAGGTGTGCCGTACCGCGCCCGCAATTCCGCGTAAACCTCGCAGCTTTCTGGATCAAGGTAAGCGTGCGGATCTCGCAAACAAGGAACGATCGCACGGTCAATCCGAGTCACCGCCTCGACGTCATGTAACTGGATCGTCTCCTTAGGAATGCCGCAGAAGTTGAGCAGATCCATGAATGGTTTCTGAATCGCATAAGCGATGCACGGCATTCCAATCAGACCCAGATCGCGCATTGCCCGTACCTTAGGTACGACACGGAAGAGGAATGATCCGTAACTATAGGGTTCGTCTGAACACAGGACTATAACGTTGCCTTCAACAAGTCGGGACGGCCTTTGCCCGGGATCAAACTGAAAAAAACGCTCAACATCGGTTCGTCGCAATCCCGTTGCTTCATTGGCGAAGGCATCTGCTTTAGAAATTCTCTGTAACTGAATTTGAAAAACCGATGGGTCTGCATAGGCCTCATCGGTGAAAAACCGTCTGTTGGGCGTCAATATCGTTCTGTATCCAACTAGCACGGCGTCGCTGACAACGGCAGTGTAAGCGGGAGGGTAGAGATACTTTGCGACCCCGATCTGTCCCGGAAACAGGCCCACCTCGTCGGGATCGTCTACAAACGTGGCGCCATAACGAGTGAACTCGCGAGTAGATCCTTTACTCTCCAGAATGATTCCGTCGGCTCCATGTTCCAGAAGCCGAGAGCGCTCGATCTGTGGAAGATCAATTGGGTTGGTGAATTCGTAAACGTCCGCCACCGACCCGTGCGCGAATGGGGTAGCTTCCGCTGCCATGTTCTTGTGTTTCCTCCGATCACACTTGAGTAACGGGGCGCGTCGCGGTGATTCTCTCACACTTCACATTGAGCCGGTGAACGCTCGTGGTCGGGTGATCTTACGCTACGATGCCAACCGGGATGATGGAGATACGGGCCTAAACGAATACCTCTGCATCCTTAATATTAGTGGGGCTGTGGATTTGTCCCCGCATCCGGATACGCAGGTCCTGCGCTCACGCGAGGAATGTTCACGCCATGACTGACTTGACCACGTTCGGCATCAGCGATGCCTATGCCCGCATGCTCGAGAAGAAGTCCTGTTGCTCGGTCGAGTTCTACTTCGGCACGGTTGTAAGCTGCGTGGCCAGCGAGCAGAGTAGCCTGCGCTTGAGCCAGTGCTGTCTGGTCCTGCAGGACCATGATTTGGGTCGATGCCCCGATCTTGTACTTCTTCTGTTCGATTTCAAGAGTCTGGCGCGCCAAGTCGACAGCCGCCTGCGCGGCGAAAACGGAGGCCCGATTCTGCTGCACGTCGAACTGCGCATTCCGGACCTCGATGCGAACTTGATTTTCCAATTGTTGGATCTGCAACTGGGCTTGCCTGTATTCGAGCTCGGAGCGCACCTGGGTGGCCTGGGCTGCACGGTTGCGGAGAGGGATATTGAGAGTCAGTGCCACTCCTTTATTGGGGGCGGTAGAGTTCACGAGTTGGCTCAGCGTGTCTCCGTAAGAGATAGGAGTCGCCGCGATGGGAGGCGTTCTCAGGCCGCAGGCTTGCGGAGTGGTAAAGCAAATCGAGAGAATATTCTGATTTCCACCCAAACCTGAGCCTCCGTAGAATGCAGACACGTCCAGTGAAGGCAAAAGAGAATTTCGGACGGCTTTCTTGCTTAAATCGCTGTTGGACAGATTGATGTGCGCTTCTTCAACATCGGGTCGATGTTGAAATGCTTCTCTTACCAGATCCTGAATCGGAATGACCGGTTCTTGGGCGGGTATCTCTAAAGTCGAGATAGGAATCACCTCAGCGTCCGCGAGAACTGGGTCGACAAGAGAACGGCTGATCGCATTCTTCAGAAGCAACTGCGCTCGCTCCAGATTGGTCAGCGCGCTCGTCAGTCCTTGCTGAGCGGTTGCCACAGCGCTTTGCGCCCGGACTACCTCGATCTGGGCTAAACTGCCGATTTCGACTTGCGCTTTGTTGTTGTCCAATGTTTGCTGAGCAAAGGACAACTGTTGCTGTTGTACTTTGACGCTCTCATACGCATATACCAAGTTCCAATACATATTTTCGATAAGGTCGACGGTAGTTGTGACTTGTAACCGGAACGCAACGTCTGTAAGCTCACGGTTGTTCTTCGCGATTTGAATGAAGCGCGTATTCACATCGCGTCCGAAGCCCTGCAGGAGATGTTGTGTCAAATTGAATTGAAAACTGGATGCCAGGGCGGGATTGCGCAGGTTGTCAATGCTATTCGAGGCTAGTCGAGTATTGTTAAAGGTAACGCCCATCTCTGTGCCCCAGTGAAATGCTTGGCTGTAAGTAAAATCGGCGCCAGTTGTATTGTCATTGCTTCCGCAAAGCGCGGTATTGCAGGCCAGGGTGAGATGCTGCATGCGCAGGGCGCCCGTGATGACAGGATCATAACTTGAGGTTTGCGGTCCGCTCCCAAAGGTTGAGGTCACCAAGCCGTTCAATCCGGATCCCGCCCCTCCGGCTCCGCCAGACGTTCCGCCTTGGCCAGGACCAACCTGCGTGGTGCCGACGCCCCCCGATCCAGCTTCACCGCCACTTGCAAACCCGACCGGTCCCGCGGGCGTGTTCTGGACAATTCCAGTATTCACTCCAGAGATGCTTGACCCGGCGAGTGCTTTCCAAATGTCGGTGTCAGCAATGTTGAGGTTGTATCGAAAGACCGCGATATCAAGGTTGTTTTCGAGCGCTAGGGCAACCGCGTCGTTTATGGAGATGTAAAGCTTGCCGTCGTGGAGGAGTTGATCGATACGGGGTGAGTTCGCCATGTCCAGCGGTGCAATCTCTCGAGCGCTGTAAGGGCTGATGGGATTGGGAAAGTGCGACCTCAAATGGCGATACTGGGTCACATCAAATGGCTTCCACGAGGGTGAGGAGATGGCTTGTGCCTCGGGCGCATTCGGCGGAGCCGAGGTAGTCTGCGCCGACGTGATCGTGACAATAATAATAAGGAGCATCGGGAAAACCATCAGGGCCCTTAGGGATTGCGCGAATTTTGTCCAGACTTGCATTGGTCTACTCTCCATCGTAAAGATGCGAACGTTGACTCGACACAGGGGGTGGGATCCGGATTGAAGCTAGATTTCTAACTCTGAAAATCTGGCTCCAACGTGCTGGGGAACAATCGTGGCAGGGGAAACGGAGCTACTCTTCGGGGAATCCAGTCGACCAACAGACCATGGTTCAGCCTGCTCGTTGTGCCGGCACCTACTCACCGGTGCTTTTTGGGCGAGCCGACTTGAAGGAACTCTAATTCAAAGAGAACACATCTCGCGTTTGAGATCAAGTCTGGGGAACATGCCCGAGGTGGCTACTGTAGATTATGGTTGCTATCAGACGTTCCGTCGCGAACCGGAGGATTGCCAGCGTATCGATCAGCGACGACCACGGACGTAGCCCTCAAGACGACGAACGAGCTTTAGCCGTATCATTCCTGCTTAATCACCACCCTAAGAGATTGAAAACATTTAGCACGACACCGCCATCCCTTTTTTCGGGACCAGGGGTCGGAGGTTCAAATCCTAACTCCCCGACCATTCAACATTTTGTCCGTTCCGGAGACATAGGTAACAGAACGTTCCGGAGACATAGGTTACACTTTTGGCCCGAAGGGGTTCTCGAGGGGCTGCAAGGTTTTTTCCTCCAAATCGATATAGCCGAGATCGTAATCCATAAAACTGACTAA
>DATFQQ010000157.1:0-12017 GCA_035264195.1 Candidatus Sulfotelmatobacter sp. | reverse complement strand
TGCTGGTGATCACTCGGTCCTGTTGGCGGTTCGAGCTTCGGCGTGCTGGCTTCCGCGGCTTCCTTGAATTCTTCTTCGCTGATGCGAGTCTGGTCGGTGATCCAGTTGACCTCCCAGGTTTTGCCTCCGTCATCGGAGAATGCTTGTTCGAAGTGAGCTGAGTTCGGGGTGATCTGCGACCAGATGAATCGAAGCAGAATCATGCGATCGTTGATTTCTTCCCGATCGTAAAACTCGCCCTTGCCGTTCTTGAATTCACCAATGGTGGGGATGCCAAGGGTGCCATCTTTGGCGTTGGCCCAGTAGATGCTCCACTGATGAGCCACAGGATTGTAAAGACGAAGGGTCATGCCTTCGATGTGGCTGGTGCTGCTGGTCGTTTCAAACTGTTCGATATTGGCGCGTCCGTCCCACAGCTTTCGGGTGACGGTGGTGCCGTCAAATTCGGTCCAGGTCGTGGATCCGGTGAGGGGATTGAGTAGACGCTTCAGATGAATCTTCCAGGTACCAATTTCGAAATCGAAACCGTGCTGGCCGTCGTGTCTTTGGGTGTTGGCCTGCTCAGACGCCGCGTTTGCGTGGGTGGTAAATGCGAGTTGGAAGATCAGCAAGCTCAGAATTAGAGTTGCCGGAAAGATGGCCCTCTTTACTCCCTGCATTGTGGTTCTCCATTCTTGAGAATTTCCGGTGGTCTAAGCTGAGTATGAAATAGACTGTGGTACTTTCAAATATCCACTTCTTGTGAAATTAGCAATACCACTCTCGAAGAAAGGCGAATCGTTGAACCGCCAGGTCTATCAGCACCTGCGGGAAGCGATTCTGTCTGGATCGTTAAGTGGAGGCGAGAAGCTGCCTTCCACGCGCGATCTGGCCGAGCAGCTCGGGATTTCGAGGACGGTTGTTGTGTCGGCCTACGATCAACTGCTGGCGGAAGGATTCGCGGAAGGACGAGCGGGCTCGGGAACCTACGTTGCGAAGGGTGTGGGAAAGCGAGCGGCGAGGTCGGAAGGGAAATCGGTTCCGCTACGAGTTTCACGCTTCGGGCAAACGGCTTCGGCCGAATGGTCGCGGATAAACTTCGCGCTACAGTCTAGGCGATCGGTGGTGCCCTATGACTTTGCCTATGGTCGAAGCGATTTGGAAAAATTTCCCTTTGCTTTGTGGAGGCGCCTATTGCTGCGCTGCGCGCGCAAGACGCGGGTTGCGGAACTCGACTATAGCCACGCGGCCGGAAACGTCGCTCTGCGGGAGGCGATTTGTACGCACGTGCGACGGTCGCGGGCCGTCGTTTGCGATGCTTCACAAATCATTGTCGTGAACGGGTCGCAGCAGGCACTGGATCTGATCGCGCGTGTGTTGATGGAATTGGGCGACGGCGTGGCTTTTGAAGATCCCAGCTATCAGGGAACCTGGGAGGTATTGCGTGCGGCTGGAGTGCGGCTATTGCCGATCGAACTGGACCGGGATGGGCTGGATCCGGCGAAGATTCCAGCCGAAGCGCGCACGATCTTTGTGACGCCGTCGCACCAGTTCCCCACAGGAGTGATTCTGCCGCTGGCGCGGCGACTCGCGTTACTCGAATGGGCCAAGCGACGCAATGCAGTGATCGTTGAGGACGATTACGACGGAGAGTTCCGGTATGAGGGCCAGCCGCTGGAGTCGTTGCAGGGATTGGACCGCGAAGGCCGCGTCATTTATATCGGAACATTTTCTCGCACCGTTTTCTCCGCGCTACGCATTGGATATTTAATTGCCCCGCGAAGGCTGGTGCAGGCATTCACCGCAGCGAAGTGGCTGTGCGACCGGCATACGGCGACGCTGGAGCAGGCGACACTGGCGGAATTCATCTCGAGCGGGATGTATGAGCGGTACCTGCGGCGCGTACGGCGGAGGAACGCTTCTCGGCGTGCGGCGCTGATGGGTGCCATTCGAGCGTATCTTGGCGATCGAGTCGAGGTGACTGGGGATGGATCGGGGGCGCATGTGGTGCTTTGGCCGAGACGCCGGGTCAGTGAGGAAAGCGTGATTTCGCGGGCGGAGTCGCGCGGAGTTCGGGTGTATGGCATCTCCGCCTATTGCTGGAAGGAGCCGCGGCGGACAGGAGTCATGCTGGGCTACTCACGCATGAGAGAAGCGCAGATTCGTGAGGGGATTCGAAGGTTAAAAGAAGTGTTCTAAATTCCCGAAACCACGAAGGGACACGAAAGTATGGGCACAAGGACATTTTCCTAGTATGCCTGCATGGTCTTTGTGATTAGATCGGACAACCATTGGGCTAACCGCCGCAGTATTTTTCGTGTTGCTCGAAAATAAAGTGGTCGGTCATGCCGGCGATGTAATCGCAGATTACACGTGGGAGTGAGTCTTCTTTCGCCTTGTCTTGATAACTGTGTGGCAGGGATTCAGAATGCGACATCCAGAAATCGAATAGATCGGTGACGACCCGCTCGGCGTCGTCTTTTTCGTCCGCCAACGAGGGGCTGAAGTAGAGGTTCTCATAAAGGAAATCTTTGTTTTGCTTGCGCTCGGCGTCGACTGCAGGACTGAAAGCTGCAAGGCGTCCCGGGTGGCGCCGAATATCGTCCAGGGTCTTAATTCCCGCGTCCTGAATGCGCTTCTGCGTGGTCTTGATCAAATCGTCCACCAACCGGTTGAGCACTCGCTTGAGAGTTTCGTTGAATTGCAGCTTGTGAGGCGCTTCTGGATAGATCTGGGCGATTTCTCGATAGAAGCGCTCGAAAACGGGCACGCCCTCGCGGATTTCATCAAGTGACAGCAGGTGCGATTCGTATCCATCGTCGAGATCGGCGGTGTTGTAGGCGATTTCGTCGGTGAGGTCGATCAACTGGGCTTCGAGCGGAGGCCGCTGATCGAGTAGATACTCGGCCAATTCGGGGTGGGTCTTCACGTCGTAATCGTGTGAATGCTTGATGATGCCCTCGCGGACTTCGAAGGTGAGGTTTAGTCCGCGAAAGGCGGCGTAGCGCTGCTCGAAGTCTTCCACGATGCGAAGAGCGTGCAGGTTGTGATCGAAGGAGAGTCCGTGCTGGCGCATCGCGGAGTCGAGCGCTTTTTCCCCGGCGTGGCCGAAGGGAGGATGCCCAATGTCATGGACGAGCGCTAGGACTTCGGCGAGATCGACGTTCAGCGCGAGTGCTCCGGCAATGGTCCGCGAAATTTGCGTGACTTCGAGCGTATGAGTCAGGCGGTTGCGGAAGTGGTCCGAATAGCGGCGGGTGAAGACTTGTGTTTTGGCTTCCAGACGGCGGAAAGCGCGAGCATGGATAACGCGGTCCCGGTCGCGCTGGAAATCGTTGCGGTAGGGATGCTGGGCCTCGGCGAAGCGGCGTCCGCGGGACTGCGTGACTTGCACCGCGTAGGGCGCGAGCATGGGGCAAGGATATCAAATAGTCGCGAGTCCCGAGTTGAGAGTCCAATCCGGTCGTCAGGGCAGTTCTTCACGTTTTGGCATCTGGAACCTATTGCATACAGCACCCAATCCACCGCTTTGTCATCCTGATGGCCTCCGCTTTTTGCAGGCTGGAGGACCTATACAGTCCCCGGCCGCATGACTACTGTAAGCAGAGTTGCATAGGTCCTCCGGCGCCAAAGAACGGCGCCATCAGGATGACAAAGCGATTCGGGGTCACCGCAGATTCAGGCGCATCTCGTTGTTGGGAACGAATCCCAGGCTCTCGTAGAGATGGCGGCCGTGTTCGCTCGCGTGCAGAGTGATACGAGCGAAGCCTTGCTGCTTGCACCAGGAGATCATGGTTTGCATGATCTGGCGGGCGATGCCGCGGCGGCGGTATTCGGGATCTGTGTAGACATTCAGGATTGTTGCGCGGCGGCATACGAGATCGTAGGCGTGTGCGGGCCAGGGAACGATTACGACTGCGCCTCCGGCGACGACTTTGCCGTTGTAGCACGCCAGCCAGGAACGGAACGAGCCTTCGGGGACGGCTTTCTTCAGATAGTCGCAGGTTGCGGTCACCATCGTGGAGAGCGCGTCGGTGTCGGTGTAGTTCATGTCTTCGCACATACGACGCCGGTGGTGGGCGATTGTAGGGACGTCGGCGAGAGTGCCTTCGCGGATGGTGATTTCGTGCATTGGAGGAGTCTATCGCGAGCGGGTGGAATGCTTGTCAAAGAGGATTGACATTCGTAGGCGGAAATCAAGACATCCACTAAGATCGAACTCCCCACCCTAACGCCGCAAAGGCGCTACGTTAGGATGGGGCACGCTCAGTTTCTTTATTACTGTTTGTTGTTCGAATCTTCCTTGGCCAGCTTTACTCTCGCGGACTCGAGTTTTTGCTGGACCTTGGCGAAGGCTTCTTGGTCCTGCTCGGCGGGAACCGTTTTATTCCATTCCTGAACGGCGCGGTCCCAGTGTGCCGCAGCCAACTTAAGGCGTCCGGTTTTCTGGTAGAGATCGCCGAGGTGTTCCTGGACGGTGGGGTCAGAACTCATGTGGACGGCGGCCTTGTTCAGAGTCTCTTCCGCGAGGTCATACTTGCCGAGCTTGAAATAAGCCCAGCCGAGTGAATCAAGATAGGCGCCGTTATTCGGCTCAAAGCTGAGAGCCTGTTTGATCATGCCCAGAGACTCGTCGAGCTTTACGCCTCGGTCGGCGTTCATGTAGCCGAGATAGTTGAGAGTGGCTGCTGCTTGCGGGTCGCTCGGTGGAGTCGCTGACAAGACTTTCCGGAACTCACCTTCGGCTTTATCGAAAAGCTTCTGACGCTGGTACAGGTCCCCGCGCAGGAATTCGGCGTATGCCTTGTCCTCCGGCTTGGTGGAGAGCTCTTCCGCCTTACCGAGGGCCTGTTCGGCTTCAGTCCAGCGCTTCGCGCGAGTGTAGATGATGCCGAGCCTGATGTAGATGTCACGGTCTTCGGGACCGCCCTTAAGCATGGTCTTAACGTCATTGACGGCCTGATCAAATTCGCCCATGTCCGCGAGCTGGGCGTCGAGGACCATGCGCATGTCGCGGTCATCCGGCATTTTCTGGACGGCTTCTTTGGCAGTTGCCGTCGCTTGCGGCCACTGTTTGGCTTCGCGGTAGGTGTCGATGATTTCCTGATAGCCGGTGCGAGAGTTCTCATCGCCGAGCGTCAACATCCGACGGAACGTGTCGACCGCCGCGGTGTAGTTTTCCTGCTCGCGGTAGATTATGCCTAAGCGCTCGAGGAAGATGGCGCGATTGTTGCGGTCCGCCTGGCTCGTGCCGGCTTCGTTGGCCTTCTCGCTCTTCTTCAGCAGGTCCGTTAGAAGCTTAACTGCATCATCGTAACGTCCTTGTGCCTGGTATACGGCAGCCATGCTGTAAGGGACGTCCATCGTATCGGGGACCAGAGTGTCGGCACGCTTGAGGCTTTCAAGAGCAAGATCGTACTTGGCCTGACGCCGGTAAATCTCTGCCATGCGGACGTAGGTCTGGGCGTCCTCAGGATTGGAATCGGCAATGACTTTGTATTGTTCGAGGGATGCGTCGAGCTGGCCGTCGTTGAGCAGGTTCTCGGCCAGTCCGCGGATCGCATCGAGATTGTCGCGGTCAAGAACGATCGCGTGCTTGTAAGCGTCAATTGCGTTCTTATAATCCTTGCGCTGCTCGTATGCCGCACCTAGGGCAGAGTAGAGCTTCGCCGAACGAGCCGAGTCTGGAATCGAACTCAGAACCTTGAGCGCGTGCGCGGTATCGCCTTCATCTGTATACAGAAGGGCGAGGGTCGTGACAGCTTCTTCTGAAGTTGGGTCGATCTTAATCGCAGTCTTGAGTTCGGTCTCCGCCTTGGTCAGGTCGTTGTTCAGGCGATAGAGCCGGCCGAGAAGAAGGTGATCGTCGACGCTTTCGGGATCGAGCTTCGTGATCTGCTCGTACTGGTCGATTGCGAGCTTGAGGATGTTATCGGAGCCGTTGCTTCCGGGCGAATCGCCGAGCGAGCGCAGATAGATGCGGCCGAGAAGCCGGTGAGCTTCAAGGTTCTTGGGATCGCGTTTGATGATGTCCTGTGCTTCTTTCACCGCATCGGCGATGCGTCCGGTTTTGACGTAAAGTTCCGCGAGGGCAGAAGTCAGGAATTCCGATGAAGGATCGGCTTCGATCGCCAAGCGGTATTCTTCGGTGGCCTTCGTCGCTAAGTCACTGCGGCCATAGGCAGTGACCATCTCTTCATACATGTGCGCGAGTGTGTAGTGATAATAGGCAGCTGCCTTATCGACTTTGCGCGGAGCGGACTGCGACGGCTTTTCGGGCTGATTGGCATCCGGAGCGGCAGCCGATTGGTTGGTTTGAGCGACAGCGATAGAGACGCTGATGGCTCCGATCATCAACAAAATGCGAAAGATTCGATTCATTCTGGACCTGACTGCGCTCGCGCGCGTTTTTTCCGATACCTCAGCTCAGTTGGATGCAAAGCCGACGGGGGAAAGGTGCTTATATTCTACCGCGAGGGAGAGGAAGACCGGGAAAAATCCAGGGTCATCAGAAGGTCAGGGACCAGCGGGCGAAAATCAGGCTTCGGGCTTCCGGCTCTCGGCTTCCCGGTCTAAATTTTGTAAACGGTAAGAGGCAGTTTTCAATCCGAGCATTGTCAAACATTGCGGCGTACCAACTTGGGGCGTCAATTTGCTGCACGCGTTTGCCTGAAGTCCGTAGCCGAGAGCCGGAAGCCGGATTTTTAGTGGAGGAAGTGGCGGACGCCGGTAAAGAGCATTGCCAAACCTAGGCGATCGGCGGCTTCTATGACCTCGGGATCACGCTGGGAGCCTCCGGGCTGGATGATGGCGGTGGCTCCGACTTTCGCTATTTCTTCAACCCCGTCGGGGAAGGGGAAGAAAGCGTCGGAAGCTGCGACCGTGCCTTTCAGGGGAAGTTGAGCCTTCATCGCACCGATCTTGGCGGCGTCGACCCGGGACATTTGGCCGGCTCCCACGCCAACACTTTGGCCGTCGCGGGCATAGACGATGGCGTTGGACTTTACGTGCTTGCAGACCTTCCATGCAAAAAGGAGGGCGTGGGTCTCCTCCGGGGTTGGCGGACGCTTCGTTACCACTCGCAGGTCGGAATCCTGCAAAGGGCGCACATCGGCATCTTGTACGAGCATGCCTCCCGAAACGTTCTTCAGAACCCATTTCTGGTTCGCGGGGACGACCTCGACGAGGCGCAGATTCTTTTTGGACGCGAACTTCTCTTTTGCGGCCTCGTCGAACGATGGGGCGGCGATGACTTCAAGGAAGAGCTTGTGCATTTCTTCCGCGGCTGCGAGGTCTATCGGACGGTTTACGCCAATGACACCGCCGAACGCTGAGACCGGATCGCACTCGAGGGCGCGCTTGTAGGCCTCAGCAAGGGTCTTTCCAGTTGCCGTGCCGCAAGGATTGGTGTGCTTGATGATGGCGACGACCGGCTCGTCGAATTCCTGGGCGAGGTCCCAAGCTGCTTGAAGATCGACGATGTTGTTGTAAGACAGCTCTTTACCTTGCAGTTGGCGAGCGTTGGCCACGCCTTTGCCCGAGCCATCGGAATACATGGCCGCTTTCTGGTGTGGATTTTCGCCGTAGCGAAGATCAATTGTCTTGTGGAAGAAGAAGCGGAGCGTGTCCGGGAAACTGTTCTGGTTCAGTTCAACCTTGTCGGGGCTGATGCTCTCGAGTGTGGAAGCGATCGCCGAATCGTAGGCTGCCGTCGTGGCGAATGCTTTTTGAGCCAGTTGCCACTTGGTTTCTTTCGATAGCTGACCGGAGTTTAGGTCGAGTTCGTCGGCGATCGAGTTGTAATCTGAGGGTGAAGTGACGATGGCGACATCGTCGAAATTCTTCGCCGCGGAGCGGATCATTGACGGTCCGCCGATGTCAATGTTCTCGATCAGCTCCTCGAACGCGACTCCGGGCTTGGCGGCGGTTTTCTCAAACGCATAGAGATTCACGACCACCATGTCGATCGGCTGAATGCCGTGGTCTTTCACTGCAGCCACGTGCTTGGGGTCCTCGCGGCGATGCAGGATGCCACCGTGGACCTTGGGATGAAGCGTTTTGACGCGCCCGTCGAGTATTTCGGGGAATCCGGTGAGCTCGGAGATGTCTTTCACCGTGATGCCTGATTCGCGGAGGAGCTTCGCGGTCCCACCGGTGGAGATAAGTTCGATGCCGAGGGCGGAGAGACGGCGGGCAAAGTCAACGAGTCCGGTTTTATCGGTGACACTGAGAATGGCGCGCTGGATGCGATTAGATGACATGGGCTCCCTGCTTAGAACTTCTTTGCCACGGATTTACGCGGATTCACACGGATCTGCAGATGGCTTCCGATCAAATGGGCAGGACGTGCTTCGGTGAATCGTGACTGGAAATTTTATCAGTAGAACGAGTGGTGAGGGCAAACTTGGAAAAAGTTTAACCACAGCAGTGACCGTGGGATGAGAATGCATTGCCTCGCAGTCGCGTAGGAGCTAGCTCTTTGCTTTGGCCTTCAGCTTGACGCCACCATCGGTGAGTTCGACCGAATATTCGACGCCGTCGCACTTATATTGCTTCCGGATCTGCTCGGTCTTTTTCTGAACGAAGGCGCTGAAGGAATCGAAGTTACCGCTGACGTTTTCTCCAGCCTTTTTCTTGGCGGCGACGAGGGTGTTGTAAAGGCGTTCGACCTGTTCGCGTTCGCCCTGGTCAACACTGTGGATTGTGAAAGGCTGAGAGGAATTGGCGTCGGCCGCAGCCGCATGACCCACTCCATAAGCGTGGTGGTGATGAGGCTTGTGTTCTTCCGCGTCGACGCGAACGCCCTGGACCGAGAGCAGCGCGTCTTGCGGGCGGCGATAGCCTTCTTCGCGAATTCGAGATTTCTTGCGCCAGAGATCGCTGTAGACGGCGTAGCGCTGCGCCATTTCGTTGTAGCGATAGCGCTGCGAGAAATTCATGCGTCCGCCGTCGGAGAATTTACGAAGAAGAGCCAGCACCTTCCACTCGATATCGGTGGGCGGACGTTTCGTCGGATTGCTGAAGAAAATCTCGTACTCGATTTTCAGGCGGCGCAGTTGCGTGTCGAGTACTGTCAGTTCCTCGTCGAGCGTCACAGGTCTTCTCCAGCAACCAGTGTAGAGAGTGGAAGGCAAGGGGGCGAGGTACCTGTGGGTCACGGAGGGCATGGTACGAAAGTAAGCTTCTAGCTCCTAGCTACTAGCTTCTAGCTTTTCCCTAGTTGGGCGGGCGCAGTGGAGCATGCCATGGCTCCACGCGAGAAAGCAGACATCGAGAGACTTTAGCTAGAAGCTAGCGGCTAGGAGCTAGAAGCTTACTTCGAAGAATTCGACGCCATCTTCTTCACCATGGCGAGGACGAGTTTGCGGTCGCTGTCGTTGAGGCTGGTGGAATAGCGCCGGATCTGGCTCAGGAAGCGGACTTCGTCATCAGAGAGCTGCGGCAATCCCTTGGAGCCGTTGCTGTGATTCGGATCGGAAAAGAATTGGGATAGCGGCAGTTCCATCGCGCCGGCAATTTTCGAAAGCGTGTCGAGCGAGGGAATCGTATGGCCATTTTCAACGCGTGAAAGATAGCAGCGCAGAAGGCCAGTGCGCTTCTCGATATCGCCCTGGGACATGCCTTTTTGAAGCCGGTAGTTGCGGATGGTCTCGCCGATATTCATGGTAGGGAGCATTTCAGAATGGGCCATAGTAACCAGAGCGGCAACTTCTGGCAAGGGGAAATTTGTGCCATGACGGGGGACATTCGTGCCATTTGGAAAATGAATACCAGGAAATAGAATGCCGCGTTCACGGCACGTTTCTTGCACAATGTACAACCAACAGATCACCGCATCTGCCGCGGTTTTGAGCGTGTTGTGACTCTCATCACATCGGCGCGAAGAGTTACGAAGAGACGATGCAGTGACGAATCAAACGTTCGCTTTAAGAATTACTTTTTCAATGCAGTCGCGAGAAGGTCCACAGTACGATTCCAGGCATCAGTGCTCGATCAAAGAATGTTACCGGCGGGAAGTACAAAGCCCCACGTTTCAAAAGCGAGACTTGGGGCGCCCATTGTGGACAAAGGCGGCACTACAACTCAACTTCCATGTAGAGCGTGCCCGGGTTTGGATTGGGACGATACGCGGGGATTTCCTTGAATCCGAGTCTGCGGTACATCGCCACCGCGTCTTTCATGACGGGTTCGACTGTGTCGAGGCGCATGCGCCTGTATCCGATCCGGCGCGCGTCCGCGATGATGCGGTCGGCGAGGATCCGTCCTAGTCCTTTGCCGCGGAATTGCGGGCGGAGGTAAAGCCGCTTCATCTCGCAGATGTCGGCGTCGAGTTTGTGCAGGGCGACGCAGGCGGCGAGTTGTCCTTCATATTCAGCGAGCAGAAGGCGGCCTTCGGGCGGAGCATAGTCGCCGGGAAGGTCCGCAAGTTCTTTATCGAAATTCTGGAAGCACAGGCTGAAACCTAACGACTGCGCGTATTCCAGGAAGAGTTCGCGGGCTTGGGCGATGTCGTGCGGGGACTCAGCCTGATGAAACAAAAAATCTTTCACCGCCGAGGACGCTAAGGACGCGGAGGGAACTTGGATATCATTCGCTTCTGACTTCATGGTTCCTCTGTGTCTCTGTGCCTCTGTGGTGAAAGACTTCCTAGCCCATCAGCATGCCGCCGTTCACGCTCAGCACGTGGCCAGTTATGTACGACGCGTCGTCAGAAGCCAGGAACGCAACCGCACCGGCGATGTCGTCGGTCTTCCCCACTCGCCCGAGAGGAATCTGCTTCACTGCGGTCTGTTTGAATTCCTCGCTCAGAACCTCGGTCATGGCAGTTTCGATGAAGCCGGGGGAGATGGCGTTACAAGTAATGTTGCGGGAACCGACTTCGCGGGCGATGGCCATGGTGAGGCCGATGAGCCCGGCCTTGGAGGCAGCGTAGTTGGCCTGTCCGGCCTGGCCCATCTGGCCGAAGACGCTGGTGATGTTGATGATGCGTCCCCAACGCTGTTTGAGCATCGACGGGATGACCTGCTGGATGCAGAGATAGGCAGAGGTGAGGTTGGTTTGCAGGACTACATCCCAGTCGGTGCGCCTCATGCGCATCACGAGCTGGTCGCGGGTGATGCCGGCGTTGTTGACTAGAATGTCAATTTTCCCGAACTGTGCGATGGCTCCTTTGATGGTTGCTTTCACCTGCTCTTCTTCCGCGACATCGAGCGGGAAGGCTGCGGCTTTGCCTCCGGCGGCGGTGATTTCGTTTACTAATTCGTTCAATTTCTCTTGATTGCGGGCGGCGACGGCTACACTGGCGCCTTCTTTGGCGAGGCGGAGAGCGCAGCCGCGTCCGATGCCTTGCGAGGCGCCGGTGACCAAGGCAACGCGACCTGACAGTGACATAGGATCTCCGAAAAAAGTGCGGATGAATACGAATCGTGCATTATACGCGGGCGTTCGGAGTGGACGTCCCGAGTTTTGCATTCGCCGGGACCGCTGTCTACACATGGACATTGCTTATTCACAAGGGCGGCGGGTACGATGCGAGCACTCCCATGTCGCAAGCAAACAACGTGCTCACCATGCCCGATACTTCTAACAAGAACCCTGAGTCGCCCTCCGGCGGGCACCGCTCGACGCATCGTTCATCGGCAGTGCTAAAGCCTGCTGTTTCCTCGGATGGCGGGCCGCTTTCGGCTGAGACGGACAAGAGTGTCCGTCCCACACAGGCCGAGCCCTCGACCGAAGTCTTCGCCGTTTTTGGGGTTGAGCCTGAAATTCAGGCTTATGCGATGGCCAAGTATTCGAGGTCGGCGCTGTCGATGAAGGAATCGCTGCGGGAGATCAGCACGCAGAAAGCGGAGAAGTTCCTCAACACATTTTACTTCCAGTATGGGCACCGGTCGATCGCCGACCTGGCGCACATTGCGCTCGCGATCGAGCGACTGTCGATTCTGGCGGCGATCGAGTTGGCGGATGAGCAGCGCTGGGATGGGCAGGAACGGTCGACGCGGTACCAGGATTTTCGCAAGAGCGGGTATTACACGCCG
>DATFQQ010000156.1:0-42088 GCA_035264195.1 Candidatus Sulfotelmatobacter sp. | reverse complement strand
TAGCGGCCGCACAAAATCATGTGAGTTGCGGGCGTTCCAAACGCGACGGCCGAGCCAAAGCATTACCAACGCGGTGAAGATAAGTCCCAATTGTTTGCCCAGCAATATTTCAGCCCCACTCGCGCCAGCGTACCTTCGATACGCCACCATATTCGTTAGGAACTGCCTCACCCATCCGGGGGACGCCAACTCGCCCCCAATAACGAGACCCAATAGGGTCACGCCGAAGCCAATGGCAAACTTCTTTCCAGATCTCAAAGACCAGAACATCATCAAGAGAACCGTGAGTAAAGCTTCTTGCGGTTTTATGGTTGAAACCGCGAGCAGGGCGCCGGCGAGCAGAAGGTTTCCGCGCCTTGCAGCCGCAGCCGATGCCGCGATCAATGCAGCCACAAGAAGTCCAAGCTGCCGCAGAGCCAGCCCCTGTAAGACGGGCGGACTAGCCATACTTGCAGCGACCAACGCGCAAACAGTGAACTTTGTTGTCTGTACCTGCAAAGCATCCACCCAAAAAATGACGCTCGCCGCACTGACCACCAGCAGGAAGATCAGGAAAATGTCCTCTGCGACACGGATTGGCAATACCATGACCGGCACAAGAGGAAGTGTCGCATAGACCGGATAAGCAAACCGCCTCTGATCCAGTTGTGACTCAGAGGGCACAAGCTCTCGACCATAGAAAGATTGTTGAGACTCAGCCGTGAGCTGCTGGCTGTAAGGGCTACGGTGCTCCAGAAAGACTGCGCGTGCTGCACGCCACGGAAGATAAAGATCACTCTGTACCCGCTGGCGGAAGAACTTGGGATAAGTCACAAGCATCGCCGCAGCAAAGACCAACAAAATGAGAGACGACCTTTTGGCGACTCGTGAAGAGGCTTTCTTATCTTCGGGCGGCATACCTTAAATCGTCACGACTCCCACCGCGCTTCTGACCTATTACGGCAGCTTTGTCTGCACTTGCTCAGAGATCTATTGCACGAAAAGCTGCGGGAGGACCCGAAGCGTACGCGAGTTATTCTTGCATATCCTGGACAAAACCCAGTCAGCGTAATCGTTCCAAGTCAGAACGAGCAGAATGCTTTGTGATCCGCGTCACTGACTGCCCGATCTTTGCGGCAGACTATGGGGCGAAGTAAAACGCAATTTGAACTTCCCACCTTAACTCATTCGCAAGCTGAATGACTTCGAATGCTCGGAAAACCAGCACCCCGGCTGGGAGCAAAAGCAGTACAGGGCCCCGTAGGAGGAATTCTATGAATCAGAAAGAAAAGCTTCCCGTCAATTTCACCGTCAACATCGAGCCTACATCCCTAAAGAAGATCGTCGAGAGCGGCCGCCTGGCTGAGTTCATTGACGCCTTCTCCACACTAGTATCGGCGCACATTCAGTCCGAGATCATCAATCATGTAGCCACCGGAACGGCCGGCGGCCTCACCATTTCACGCGGGTTCGATGACGAGCCCGGCTATGGCAATGGTCCACACCACTGGCCGTTCCCGAAGGGCATCTTCGAAGACGTCCTCCGTGAGCGGGCGAAAATCGAAACCGCAAAAATCATCGAGAAAACGCAAGTTAAGGGAGTCGCCTGATGGCAACTCGTGAGGCGATTGCGTCTACGCGATCGCCTCATCTCCCTCATGAGCTCATTTATGCGCGTACTTGAAAGCGGCCTCGCCGCATCAACCTCCGAATCGGGTGTTTTGGTCATCCATCTCCTGAACCGCTGCAATTTGCACTGTCGGCACTGCTACATGAATGCGGTTCCCGACGGCGGCAACATCCTTCCAGCGGACATCGTATGTCGAGCGCTGCAAGAGGCTAAGCTGCTAGGCATCCGCACCGTCCACCTCACGGGAGGAGAACCGTTCGTGTACCCCGAAATTCATCGCGTGCTCGAATTTGCCTCGGGACTGCGGGATTTCCAACTTTTCATATCGACCAACGGAACGCGCATCGGCAGTCATGAAGCGCAATGGATGAAAGCGGCCGGTGCAGGCGCCCAGATCAGCATTGACGGACCGGAAGAGTATCACGATCGCTTCCGAGGCATGAGGGGAGCGTTCGCTGCGTCAAATAGCGCCATCCAGATGTTGGTCGCGGCGGGCGTACCTGTAACAGTAGTGGTCACGATCACAGGACAACCTTTATTGCCTGCCGTCCCTCGCCGAGTGGGCGTTGGGCGCCGGGGTCGAGCGCATCAGCGTGCAGCCGCTGCAGGCAATCGGTCGCGGCGGCCACATTGCCGATGCAAAATTGTCTGAGCAGCAGATGTGCAAGCTGTTCGCCTCCACGTCAGACCTGGGGCACGTCTACGCGAAGACGGGATTGCACTTCAGCCTTCACTACAAAGCGAGGAGTTTTCTGCTCGAGCACCCGTGTGCTGCTTACGTCTGCAACGGCGCTCACTGCCACCGGCTGGTTACTAAGGAGATTAAAAGACTGATTATTCGCGAGGACGGTACGGTTCTGCCCGAAATTGCTACGTTGAACCCACGATTCGCACTTGGAAATGTGCGGGAAACTCCCCTTCCGGACCTGGTGAAATCCTACTTCAGCAGTGGGTATGCTGCATTCCAGGATTTCTGTCGCGACATCTACCGCGACGTTGTTCCGGCAAGTACCTCGCCGATCATCGCGTGGGATGAAATCGTTTCGGAGCGGAGTTGGAATCAGTCAATAAAGAACACGTGCTCCGCCCAGGATAGCCTTGATTACGCGTTAGCTTTCATTGGCAAGTAAATAGCATCGGCCGGGAAAAGCAATTCTGGCTCCGCTTCATTGCAATGATAGAGGGATTTCCTTCCCGGAACTCCGCCGGCTTAGGCGCGAAGCGATTCTACCGGTGCTCCTCGCAGCTGATTCAAGATTCCTTCGATCGTATCCTCATTCTTGCGCAGGAACTCCCGGAATTCGCGGTTGTCCGTGTGAGAGATCTCCTTCGAGATTTCACGGTAACGCTGCTCCAGAAGCCTGGTGAGGATTTCTCGCTCTTCGGTAGTCAGTGTGAGTTCCATAAAGCCTCCTGCGAACCAACTGACGCAGAGCCCTTTCTAGATGGATTCTGCTTCTCTTCCTATTATCGTCCGATTCGCTGTGACCAGCATCACCCTTTCCTGTTAAGGCACGTAAGTACGCTGCAAGGGCATTCGGTGACACGAGTCACAGCCAAGAACGGTTATCGGGTACCACAATGCGCTGTTCGAGGGATGAAGCACTCCGAAGTGCTGATATCGAGCAACACTTCACACCCGAGGTTTCATTATGGTTATCGCGTCAGAGTTGCGCAGCGGAATGTTCATCCGCATCGAAGGGCAAGTTCACAAGGTCATCGAAGTAGAATCCAAAGCCGGAGCGGCCAAGATGGGCGGGGTGGTAAAAGCCAAGCTCATCAACATCAAGAGTGGCCGCCTATGGGAGCCTCATTTCCGTCCACAAGAAAGGCTTGAGGATGTAGAGCTCGAGCGACGCATGATGGAGTTCCTGTTCACGGACGGGGCAAGCTCCACATTTATGCATCCCGACACTTTCGAACAGATCGAAGTGCCGGCCGCGATTCTGGGAATGGCGAAAGAATTTTTGCAAGCCGGAATGGAAGTCCCCATCGAGTTCTTCGAAGGGGAACCAGTCAGCGCAGAACTCCCCGAATCTGCCGAGGTGCTAGTAACAAGAACGGCCACGCCCTCCCACTCCCAACGCGACAGCACCTGGAAAGAGGCTATCCTTGAGAATGGAATTTCCATTCGTGTGCCGCTGTTCATCGGTCCCGGAGAGAGCGTCCGCGTGGACGTAAAGACCGGACGCTATATTGAACGCGGGCGCAACGAGCGCAAGCGCAGCGCATAGCATCGTCGCCCATAACTAACTACTGTCCGACATTCCCGAACCACGTACGACACGAAGGATAGGCAAAGCCAACTTTCCTTAGTGTACCTTCGTGGCCTTGGTGGTTAACTAGGACACTGCCCGCAACGGAGAGAGGAAACTATGCTTGAGATGCACGCAGTAGCAATGGAACTCCCGGCCGATGCCAACATCATTGTCGGACAGTCGCATTTCATCAAGACCGTAGAAGACCTGTATGAGGCGATCGCCACCACGGCGCCTCATGCCAAGTTTGGCGTGGCTTTCAACGAAGCCTCGGGTGCCTGCCTGACTCGTGCCGAAGGAAATGACGCTGCGCTGCGGGATGTCGCGATACGCAACGCTCAGGCGCTGGCGTCTGGTCACACGTTCGTCGTCCTGATGCAGAATGCCTACCCGATCAACCTGCTGAATGCGATCCGCAACGTGCCCGAGGTCTGTTCGATCTTCTGCGCGACCGCCAACGCAGTGCAGATTATCGTTGCGCAGAGCGAACAAGGGCGCGGAATCCTGGGCGTGATTGACGGCAGCTCTCCGAAAGGCGTGGAAGGTCCGTCGGATGTGGCGTGGCGCCACGATCTCTTACGAAAGATTGGCTATAAGCGATAGGGTCGTCGGCATTACTGCTTGAACTGCACGCTTCTCAGCATGCTTTCGAAGCTTGGCCGGAAGCGCTCGAATTGGCTCTCGGGAGCCACGAAAACGAAGTAGACCGTAGTTCCATCTGACCGGGGAACGGTCACCAGCCAATCGCGCTCTTTCTGCGACTGGCCGTTTGCGTCCGAGAAGGGCGACGTGGACTGCATGGTAACGGAGCGGCCTTGAGCACCGGCCACCGTGATGGGCTGCGGGCTACCTACAGGGCTCAAATCGCTGCCGCTTTGCATCGACTGGATTAGCTGGGCGGTTTGCTGATCGAGATTCATGGTCTGCCCGCCGCGTGGCTTGATGCCATTGATCACAACTCCATAGCCGATAGCATCACCGCTGACGCCAGCCTGAGGAGCAATCGTTATACCTTGACCACCTTGTGCTCCGGGCACCACCTGCCAATTGTCCGGACGTGCGATCTTCATCGGTCCCAGGTCGCTGACGACCGGTCGCGAACTCGGCAGCACACTTAGTGGGTCCATCGGCTTTGCTGTTGCCGCCGGTTGCGCGGGCGCAGGAGCAGGCGCAGGCGTAGGCGCAGGAGCAGGCGTAGAGGCAGGAGTGGTAATCGCAACTCCCGGTGGAGCTTTGAAGACCGCGCCGTCTTGCTTGTTCAGTCTTGCCCACTCTCCGGTTTGACCTTTTTGCGAGATCTCCTCGGCCGAGTACGCGGTTACTCCGGTGGCGTGCTGGCGCGCCGCGGTGAAGTCGGCGCTGTTCGTGTTGTACTTCTTCCGTGGCCAGGGTGCGATTTCTTTCTGGATCGCTTCTTCGCGGTTTCCAGGGTTAGGATGGTCGCTCAAAAACTGGGGACCTGCGGAACCTTGCGCCGCCAGCTTCTTGAAGAAATCCGCCATGGCCTGCGGATTATAGCCGGCCTTGTACATAATGATCGCGCCGACGGCGTCGGCCTGCGCTTCGTCTCCGCGAGAGTACTTTAGGATCAGCCCTTCAGCACCAAACCGGATCCCAGCCTGCGCCAGAGATCCTAACGTCGAGTCAGTCGTAGCACCGAGGATCGCCCCGGCAAGCCCCGCAAGCGCCGACATCGTCTGCGTTTTGCCAGCTTGCTTGGCGGAGTGCTGCATGTAAACGTGCGACATCTCGTGTGCCATTACTCCGGCCAACTCCGCCTCGTTCTCAGCGGCGGTAATAGTGCCGACGTTCACAAACATCGGGCCGCCGGGCAGCGCGAACGCATTGATTTCCTTCTGCGGGATCACATGAAATTCGAAAGGCCATGAATGCTCAGCCGGGATCGTTGCGACCAGCTTCTGTCCCAGTTTGCGGATGTACTGAGTTTCCGGGCTGCTGTCCGGGAGCACCGGCATTTGCTGATACACCTGCGAGGCTGCCTGAAATCCCATCTGGATCTGCTGATCCCGGTTCATCGGCGCATCTCCAGGGTCAGGCAGTTCCGGCCCTTTGACCACGGCGTAGGCCAGAGATGCCATCAGGAATAGCACCATCGTCCTCGAAAGATGTCCACGGTTCTGAGTCATGGCTTTGACCTAAGAACGTCCTTGGATGTGCGTGCTGTGCTAGGCTCCGAGAACCTCGCGCAGAGCGGCCAGCAGGCGGTCCACCTCGTCCACACTATTGTAGTGAACCAACCCAATCCGCAGAAAGCCTCCGGATTTTTCCACGTCGAGATGTTCCGTGAGGTTGAGGGCATAGTAGTTGCCGTCCCACGTGAAGAAGCCACGTTCGCCAAGCTTGGTAGCAAGTTCAAGCGGACTGCGGCCCGGCTTTCCGGATGTATCGCGGATGGCGAATGTTGCGCAGCGATCGTTGAAGCGATCAGGATCGGTGATCCCGTAGATCTTCAGCTCCGGGATCGCCTTCAGGCCGCTCATCATTTTTTCGACTATCGCCCGTTCGTGTTCGTGAATCGCAGCGTAGGCAGCCTCGATGGCGGCTCTTCGCTCGCTAATGTTGCCGCCCGAGTTCTTATGGTTCCCACCCTGCGAATCCCGCGAACCTTGGTGCATCCCTGAATGACGGCCGAGATCGGCGATGTACTCCACGCAGGCTTCAATTCCCGCAATGCATTCGTGATTCAGCGTGCCCCATTCCCAGCAATTCGGAATCGCATTCGTATTAGGCCGCACTTTATACGGACGGAATTTCTTAAGATGCTCGCGTTTGCCGTACAACACGCCCATGTGCGGCCCAAAGAACTTATAGGTGGAGCAAGCAAGGAAGTCGCAGTCGAGTGCGGCAACATCGATCAGCCCGTGCGGTCCGTAGTGGACTGCATCTACGTAGCAGAGCGCCCCAACCTTATGCGTCAGTTGCACAATCTGCCGAACAGGATTGATCGTGCCCACCGCATTTGAAGCATAGCCGACCGCAACCAACCTGGTTTTTGGGTTGATCTTCGAAGCAAGGTCGGGAATGTTGAGCGTGCAGTCGCCGTCATTGATTTCGGCCCACCGCACCGTAACTCCACGATCTTCAGCCATGGCGAGCCATGGAGAAACATTGGCATCGTGATCGAGTCGCGTGACCAGAATCTCATCTCCCGGTCCGAGTTCCCGCCCGATAGCCCGCGAGATGGCGAACGTCAGCGTCGTCATGTTCGGCCCAAAGGCAACTTCGTCAGGGCCGCAATTAAGAAAGTCGCCCATCGCAGCCCGAGCCCGCGCAATCAACGCATCGGTATGGCGGCTCGTGGCGTAAGCCCCGCCGGTGTTGGCATTGTCGTGCTTCAGATATCCGGAGATCGCGTCGATCACCCGCTGCGGCACCTGTGTTCCCCCGGGACCATCGAGAAACGCCGCAGGATACCCGTTCACCGTTTGTGCCAGAGAAGGGAACTGCGCGCGGACATAGTTGAGGTCGAGGGCGGGTGTGGTTTCCGTTGTTGTTGGCATCATCACCTATTTGTTCTTATGAACTCGTTTCGCTTCAAAATAAACGTTGCAAACAGCAAACACGATCGTGCCGGCATCCTTCACGATCACATCATCGCCAGGAATTTCACTCGTTTCCGTGAACAGATGCCCGGGCGAATGCTTAATTGCGATCTCCGTGACCGAGTCGCTGGCAATCCCAAGTTCCTGCAAACTGATTTCCGCTCCGTGAGGGCCGGCACCCGAATTCTCGTCATGAAACTCCGAAGCCGTAACAGTTCTGACTTCCACGACCGGATTCTCGATCGTCGTTTTATCCCAACGAAAAACTTTGTCGGAGTATTGGAGTTCGGTCTTGATCAGCTTCCTGGCGTCCTCCTTACTCCAGCATGAAATCGTTCGGGTTGGTATTTCGCGACTGACATTCCAGGTGCCCACAATCGCCTCGGGCATCGGCTGTCGTCTTTCTGCTTTGTCTGCTTGGAGCAGCCCCAGAACGCATAAAAAAAGACAAGAAGCTCTAACCAGCATGCTTAGCGTCTCTTCTCCATCCTAATCTGTTACCGCCCGGACAAAATCAGCAAGTAGACCGTAAGCCGTAGCATATAGGCCGGGGTTCTCTTCCGTAATCGCGAGCCCGGGAAAAATATCCGTTTCAAAATAAATATAAGAAGATGTGCCGCCGATCTTTGCCATCGGTTGAGTGCTCTGAACTTTCTCGGGTTGTACGCTTGCTTCAACTCCGTTTGCAGTGCGGCGCGCCCGGCACACCAGTTTGAATCGCCATCCGTCTCGCTTCGCCGTGCGCACAGCCCGCGGCGTCAGATCGCGAATGCCATCACGCCGAATCTGATCGAGCCTGACCGGAACATCCATCAAGACTGTGATCAACGCTGCGGTCTTCACAGCAGCGTCCCAGCCATCGATGTCGTGCGTTGCATCGGTTTCCGCGACGCCGAGTTCCTGGGCCTTCTTCAGCGCCTCATCAAAGCTCAGCCCTTCTTCCATCTGGCTGAGGATTACATTTGTAGTCGAATTCAGAATTCCATGAAAGCCTTGCAGGTGAATGGCCGGAAGCTGATCGAACAGCGAGAAGATCGGAACTCCATCCATCACCGTCGATTCGAACAGCAAGCACTTACCCTTGCTTACGGCCAAGTCGCGCAGTTCGCGGTAGGCATGCACGATCGGTCCTTTGTTCGCGGTGATCGCGTGGGCTCCATGATTGAGAGCGGCCCGGATATGGTCGACCGCAGGCTGTCCATTTTGCACGTTGAGCGAAGTGGCTTCAAAAAGAATGTCGGCTTGGGCAGCAGAGAGCCAGGATTCTACGTCGGTGGCCGCAACCGTTCTCCCGGACAATCCCGATCCCACTTGCGCACGCTCACGAGCCGCGGCACCCGATCCACATGACTCAGGATCGACTCCGTTGGGGTCTGCGATCCATCCGAGGCGTCGTGATGCGATTCCCGTGATCCGGAATGCGATCCCATACCGGTCGCGCAGTTCCGCCGCTCGATCCTGAAGAAGCCGCGCGAGCGTGCGATTCACATTGCCGAAGCCGAGAAAGCAGAGATTGAACGTGCGGATGGTGAAGTCCTCGAACAAACCAAGTTTCAAAGTTTCAATGTTTCAGAGTTCGCCGCTTCCGCAGTTGATCACCCGTCTTGAAACTTTGAAACTTTGAAACCTGAAGTTTCCTACCCCATTACCGTGCTGTGTTCCGGCTTGATCTTGTACAGCACCCGGACTTCGCCGGGCTGGCTGTACGGATACTTATCCACGCCCAGATACTTCTTGGCCATCTTATTAATATGCTCGGCGGCGCCGTCTTCCGTGATTTCGACCACACGGCCGCGAATCTCAAGATAGCGGTAGGGATTGTCCGGATCGATGATCGCCAATGCGACCCGCGGATCGCGCCTCACGTTTTTATCTTTCTGACGCCCCTTCGCTGAATTAAATATGACATGCTCGCCGTCGAAATCGCACCATACAGGCGTGACTTGCGGCCGGCCATCGGGCATGAGCGTGCCAAGGCTGGCGAACGCGCGTTTCTGGAAGAGATCTTTGTACTTCTCGGGGATAGCTTGCGGCATTGAACCTCCGAATCGAGCTGGAGAATAGTACTCACGGAATTATAAATGCCGGGCTAGCCTCGAAGCTCTGCAGGGTCGATGTTGTTTTTCTCGGCGACCTCGGCGAAACCTCTGCGTCCTCAGCGGTCAGCTTTTGTTTTTTCACCGCTGAGCCACAGAGAACGACCGTTAAGCCCGCCGAGCGCCCCGTCACCGTGCATTTCGATTTTCTCGGTCTTTGTTTAGAATTACTGACTTGCTTCGAAATTATAAAAGTCGTCGCAAGCGCACAGATGCCGCTTGCCGGTAACTCGGCTTTGCAACTCTACTAAAATAGTAGACAATAATTGCGAATCGGAAAGGATCGCATGACGTTTTCGTTGTCCTCTGGGAAGACAATCGCCTCACGCGCCGCCGTTCTCCTTCTTTTGACCCTGATTCTGACAGCCTCCGTGCCAGCGCACTTATGGGCCGTCAACGATGGAGCGCAGAAATATCCGCCAACCATCGTCTTCATGACAGATTTCGGCGTCGTCGACGATTCGGTTGCGATCTGTCGTGGCGTGATGTATGGAATCATGCCCGACGTTCGCATCGTCGACCTGACGCATCAGGTGACGCCGTTTTCGATTTTTGATGGAGCCCGCTTCCTCTATGGCGCGACGCCATACTATCCGTCAAGAACTGTTTTTGTTGTCGTGGTTGATCCGGGCGTAGGCAGCACACGCAAAGCGATCGTGGCGCACTCCAAGCGCGGGCAATATTTTGTTCTGCCTGATAACGGCGTGCTGACATTTGTTGAGCAGCGCGACGGCATCGACGAAGTCCGAGAAATTACCAATCCCGACTGGATGATTGGCAGCAAGCTCTCTTCGACCTTCCACGGGCGCGATATTTTTTCGCCCGTCGGTGCCCATCTGGCGCGAGCTGATGACTGGAAGACCGTCGGCCCGGAGATGCCCGTCAAAGATCTCGTGCGGCTCGATGTGAAGATCGCCAAAGTCGACGAACATGGGCTCAACGCCACAATTATTGCGACCGATGGGCCGTTCGGGAATCTGGTAACCAATGTTGACGGCAACGACTTCCTCAAACTCGGATATCAGCGCGGCCAGGCAGTGCCAGTGAAGATCGGCGATAGAGAGATGAAGCTGAGGTTCGTGAGAACCTTCAGTGATGTTCCGCTTAACCAGCCGCTGCTTTATATCGATTCGCGCGGGCACCTGGGGCTTGCGGTCAATCAGAACAGTTTTGCCGGAACTTACGGCGTCAAGCCGCCTGTCGCGTTATTCATTCCGAGAGCGGAACGGTAAGAGTCATCGAGTAATAGGGGCGAGCTAAAGGGGCGTGAATATGAATAAGTCAGTGCTGCACTTACCTCGGAGTCGTGTGTTTCGCAGTGGCTCTGTTGCTCTTTTATTGTTGTTTCCTGTTCTTTTGTTTTCGCAGAGTTTTCGCGGTTCGATCCGGGGCAAAGTCACGGACCCGAGTGGCGGTCTCATCCCGAGCGCGAAGATCACCGCGAAAAATACCGGTACCGGCCTGATCCGTGATGTTGTTACCAACGAAGAAGGCACATACGTTTTCGCGGAACTGCCTGCGGGCGACTATACCGTAACCGTCAATGCTAAGGCGTTTGCGGCGGTTGCCCAAAACGTAATTGTGAACGTCGGCCTCGACACCACCGCCGATTTCAACCTGCTCAAGGTCGAGCAACAGCAGGACGTCATCAACGTCACAGGAGAGGCGCCGCTCGTCGAATCGACCCGCGACGTACTCGGAGAAGTAGTTGATCAAAAACTCGTAGCCGATCTTCCCCTGAACGGCCGCGACTTCGGAAAACTCGTCGCCTTGGTTCCCGGCGCAACGGTTGAACCATCCGGCGTGGCAGCGATTCAGAGCGGCTTCGGACAATTCTCAATCAACGGCAATCGCGATCGCTCGAATAATTACACAGTCGACGGGACCGACAACAACGATCCGTTCTTCAACAATTCCGCGTTCAATCAAACGGGAATTGGCGGTGCGCCGGCTTCACTTTTGCCCGTCGACGCCATTCAGGAGTTTAACCTTCAAGCCAGTTTCCCGCCGGAGTATGGCCGCAATAGCGGCTCGGTCGTCAATATCCTGACGAAATCCGGCAGCAATCACTTCCACGGAACAGCGTTCGAATTTCTGCGCAACAGCGCGATGGACGCGCGGAACTACTTCAATCGCACGGTCGATGCCAACGGCCAGCCGGTGAAGAAGACAGCATTCCGCAACAACAACTTCGGTGCATCGCTCGGCGGGCCAATTGTTAAAGACCGGACTTTCTTCTTTGGCGCTTACGAAGGGCAGCGCGAGCGCGTCGGCTCCGACTTCACATTCCTTGTGCCGACGCAGGCGCAGATCACGGGCGCGCAGCAGTTGGTGCCCACGTTCACAGGCGGTTTTGTTCCCACACCCGCTGCGGCCAATCCGGCGCTCACCAACATTCTCGCGTTGTACCAATCCTTGCCCGGATACAACGGCACATCCGGAACGATCGGCGGCACGGATCTCGACAAGAACAGCGTAGACAGCTTCATCGTCAAGATCGATCACCAGTTAAGCCAAAATCACTCGCTGACGGGCCGTTACGCTCTCGCGCGGAGTCAACAAGTGTTTCCGCTCGGCGGATTGGGATTCGGTGCGGGCTCCCGCCTGCCGGAATTTGCGCAGACCTCGCCAACGCGGGTGCAGCTAGCCTCCGGCAGTTGGCTTTCGACAATCAGCGCCAGCAAGATCAACGAAGTACGCTTTGGCTACAGCCGTTACCGAACCTCATTCGCAGGTTTGGACGGCAATACGGATCCTGCCAGTTACGGAACGAGCGCATCGCCCTTCGACATTGGATCGGGAAAGCTTGGCCTTCCGGAGATCGACTTCAACGGCACTTTCGAAAATCTCGGCGCCAGCGGCTTCAGCATTCCGCGCGGGCGCGTGAGCCAGAGTTACCAGATCCTCGATAACTTCACGTGGCTCAAGGGACGTCACACCATCAAGTTTGGCGGCGAGTACCGGCGTGCCTCCATCAGCAGCTTCAACGACAACCTGGCCCGCGGCATCTTCGCGTTCTTTGGAGAAGATCCATCGAACTTCTCGGCATGCGGCACGAACCCGATTCCCGCGTGCAGCGATCAAGGTGCGCTGATGCTGGCCTCGTTCTATTTGGGCGACACGTTTCCATTGGCCAATACCGGTAACACGCATCGCGATACGTTCAACAATGGCCTGGCATTCTTCGCACAGGATGACTTCCGCATTTCATCGAACCTGACGTTGAATGTCGGGATGCGCTGGGAATACTTCGGTCCGCTGGGAGAGAAACACAATCTCCTGTCGAATCTCGGGGCCGACGGAAACCTGGCGATGATCGGCACCGATGGACTCAAGCACGCCTACAATCGCGATCTCAACAATTTTGGCCCACGCGTTGGTTTTGCCTGGAACCCCCGCGCGAAGACCGTTGTGCGCGGTGCCTACGGAATTTACTACGACTACATCCCGCAGGATCTGCTGATCGCCAACTTCACGAACTCCGCCGGACTGGCGACGAATCCCATCGGGCCGCAAGCGGTCGTTTCCTTCAACTACGACCCCACCGGCTGGGATGGCATCACCCCTGGAACGCCGATTCTGACTGCGCCACAGGGACCGTTCCCGAGTTCCGGGTCGAGCATTTTCATCACGCCGCGAAATCTCGTGACACCGTACGCCCAAAACTGGAATCTGAACATTGAGCAGCAGATCCTTCCCGCACTCGCTTTGCAGGTTGGATACATCGGCAGCAAGGGAACGAAGTTGGTGCGTCTGCGCGACGCCAATCAACCCGACGTCAACGGAAATCTCTTCAACTTCCCGCAGTATGGCCCCGTCGACGAGTTCAACACAATCAGCTTCTCAAACTATGACGCGCTGCAAACCACGCTGCGCACGCGCCAGTGGCACGGCCTCTCGGGGTTCGCGGGCTATACGTGGTCGAAGTCGCTCGACGACGCCTCAGACGGTATCGATTTCAATTTTTCGACGGTCGCCTTTCCGCAGAATTCTTATGACACTCGCGCGGACTACGGTCCGTCGAACTTCGATACCCGGCAACGTTTCACCGCGGCGTTCTCTTATGCGTTGCCCGATATTTCGAGCCGCAAGCGGCTGGGCGCCGGTTGGGCCCTAAACACGATTGTGACTGCCCAAAGCGGCCGCCCGGTGCCGATTGTCAGCGCGAACGACACCAGCGGACTCAATGGCGTCGCTGTCTCGAACTTCCACCAGCGGCCAAATATTAACCCTGGCGTGAATCCCATGATGCCGAACTGGAGATCGGGCCCGGATACGATCGGCTATTTGAACCCGGCCGCTTTCATTCAGCCTCCCGACGGAACCTTCGGGACGATGCAGCGAAACTCAATCTACGGACCGAGATTTTTTGATCTGGATTTCGCGGTCACTAAAGATACGACAATTACCGAGCACGTCAGCCTGCAACTTCGGGCTGAATTCTTCAACATCTTCAACCATCCGAACTTTGCGTTGCCAGACTTCTTCGTCAACCCAGGATTCAACGCGGATGGCACTCCGACCGGCGCCTCAGCCCAGGGCCTGATCACCCAAACGCCGGATCAGGCGCAAACCAATCCAGGGCTAGGAGGCGGCGGCCCCCGCGTAATTCAGATCGGGACGAAGTTGTTGTTCTGACCTTTCCTGAAAGGAACCAGGGCTCACCTGCTACTCCGGTATGAGTGGAAGCGCGCAGCCTCCGTGACGCCATCGCTACCTGCAGCTTGGTGGAAGAGCTGCAGTGTGGAAGAGCGGCGCTTTAGCGCCGCGTTACGGCGCTTGGCAGATTGGGCTTTAGCCCCCGGGATGTTTTCTCTCGGGCTCACAAGCTTTCCACAGCTTGATTGTGACATCTGACCTTGTCATCCACAGATGCAGAAGCAGATCATGACCACGGCATTAGTGCCAGCCAGCGGTTAAGCCGCCCTTCTAAGTTATTTGAAATCAAGACTTTGCTGTAAGTCCTTGGGGTTCAAGATTTTGCGCGTTCCAATTTGGGAAAGCCGCGCCAGTCAAGGCTTTTCGAGCCTTCGCGAAAAATTTGAAAACGGATATCCCATCTAAACTTATCCCAATCTGGAACCGAGACGATCTGACACCGGGACGTCCGAAAAAAATCTTGTGCGTTCGCGCGTTGCACGCCGCTTACACTTTGCTTTTCGAAACGTCGTCCGCAATCCGGGGCAACACGGCGCGCAGCAACGCTTCGAACGTCGACTTCACGCGCTCGCCCGTCTCCATCACTTCCGAGTGGGAGAGCGGTTGGTCGATAATTCCTGCGGCCATGTTAGTGACGCACGAGATCGCAAGAACATTGAGTCCCATGTGGCGGGCCGCGATCACCTCCGCGACCGTCGACATTCCCACCAGGTCGGCGCCGATGCGACGCAGGTATTCAATCTCCGCGGGAGTTTCGTAGCTTGGCCCGAGCAGCGCGGCATAGACGCCCTCGTGCAAAGAGATGTTCAGCTTCGCCGCTTCTTCCCGCGCGATCTGGCGATAGGAGCGCGAGTATGTGTGCGTCATGTCAGGGAAGTGCACGCCGAAGCGTTCATCGTTCGCCCCGACGAGCGGATTCGCTCCCTGCAGATTGATGTGATCGCTGAGCAGGACGAGTGCGCCCTGCGAGTAACTAAGATTGATGCCACCGGCGGCATTGGTGAGAATCACCGCCTTGATGCCCATCCGTCCGAAGACGCGGATTGGAAAGGCGACCTGCTGCGCTGAATATCCTTCATAGAGATGGACACGACCTTGCATCGCCGCGACGGGAATGTTGCCGGCTTGGCCGATAACGAGCCGCCCGGCGTGCCCGATCGCCGTCGATTGCGGGAACGAAGGAATCTCGGCGTAGGGAATTGCTGTCGCGTCCGCTAATGAATCGGCGAACCCGCCAAGTCCGGAGCCGAGGACCAGGCCAATCTTCGGTTGCAGCGCAGTGCGCTGCAAGATCAGTTGCGCAGCGGAATCGGCGAGTGCGAATTGGTCAGGCATAAGCTGTTAGGTTCTCTTTGAGCTGTCATCCTGAGCGGAGTGAATGCTCCGTTTGTCGGAGCATCCACGGAGTCGAAGGATCCCTACCCGTCAACCGCCGATTTCGATGATAGGGATGCTTCGACTTCGCAAGAGCCTGCTTCGCAGACTCTTGTTCCGCTCAGGCTGACACGGTCTACAAGTCGCCATCCGCCAGTTGGCGGCCATGGCCGTTGCGGTCCAGCCAATCATACAGAAATGTCTGGTAGAGGTAGGAAGCGACGATCTCTTCGCCGAGTTCGTGCGTGTCAGTGCAGATGAACGGCAGGCGCAGGCCGGTGAGCACGGCGATCAGCGATTGCGTGATGCGATTGGGATTAGCCGCGCGGTAGGGATACTCCGATTTGATTTCGGTGAGCGACGAGGTCACGACTAGCAGGCTATGAGGAAGTTCAGCCATGCGGCGAAGCCGCGCGACAAACACCGCGCGGTTGGTTGTGAATGAGCAAATGAGGTCGGCGAGATCCTTGCGTTCGACGACGCAGGTGTTTTCCATGCCCTTTACGGAATAGTCCCCGAGCGGCAGGCCGCGGTACTCGATCTTGGCGAACCATCCCCGGAAGCGCCGGAACGAAAGCGGATTTTGCTCTCGCGTGTCCACAATGAATGTCGGAAGCGGCGTGCGCAGTTGCGTGCCTCCACGCTCAGCAACTACTGGCAGTGCGGGATGCGCGACAGGCTGGTTGATTGAAGTCCACGCGAGTGGCGCCGGGATAAGAGTTCGTTTGCGCGGCATGAGTGTCCTTCAGCCCTCGAGGTCTATCTCTACCTAGTGTAATCAACCGCGATCTCACGCCCTCTCAACGTTTGTATTTCCGAGAAACTTCACAACATCCGCGTGGTCAAGGTTGGGTTTGTGAACTTCAACGGCGGAGATTACCACCTGCAGCAGTCGAATCCATATCACGATGCCGGTGCCGATGGAAAGGAAGTCGGCGTCGACATCGACGCTCTGAATTCGGCGAAAAAGTCTGCAGAGTAGATGCGATTTGGATGGCAGTGTGACAGCCTACCTCTGCCAGCCCTGTTCTTTCCTCAAAGACACTCCGAGTAGAAGCGTGCTGTTGGCAGTACGTTTTCGGGCGTGAATGACTATTTCTGGGCTTCGACTTTTTCGATCACGAGCGCGGTCGATCCTCCCCGTTCAAACACCTTCCCGGTTGCTGTGACTTTCTGCCCGGCGAATGGCAAGAGGCGGTCGTTTTGTCCCGCGGATGGAGTGGTGTCGGCGATGGGCCAGTAGATCGTGCCGTTGTCCGCCAAGATTACCAAAGGAGAACCGGCCTTTGCGCACGCCGTGGCGCATTCGGGGCTAATCGGTTTCTTCAATCCCTTGGTGAATGCGCATGCCGAATCGAGCACGTAGCCCTTCACGGTGGCCGGCTTGCCGGAGTCGCTGCTCCAGGCCAGAAGCGCGGCAAACAATGCGGTCGCCAAAAACACCCTTGTTGCATTACGGAGAGTCATATCTCGATCCTCCTGGAAAAAATATCGCATCACGCTACACAGTACGATCCGGCCTGGCAATAATTTGAAACAACTAGTCCGTTTCGGCTTTTTGACGTAATCCACCGCTTTGTCATCCTGATGGCCTGCGCTTTTTGCAGGCCGGAGGACCTATGCAATCCCCGGCCGCATGATCACAGCAGGCAAAGTTGCATAGGTCCTCCGGCGCCAAAAAACGGCGCCATCAGGATGACAAAGCGGAACGATATGCACCAATTCATAAATCGATCTAGGGCATGTTAAGGCTGACATTGCACGGCAATCGATTGTCCTGATCAGAACTTCTTCTCGAACTCGCCGAATGCAGCTTCGAGTTTCATCTGCTCGCGGGCGCGCTCGTTGGCCGCCAGGAATTCCGAACATGCATGCGAAGGTTTGCCTGCCAAGCCTGAGGCGCATACAGCAACCGGGCGAAACGATTCTTTCGTGGATGTCCACAAACTCTGCCCTGGGAGGAAGCTGTGCTCTACGCTCTGGCGTGTCATGCGCTTTAGTTCGGAATAGGGCAGGTGGTAGCCCTCGACGGCGCGGAGATATTCGTGCGTCATGTCGGAGCGGGAGACACCTTCGTCATCGGTCGAGAGCGCGACGGGCACACCGTACTTCATGTAGATCGGCAACGGGTGTTCATCGCCGCTGACGCCGAGGATCATGTCGTTTGACGTCAGATTGATCTCGACCAGCACGTTGCGCTCGGCCATTTTTTTCATCAGTCCAAGAGGATCTTTTTCAAGCATGACAGAGGCGCCGTGCCCGATGCGCTCAGCGTGTCCGCGCTCAACCGACGCGCGGACGTGGAAGGACAAATCTTCAGGCTTGACCAGACTTTCGGCGAGTTCGCCTGCATGCAGCGCGATGTGCACCTTGGGGTAGACGCCGTGCAAATAGTCGAGCATGGCCATGTGCTCGTTGAAATCGTGGATCGGGACGTACCAATCTTCGGGCATCACGAGATTCAATCCGGCAAAGCGCGGATCAGACGAGGCGAGGTCGAATCCCAGCAGGATTTGGGCAAAGACCGCTTCATGCGGCAGGCCGCGCAGGACCTGGTAGATGTAGCGGACGGTGACATTGCATCCCGGTTCGGGATTCGGCGTGTCACATTTCAATATCTTGCAGACCTTGGCGTCATCCTCCGCCAGGGTCTGGCTGGTCGCAGCGGCGATTTCTTTGAGTCCGCCGGAGAGTAGCTTGTCGCGCATTTTGCCGTAGTCGTCTTCCCATCCGAGCTTCATCGCGAGTTGTGGGGCGGCGCCTCCGTCGGCGGTGTGCATGAACTCGATGTACTGCAGGTGCTCTTTGGCAGCGCGATTGACGACCGAGGCGATGCCGTCGGCGGTGTGGTTGTCCGCGGCGAGTCCGAACTTGCCGAAGGTAGCGAAGAAGTGATCGTGGCCCGATTCCTCGCTAGAGCGGGAGTTGCGCATCGACCACGCGTCGATGATCTGGTTATAGAGAACCTGGTCACCATAGGCGCAGCGGATCGCGGGCTTGGGAGTGTAGTGCTCACAGGAATCGCAGGGTGGGGCTATGAGTCGCGATGTGGTGCGGTCAACGCAGAGGTTGTCAGACGCGGCGAAGTCTATGAAGTCCTCGGCGTAGATCGCTCCCGAGAGGTGGTTGTGGAGATCTCCGCCCTTGGGCATGTCGTGGAGGAAGGCGAGGAGCAGCGATGGCTGATTGCGGATCGAGTCGAGATAGCGGGCGGTTCGTTGCTCAGGAGTCTGCGCGAAGGCGAGTGTCGAGAAGACTACGAAGATAAGTGCATACCGTCGGATGTGGCGCATTCGAAAATAGCCTCCCTAAAACTAGGAAACGCATTGTAATTCTTGCGGAGTTAGTACATTAAAACTTAAACGCATCACCACAGAGGTGCACAGGAGAACCTGTGAGCCTATGTGTCCCCTGTGGTGAAGGCTTTTGAGTCTCTGCTACTCTGTTTGCCATGTCACAAGTCTTGACCAAAACGATGCGCAGCTTTGCGAGTGACAACAATGCGGGGGTTCATCCGGAGATTCTTGAGGCGATTGCCCGCGTGAATCAGGGGCACGTGGTGGCCTATGGGGACGATCCGCATACGCGGTCGGCGGTTGCAAAGTTTGAAGAGCACTTCGGTTCCGGAATCGACGTCTTTTTTGCTTTCAACGGCACGGGAGCGAATGTGCTCAGCCTGCAGGCGCTTACCCGTCCATACCATGCGGTCTTGTGCAGCGACTACGCGCACATCTATATGGACGAGTGTGGAGCGCCCGAGAAGCATACGGGTTGCAAGCTGATTCCGCTCCCGAATCAGGATGGCAAGATCACGCTCGACCTGGTACGGGGCGCCTACCACGGCATCGGCGATCAGCATCATGTGCAGGCGCGGGTCATCTCGATTACGCAGTCGACGGAGATGGGAACGGTGTATCAGCCGGGCGAGATCCGGGAGTTGGCGGAATTCGCGCACGAGCGTGGAATGTTTCTGCACATCGACGGGGCGCGGATCGCCAACGCGGCGGTCAGCCTTGGCCAGACGTTGCGGCAAGCGACGCGCGATCTCGGCGTGGACGTGCTCTCGTTTGGCGGAACGAAAAATGGCATTCTGGGTGGAGAGGCTGTCGTCTTCTTTGATCGTGCGCTGAGCAGGGACTTTCTCTTTCTCCGCAAGCAGGGGATGCAGCTGGCCTCGAAGATGCGCTTCATTGCTGCACAGTTCGAGGCTCTACTGACCGCTGATCTCTGGAAACGCAGCGCACAACACGCCAACCGGATGGCGCGCATCCTCGAGACCGAGGTAAGAAAGATTCCACAGGTGCGGGTGGCGTGGCCGGTCGAAGCCAATGGAGTCTTCGCCCAGATTCCGGGGCACGCCATGGCAAAGATCAAAGAGCGTTACTTCTTTTATCCGTGGATCGAGGAAGAGTGCATTGTGCGCTGGATGTGCTCATTCGACACGACGGAAGAGGACATTCGAGATTTTGTGAGCGTAGTGGCGGAGGCGGTGAAAGGATGATGCCCGGCTCAACCAGCTATTGCATTTTGGCCTTTGTTTGACTACAGTTGCCCATTCCAGCCGTAGTGTGCATCCCCAGCCGCTCGGTCCCAGGAGCTTACATGATTCGGAAGTGGTTGGGTGTAATGACGCTCGGACTGGTAGGAGCCAGCCTGTTGAGCGTCTCGAGCTGTGCGCGCAATCAACACCTGGTTTCGATCAATATTCAACCGGGCAACGGGACCTTTTTCGCTATCGATCCCAATGCGTTTTTCCTGTACAAGGCGTACGGTACTTACCAACATCCGCCGCAAACTATCGATATTACAAGCCAGGTCACGTGGCATTCTGACAACCCGCAGGTTGCTCAGTTCACCAGTCCGGGGGTTGTCTCACCGAATACGAATTGCGGTGTAGCACAGATATTCGCCTCCATGCATGACAGCCCCAATGACATCACGAGTAACTTGGTATCAATTACGGTAGACGGTCCCGCGAGCCTGGGATGTCCGAACTCGGGCTCTACCAACAACCTTTCGGTGGACGTCACGGCTAACGCGGCTGACGGCGTCATCACAAGCGCTCCGACCGGAATCACTTGCGGAAGTACTTGTTCGGCGGCATTTCCGACGGGCAGTACCGTTGCTCTGACGGCGGCTCCTAATGCCGGGAAAAGCTTTCTTGGATTTACGTCCGGCTGCACCTCGGTTACTGGGAATGGGTCTACCTGTAACGTGACTTTAAATACGGACGTTACAGTGACGGCATCCTTTAACTAGACCGCTGGATGACTATTCGTTTTGGTTCAGCAGGTTGCTCAAGGTCGGCTTGTGCTTCTCGGGCTTTCTCTTTTTCTCCACGACAATTTTTTCGGAGGGCGGCCGGCCGACACGCTCGCGGGCGAGTTCCTTCACCGCTGTCACTGCGCGGAAAGGCTTAGCCTTCTTTCTTCCTGCCATGGTCGTTTCCTGATGGTCCAATCCGAGTTTAGCTTGCAGGTACGCTTCTCCGACATCACAAAATCAATAAGTTACAAATGTGCAATAATTTGACACTGATCGAGCGCCGCCAGATTGGCGCTCCGCAATTATGGAAGAGAGAGATTTCTTTGATGAGCGGCAGGAGAAGAAGCCCGCTTCGTTGAACTGTCCACATTGCCACCAGTCAGCGGAGTATGAAGTCACCTGGGTAGTTCGCACGAAAAAGCGCCAACTGGCGGGACGCGCAGACGACCGTGACCGCGCCCGCTTCGCGAAGTTCCGTTCCTACATGGTGCGGAAAGATGACATGATGGCCTGCAAGAATATGCGCTGCCGCAAGCGGTTTGAGATTTCGGGGCAGTCGACGGTGATCATGGATTAGGCAAATGCCCTCCGCGGCGGAAGCCCCTTTTGCCTGTGCTCTTCGTTGTTTGAGCAGAATTCCCTGACGCGTTCTGGCGGAATTGAGCGGGTAGGGATCCTTCGACTCCGTAACTGCTTCGCTGTGCGAAGCAGTTACTACGCTCAGGATGACAATCCTTAGAGCGTGGAGTTAGGCCTGGCTCAGCGACGCTTCACCAGGTCTTGTCTCGTTAGATTTGCTTCATCAGCGAATTCGGGGCACAGGATGCCCGGTAATCCTTCAAGGCCAGTTGATTTCGCTTCGCGCTGCGCGAATGCGATCAACTCTCGCTCTACCTCATTCGGGAGTTGGTGACGCTGGTAACTCGAAACCAGCTCTTCGACCCTCTGCCGAGCCCGACGCAGAATGTCCGGGCTTCCACCGTCCATATCCGGCAAGCCGCGATCGATGATCCCGGAAGGGAAGTGCTGTTCCTTGCGGAACAGCGCGCGTGTCTCTTTCAGCTTCAAAAAGTCTCCTTGCAGGCCTGTCTGCGCGAACATCGCGATTGCGAGCGAATCCGTCCGCGGTTGAATTCCCTCGATCAGCCGCTGTGCTGAGGCGATGGCTTCGGCATCGATCACCAACTTTTCGATGCTGTGGCACGCGAGGAAATCTAGCATCCCTGCGCCCGAGATCATGTTGATACCTGCCAGCGCGCCGAGAACGCAAGACATTCCACTTTCCATTTCGACCTGCGCGTCGATCACACGTCCGTCGCCTGCCACCAGGTAAGCATGCGTCGGCAAGCCCAAGTACTTTCCGACTTGTGCGCACGCAACATCGAGCATTGCGGTCTCGATGGCTCCCATGGGAGTCTTGCCGGTACGCATATCGAAGATGGCGGGGGCGCCGCCCCAAACGATAGGGGCTCCGGGTTGCGCGAGTTGGTGGATGGTAATGCCGCTGATGCATTCCGCGGCGTGCTGAACCACTGATCCGACCAGGGTGACTGGAGCCGTTGCCCCGGCGAGCGGCATGCTCACGATTTCGGCGGGAACTCCAGCGCGGGCCAGATCGACAAGATTTTGTGAGGCGAATTCTGACCAGTTCAGCGGTGGCGAAGGGCACACGTCGAAGACGGCGCGAGGATTCTGACGTAGCTTGTCGCGGTCTCCGCTTTCAATGGCGAGCAGATCGATCAGAGTGTGCAGGCTGTTTGCGGAGAATGCCCCTGTGACGATTGGCTTTTCGGAATACCAAAGCACCAGCAGGAGGCGATACCAGTCGCCGATCTCCTGCGGGACGTCGTTGCAGACCATGGCGGTCGACTGGGCCGCGAATTGAGGCAACGTCTCGACGACTTGAACGAGCCTTACCAGGTCGGACGACATTGCGGGGCGAGCCAGCTGCGTTTCTGGATCGAGAATGTTCAGGCAGGAAGAGCCGGGGTCGAAGTGGACTGTGTCTCCGCCGTAGTGGACGGCCGGCTTGCCGAGACGATCGTAGAGGCAGAAGCCGCGCGGGACGAGGTCGAGCAGATTACGAGCCAAGGCTTCGGGAATGTGGGCGACGCCGTCTCCCACGGTGATTCCCGCTGCACGAAGGAGATCTTCGACGTAGGGCGCGACGCGCACGCCAGGGTCTTCGATGAGTTGAAAAGCTTCGTCGAGGATGCGTTCGATCAGCGGCTTGTCGAGGAAGTCGAGTTTGGGTCGCATGGTTCTCTAGAGGTTGTCATTCCGAATCAGTGAGGAATCCCTACACTCGCAACAGCATTCTGGGGGTAGGGATTCTTCGACTCCGATCGTTGCGCACTTCGTGCACAACGATCTCCGCTCAGAATGACATGACGAAGAGTCTGCATTAGGGTTGAGTCGAAGCCACCTCCAACTTCTGCTGCATCAACTCCTGCGCGAGCGCTACTGCGCTCATCGCGTCTTTCGCGTAGCCGTCGGCGCCGATTTCTTCGGCCCAGCGGCGCGTGACCGGGGCGCCTCCCACCATCACCTTCACTTGCGAACGCAGGCCATCACGTTCGAGTGCTTCGACCACCGTCTTTTGGTTCCGCATCGTTGTCGTCAGCAGGGCGGAGACTCCCACAATGTCAGCCTTGAGTTCTCGCGCCTTGGCGGCAAACTTGTCGCCTGTTACGTCGACGCCGAGGTCGTGTACCTGAAATCCGTGGGCGGTGAGCAGGGTGCCGACCAGGATCTTTCCGATTTCGTGAATGTCGCCCTTCGTCGTGCCAAGGACGACGACGCCGGCCATCGGGCGCTCAGTGCCGAGACGACGCAGTTCGGGGTCGAGCACCGACATGGCCGCGCGCATCGCTTCGGCGGAGGCCATCATGTCCGGGAGAAACATCTGCCCGCGGGCGAACTGCTCGCCGACCGCGTGCATACCGGGGACGTATCCGTTATTGATGGCATCGATTGGGGCGACGCCAGCAGCCAATGCCTGCTGGGCGAGCGTTGAAGCAGTGTCGGGAGCGCCGTCAATAATGCTCTGCCGCATAGCCGAAAGCGTGTCGTTGGGCATAAAAGTGTCTTGGTCATGCTGACTTGGGAAGTGGAGGGAGTCTGTGACCGGAATCACACGAAGAAGAGATCTGTGCATCACATTCCCGCACAGGTTGCAGCTCATTTATACTGACAAGTTTTGCCGCGGTCGTTTGAGGCCGCTGCCGTGTTGGGAGAATTCCGTGAAAATCCTTGTCTGCATGAAGCAGGTGCCGCAGAAAGATGCACCGCTTAAGCTGAACGAATCGGGCACGTGGATCCGCGAAGACGTCTCTTACGAGGTCAATGAGCCGGATGCATATGCGCTCGAAGAGGCGCTCCGCCAGCGCGAGAAGCATAAAGGAGAGGTCGTTGTCATCACCAGCGGCCCGGCCCGGGCCCAACAGGTCCTGCGCGAGGCGCTGGCTAAAGGTGCGGACCGCGCGATTCATCTCGAAGACGATAAGTTCGTCGGCCTGGATGCCTTCAACACCGCGAAGGCGATTGCCGCGGCGATCAAGGACGAGCAGTTTGATCTGATCTTTACTGGGCTGCAGTCAGACGACTACGGATATGCGCAGACTGGCGTGATTCTTGCTGAATTGCTTGGCTGGCCGCACGCGACCATCATCATGCAAATAGAGAAGACCGACTTGGGGATTCGCGTGAAGCGCGAGCTCGAAGCCGGATACTTCCAGTTTGTCGATATGCCGACTCCTGCGGTGCTGACGATTCAGTCAGGGATCAACAAATTGCGTTATGCCACGCTGATCGGTATTAAGCAGGCCAAGAATAAGCCGTTGCGGAAAGTTGGTTTGGCCGAGGTGCAGTCGGCGATCGGCGCCAATCTGCAGAAGATTGAGAAGCTGTACGTCCCGCAGAAGACGAAGAAGACGGAGCATATTGAAGGTGCACCGGGAGAGATTGCGAAGAAGTTGGTGGATAAGCTGAGGAATGAGTTGCGAGTGCTGTAGCGCCGCACGCAGGACAGCAGATTCCTCGTGGCTTTGCCACTCGGAACGACAACGGTCGGGGATGGCTTTGGGGTCTCCGACGGCAGGTTTTGCTAGTACTAAGAACGGACTTTTATGGCTGATACGATTCTGGTTGTTGTTGAACAGCGCGAAGGGAAGCTGAATCGCGTTTCGCTGGAAACGATCACGGCCGGGCAGGCGATTGCTGCCGCGACCGGATGGACGCTTGAAGCAGCAGTGGTTGGCGCTGCCGCAGCTTCGATCGCTTCTGAAATCGCAGCGAAGAAACTGGCGAAGGTATACGCGATTGAGTCGCCGATGCTGGAGCCCTATACGCCCGATGCATTCGCGGCGGGATTAAAGCAGTTCCTCGAAACCAGACAGCCGAGCCTTGTGCTGATGCCGCATACCTATCAGGTGCGCGACTTCGTGCCGAAGCTCGCGACCAGCATGGGACGGTGCGTGATCAGCGACTGCATCGGATTCAAACATGAAGGCGGGAAGTTGGTATTTACACGGCAGATGTTCCAGGGCAAGCTGGCGGCCGATGTGAGCTTTACGAGCGACGCGCCGTGGTTTGCGACGTTTCAGAATGGAGCGTTTCGCGGAGACAAGGCAGAAGCCGGAGCAAGTGCGGCCCCGGTTGAGACTGTAAACGTCGATATCGCCGATAGCGTTGTCCGCAACAAGCCGCAGGAAGTCTTCAAAGAGGCGAAGCAGGCGGTCGATCTCACGCAGGCGGAAATCATTGTTGCCGTGGGCCGCGGAATCAAGGAACAGAAGAATATCGAGATTGCGAAACAGTTGGCCGATGCACTGGGCGGAGACCTCGCGGCCTCGCGTCCGATCTGTGATTCGGGATGGCTTCCGATGGATCGCCAGATCGGATCATCCGGCCAGACGGTTGCACCGAAGCTCTATCTTGCGTTGGGCATCAGCGGTGCGATTCAGCACATCGTCGGGATGAAGGGCTCGCGCGCGATCATAGCGGTGAATAAGGACTCCGAAGCACCGATCTTTGAAATCGCGGATTATGCCGTGGTCGGCAACCTGTTTGATATCGTTCCCCCACTGATTGAGGAAGTGAAGAAGGCTAGGAGCTAGTTTCGAGTTTCGGGTTTCTAGTTTGGTCTGCGGAGTTTGTTTTGATTTGCAAGTATGAACTTAATCGCTTGGCAGAAGGCGAAAGCTCTTGCCGCAGAAATTTCTCGAGCTACGGAACGGTTTTCTCGAGTTGAGGCTTACGGCTTAACTTCGCAACTTCGTCGAGCTGCGGTTTCCGTAGCCTCGAATATCGCAGAAGGTCAAGGGCGGTTAACCAAGGGTGAGTTCAACCACTTCTTTGGTCAGGCAAGAGGGTCACTGTTTGAACTGGAAACTCAATTGTCGATTGCCGTTGATTTGCATTACCTCGGAGAAGATGACTTCAGGAAGTTGAAGGGACAATCGTCAGAAGTTCGCAAAGTGCTGAATGGTTTAATCAAATCGATCCGCATCACGCTGCCGCAAGCGATTAGGGGTGGCTTGAAACTCGAAACCTGAAACTTGAAACTGAATGTTGATCTTCCGCAAACCGATAGATGGTGTTGAGCGCCCGCAGATGCCGGCCGATGTGGTCATCGTCGGCGGTGGGCCTGCCGGGATGGCTTGTGCTTTGCGGCTTTCGCAATTGATCGACGCGCATAACGCCGCGCATCCCGACGCGCAGCTCAGCAAAGAAAACATCTACGTGCTTGAGAAGGCGCGCGAAGTCGGTCAGCATTGCCTGTCGGGCGCATTGCTTGATCCGCGGTCGATGCGCGAGCTGCTACCCGGCTTTGAGAACGAAGCGCCGCTCGATGCGCCGGTCACCAAGGAAGCCGTCTATTTTTTTACTGAGAAATCGAAATTCAAGTTCCCCATCACTCCTCCCTTTCTGCGTGACCACGGCAATTACGTCATCTCCCTCAACCGCTTTGTGAAGTGGATGGGCAGCAAGGTCGAAGAAACTGGAATCACGGTCTTCACCGGATTCGCCGGATCAGAGCTTCTCTACGATGGCGATCGGGTGATCGGCGTCCGCACAGACGATAAGGGCGTCGACAAGGAAGGCCACCAGAAATCGAACTTCGAGCCCGGATACGATCTGCAGGCGAAGGTAGTGATTCTTGCCGAGGGACCGCGCGGGTCGCTGACCAAACAGCTCATCGAGAAGTTCGATCTCGCCAAGAATGCGAATCCGCAGACCTATGGCGTCGGCGTCAAAGAGCTCTGGGAAGTTCCTTCGGGAAAGATCGCGCCCGGCGAAGTGATCTACACGATGGGCTGGCCGCTGACCACCCACGAATACGGCGGCGCCTGGATTTACGGATCGAAAGACAATGTCGTCTCGCTTGGATTTGTGACTGGGCTCGACTACGCCGACCCGCGGCTCGATCCGCAGCGTGTGTTGCAGCAGTTCAAGCGGCATCCGTTTGTGACGAAGTTGCTTGAGGGCGGCAAGATGATCCGCTACGGGGCGAAGTCGATGCCGTATGGCGGATGGTGGGCGATTCCTCCGGTTGCGGGCAACGGATGGATGATCCTCGGCGACTCGGCTGGCTTCCTCAATTCCGCGCGGCTCAAGGGAATTCATCTTGCCATCAAGAGCGGGATGCTCGCGGCTGAGACTGCGTTCGAAGCGTTAAAGAAAGATGATTCTTCCACGGCCACGCTGGGACAGTTTCAGAAGAACGTCGAATCGAGTTGGATCAAAGAAGAGCTCTGGAAGGTTCGCAACCTGCATCAGGGATTCGAGCACGGAATGTTTGCCGGTATGTTCCACACCGGACTGCAGATGATCACGGGCGGACGCGGCGTGAGGAATCGTTATCCGGCAGTCGCTGGGTACCAGCGCATGGAGAAGCTCTCGCAGCTTCCGGCCGATGGCGGTGCTGAAAAGCATCTGATTGGTCCGGCGAAGGGCGATGGAAAACTGACCTTCGATAAACTGACCGATCTATACCACTCGGGCACGAAGCATGAAGAGGATCAGCCGGCGCATCTGGTCATCCACGATACGAAAGTGTGCAACGAGCGCTGCGTGAAGGAATACGGCAGCCCGTGCCAGAATTTCTGTCCGGCGAACGTGTATGAGATGGTGGACGACTCGACGCAACCGAATGGCAAGCGCATCAGCCTGAATCCGTCGAATTGTGTACACTGCAAGACCTGCGACATCGCCGATCCGTACCAGATCATTACGTGGGTGCCTCCGGAGGGTGGAGGCGGGCCGAACTACGACGGGATGTGACAGGGAACCAGCACTACTGATTTGGACAGATTCACGCGGTTAAATTCCTGGAATTCTCGTCCTCGCTACCTGCACTACAATCACTGCGTGATATTTGGCAAAATCATTGCCGCCTCTCGCTGAGACGGCAATCGCCAAGTCGCTGGCGCGCAAGCCGTATGAATCGCGGGAGATGAGTCGGCCTTGCCCTGCAGGGGTGGCTGCGGCGTGAAAGGACTTCATATGAAAACACTTCTTTGTCTGAAAGCAGTTGTTCTCGTCTTGGGCACTTTAGGAGCGGCGGCCCAGCAGACGGCACCGGCTCCGGCCATTCCGACCACTGGTTTTGCCGGGCTCGATCAATATCGCGCTTCACGGATTGCGATGTTTACTGACGATTTTGGCCAGCTGGCTCGCTATCGCGCTGCAGACGCGGCACTCGGTGCACCTTCCGCGGGTGAGAACCGCGTGGTGTTCTTCGGCGATTCCATCACTGACATGTGGAAGCTGGAAGACTCCTTCCCCGGCAAACCGTACGTCAATCGCGGAATTGGTGGGCAAACCACGCCGCAAATGCTCGTTCGGTTTCGACAGGATGTGATTAGTCTTCAGCCTAAAGTCGTCATTATTCTGGCGGGAACGAACGATATCGCCGGTAACACCGGGCCGATGCGAAATGAGGATATCCAAGGAAACATGGCGTCGATGGTCGAGTTGGCGCGTGCGCACGGTATCCACGTCGTGCTGTGTTCGATCATGCCGGTGCACAACTACACCGAGCGCGCGAAGGATTTTTTTGCCCAACGGCCGCAGTCGAGAATTCTGGCACTGAACGAATGGATCAAGGACTACGCTGCCAAGAACAATCTCGTTTACGTCGATTACTTTTCTGCTCTCGTCGACGACAAGGGCATGATGAAGAAAGAACTGGCCGACGATGGGCTGCATCCGAATGCTGCCGGATACAAGATGGTTGCGCCGCTGGCTGAAGTGGGGATTGAGAAGGCTCTGAAATAGGCTCCAGTATTGTCATTCCGACTGAAGGGAGGAATCTGCCGTCTGCTGGCAGCATATGCGCTGCCGGGGAAAAGCGGATTCCTCGCGGCTTCGCCGCTGCGGAATCACAACGGTGTTGGAGCGTCGCCCGATCATCGCGAGCAAAGACTATAATTGAACGTGAGTTTCCGACCGCTTTGGTCTTCGGGAATACCTGAGGCTTTTGCGGCGAGGGAAGGGTTTGACGGACAGGAGTGTCCGTCCCACATGGCTTCCCGAGGGAGCTGGTGGAAACGCCGGCGCCTCCCGCGCTCATCAGGAGCGCATTGGAAAGGAAACGACCTGCCGGGACCCTCCCTGCCTGCCGGTTTCCTATCCTGCAATTAGCGATTAGCACTTGGCATTTAGCCGTTCGAGCTAACTGCCAACTGCTAAGTGCTAATGGCTAGCCTTCACGACAAATTCGGACGCGCGATCACTGATCTGCGGATCTCGATCACCGACCGCTGCAATTACAAGTGTGTTTATTGCCGGACGGGGAATGAGGGTGCGCTCTACGGCGATCTGCCGTTTGCGGATTATCTGCGGATGGCGCGAGTGCTCGTCGGCATGGGGATCACCAAGATTCGACTGACTGGCGGTGAGCCTTTGTTGCGCAAGAGAGTGGTGGATTTTGTGCGCGAGTTGTCGAAGCTACAGTCCGCTGAGGCTCTCGATATCGCGCTAACGACGAATGGCCATCTGCTCGCCGATCTGGCGAAGCCTCTTAAAGACGCGGGCCTCACCCGTGTCACCGTCTCTATGGATGCCGTAGATCCTGACCGCTTTACTCGGATCACGCGCGTCCCCGGCGGATACGATCAGGTCCTTGCAGGGATTCGCGCCGCACGGCGCGTTGGCCTTTGGCCTCTGAAGGTGAACTGCGTTCTGATGCGTGGCTTCAACGAGGATCAGATCATTCCCTTCGGAATGTTTGCCCGCGAAGAGGGCGTGACCGTGCGGTTCATCGAGTTCATGCCGCTGGAAGAGGATCGCGTGTGGTCGCCTTCAACGGTTGTGCCGCTTGAAGAGATTCTGGCACGCATGGCTGAGTACCGGCCGCTGGTTGAGATTCCACACGGACGCTCCGAAACCGCGCGTCGGTATCGCTTTGAAGACGGCATCGGAGAGATCGGGATTATCGCGCCGGTGTCGCATCCTTTCTGCGGACATTGCAGCCGCATCCGCATTACCAGCGATGGCAAGATCCGCACCTGCCTGTTTTCTGTTTGGGACCACGATCTGTACGCCCAGATGGAGCGCGGTGCGAGCGACGTAGAACTTGAAGAATTCATTCGCGGTGTGGTGGCCAAGAAAGAGGAGCGTCACCACATCGGCGAACCCGATTTTGTGCCTGCTTCGAGGACTATGGTGCATATCGGGGGATAGAGATCGCAAACCTTTTACCGCTGAGGTCGGAGAGTACGCAGAGGTCTTTCATGTTCTCTGGTCGGCTGGCTGCTGCTGGCGTTTTGGTCTGCACGCTATTCCTTTCCGCTCAGGGCCAGAATTCAACCTACCTCGGCTTCGATCGCAACGAATACCCCGGTGATGCCAATCTGAAGACCCTAAAACAGACCTTCTCTTACTCTGGCTATTGGCTCAACAATCCTCCCGGAATGAAATCCAATTCATGGATAGGACACCGCGCGGTGGTGGAGTCAGCGGGCCTTGGATTCCTCGTATTGTTTAATGGCCGGCTGTATGCTGCGCTGAAGTCGGAGCCAAACGCCAAACGTCTTGGGCGATCCGATGCGCGCGCTGCCGCGGCGTCGGCTCGACATGAAGGCTTTCCCAAGGCCAGCATCATCTTTCTTGATGTGGAGCAGGGCGGACGCATGCTGCCCGAGCAGAAGGCGTATATCTTTGCCTGGGTCGATGGAATCATCGCGTCCGGATTTCGCGCCGGCATTTATTGTTCCGGCATGCGGTCGCCCGACGAGCAGCACGTTGTGACTGCGGAAGACATTCGCGAGAACGCGGGCTCTCGTCAGATCACATTTTGGGCGATCAACGACGGATGTCCGCCGTCGCCCGGATGTACGTTTCCGAAGAATCCTCCAAATCCGATGCAGAGCGGGGTGGATTTCGCTGAGGTGTGGCAGTTCGCGCAATCGCCGCAACGCAAGGATGTTGCTGGGAGATGCACCAACTACAGCAGCGACGGGAATTGCTATCCACCGGGGACTTCTTCTTCAGGACTTCACGTTGATCTGAGTACGGCGAACTCGCCCGATCCTTCACACGCGCGCACGCACTGAGAGCTCGCTAATTTTTCGTCACTAGGACTGCACTGGGAGTAGTGCAATTCCCGGTAACCTGAGTTCGATTACGGGCTATCACTCGTGTAACTAGCCCATTCGTGGGGGATGGATTCCGATTTCTTCGCGAATCCTTTCGCTCTGATGAAGTTGCGCCGCTCATCAAATTTCTGACGGAGAGCTCTGCGGGCGTTCGCTAACGCGGACTGCACCATTCCTGGAGCAATCAACATTACGTCAGTAAGTTTGCACCAAGTTAGATACCCCTAATAATCGCAGCAGTTCATGACCTTCCGGATGCGGTCGCGGTGACTATGCCCCGGGACGGGAGAACAAGCAAGGGGACAGAGATTCCTTCAGAAGGGGAAAAATGAAAACGGGAAAAATATTTCGGATCGGAGTAGTTGCGCTGAGCATGGCTTTGGCAACGAGCCTGGCCTCAGCGCAGGCCGCCAACTCGGGTGCACAGACCATCGCCCTTAACGCCACCTTGGCCGAATCGCTCACGCTGAGCCTTTCCGCTAACGCGGTGAACTTCACGTTGGCTGCAGGCAGCCCGACCAACGCCGGCAGCACGAATATCACAGCGACGACGACGTGGGTGTTGAAGCCGGGGCGCACCGCGGTGGGTGTTTATGCCTATTTCGCAAGCGCCGCGGCGGCGCTCACAGACGGTGCAGGCGACAACATTCCGTCATCTGCATTCTTCATTGCTGATAACGCCGGTCCCTCGACGGCTCTGACCAGCGCGACCGTCTTCAACGCGGCCAATGCCGGTATGCAGTTGGCGAATGTCGCGATCACCGGCGCGAACAAGAATGCCAGCCGTACTGACGTGATGGCATTCAACATCAACCTGTCGGGTGGCACCTTGCCCCAGCTTCCCGCCGCGACCTACAACGGGACGCTGAACATCCAGGCGCAGGCCACTCCGTAATGTTGGTTTAAGTGTGCAGCGAGGGGCGTGGAGCTCAGGCTCGCGCCCTTGCGCTGTCTCCAGAAACAAGCTGAACTTCAACAGTATCTGATGAGCTGGCAAACAAAATTCGGTCGAGTTGCGGCGGTGCTTGCGGTGATGTTGGCCGCACTGGCTTCGCCACTGCACGCGCAGGTGCTCAATTCGGGCGCCAGCACGATCACGTTGCAGGCCGTACTTACTGACTCGATCAGCGTTTCGTTGTCCGGCAACGCAGTTAACTTCAATTTGACCGCCGGCAGCTCGAACAATCCGGGAAGTGTTGGAGTTACGGCGACGACTTCATGGTTGCTCAAGCCGAGTGTGGGCAGCGTCAATTTATATGCGTTCTTTTCGAACTCGGCGGCTGCCTTGACCGACGGTGCGGGCGACAACATTCCGTCGGCGGATTTTCAGATTTCCGATAATGCCGGACCGTTTACTACGCTTACCAGCACCGTTCCATTCGGAGGCGCCAACGCTGGGCTGCTCGTCTCGTCGGTCAAGATTCTTGGAAATAACAAGTCCGGAACGCGCACTGATGTGCTGAACTTCAACATCAATCTGTCCACGTTGCCGAACATGAATGCGGGTACATACACAGGAACGTTGACGATTCAGGCGCAGGCGATTTGATGAAACACGAGCGAAGGATGAGAACGACTGTTCTCGAGACGGCAATGCGGGCCCTAGTCGTCGCACTGTGCGGGTTTGCACTGACTGCGGGTTGCAGCGCGCAGACGGTGCGGCCGCTGATCAACGAACTCGGCAATCCGGCTAAAGGCCGTGTTGAATACGTCAATGACGGCCTGACTCCGCTCAATGTTGTGCTCGAAGCGAAGAGCTTTACGGTGTCTGAAACGGGAGAGATCAGCTATCGTCCGCTCGATCCCGATATTCATTTGAAGCTTTCGACCACCAGCTTCCGCATTCAGCCGCAGCAGACTTATTACGTGTTCTATGAAGCGAGTGCGCCGAAGAGTCCGTCGTGGTTCGTGATCTATGCGGCGTTTTCCGGGTTCCCCTTTCGTACGCAGCAAGGCATGAACGTCAGGCTGGAGTTGCCGCATACGGTCTATCTTTTGCCGAAGGGTACTGTCGAACGAGCCGACGTAATCGTAAGCCGGGCGGAACTGCATCCGGACGAGAACAAGGTCGTGGTCGAAGTCGAGAACCAAGGCGACAATTTCGGTCGCGTGTTTGAAACGCAACTTGTCTACAGCAAGAAGAAGCAAGAAGCACCAGGATTCCCAGTCTTTCCTCACAGCAAGCGAATTCTGGAGATTCCGCTGAACGAGAAGGCGGAAGGGGAGAACGTTCCGCTAGAGGTCAGCCTACAGTTCCAGAAGTTCAAGCTTGAGGAGAAGTTGCAGCGCGTTAAGGCCTCGGATGCTGCGGCATCGGCTGAAGCCGTCACTCCCGCATCCTCTACAGTCGCGGCTGCACAGCAGGAGCACAAAGCTCCGTAGAGCTGTGTTCGCATGGGGTGCAAACTTCAAAGCGCGCTGATCCTCGTCATCCTCGTAGTGACCTCTGGCGCGCGCGCCCAAGTCTTCCGGGTGCAGGGCGGGGATTCCACACTACTGAACGCGCAGGGCGCCTCGGTCGAGTTCAAGGCTCCCGAATACGATGGCAGTGTCGGGCTGGGTTTCTACAACGGAAAATTCGAGTTCGGCGGCAACACACGATACCACTACCGCGGTTACACCGTTCTGGCAGGGGATGAGGCGATCCCTTTCACGTTGCCGACCGATGTCTTCGACGCCAGCCATTATTTTTCGGCGCGGGGCATGGGTGTGACCCGGGGCAACGAACTCAGCCGTTTCTACGCCTTTGCCGGCACGACATCGACCTGGGTGGGAACTGGGTTTTTCAGCGCGGCAACCAGTGACCGTCCTGCCGGTGTTTTCTTTTATGAGCGCAAGTGGAATCGTCAATTCAAGTTCTTCTCCCGGGAAATCGTTTCGAATACACAGACCGCGTTACAGGGAGTCGAGTGGCAGCCGAATAAGTGGCTCAAGACGGCGATGGCGGGCGGCGTCGGATCGAACCAGAAGTACTTCGCATCGAGTGTTGAGGTGGAGACCGAGAAGTTGGCGCTCAAATCGAGCTATGTAATCACTGGCGATCAGTTTCAGCGGATCACCGTGATCAGCCCGCTAAGCTCAGAAGTGAACAAGGGCAATGTGCAGATGCTTTATCGTCCGAATAGCTTCGTGACCATCACGACAGGACACGAGAACGTTCTTGAGCCCATCACGATCGGTGGACCCATGCAGCAGGCGACGGTGAATCAATTCTCCACCGACTTTCACCTAAAGAGCTTCTATTTCGGGACAGGGCTCTTCTCTTCCGAGGCATCTGGCCGCCAGACACAGGGCAAGAACTTCTATGTGGGACGCCGCATCGGCCAGCGGATCGAAGTGAACACCAATTATTTTGAGAGCAAGCCGCAGGCACAGCCGGGGACAATTGCGTCCAGCCCGACTACGATTCTTTCCGGCACGGTGCGGGAAGACTTTTCTTCGCGCTTCAGTCTGTTGCAGTTGATCTCGCGCGCGGCGGGCCAGACGACATTCGCTTTTGGAGGAGACTTCACCAGCAACCGCTTCCAGGTGCGCGCGGATTACCAGAACGTTTACTTGCCGTTTCGGCCGATGAATCCCTTCGAGCAAGCGTTGGCTTTGAACGTGATGCTCCGTGTAGCCGGTCCTTTGCAGGCGACCGTAGCGTCAAATGTCGCACCAGACGGTAGGCTCCGCTACTCCTTCGGTCTGAGTACCTGGTTGTATCGTCAACGTGGGATGGCCGTGAATGCGGTCTCGCAGGATTCGTTCTCGATCGCAAAGTACTTGATCCAAGGCATTGTTAAGGACGAGGAAGGAAATCCTGTAGAGGGCGCTGCAATACACATCGGCAGGGAAGTCACCTACACCGATAGTTCCGGACATTTCCAAGGTCGATTCTCAAAGCATGGACCTTATGCACTCACAGTTGCGCCGGACGAGTTCCTCAGTAACGCAGCCTATCAAGTTGTCTCGGCGCCGCCCCAGGTACGCGCCGAAGCGGATGACGCTGCGAGTGAAATCCAAATCATCTTGGGGCATTGAGCCGGGCAGAAATAGCTTCGAAAATCATCTGAGTTACCGTGATTGGGAGCTTCGTTGCTCTGCCGCAATCTTCGAAGAAAAGGTCGATTTGAGGGCTCTTTTCTCTGCATCGAGTACGTCGCCGATACGATAAAATAGGACAAAAGAAATGTCTGACCGCACCTTCACTCTGGACGAAGCTCAATCGCTGCTGCCGGTTCTCGAATCCCTATTACGCACGGCGATTAATGCCAAGAAAACGATCGAAGAAGCCGATGCCGAGCAGCAGGCTCTGCACCACCGTATCTTTCTAGCCGGAGGAATGTTTCTCGACGTCGTACCTCTCGCACGGCGCAAGGCCGAGCGCACGAAGGCCGAACAACGACTGAAAGATGCGCTAGCCGAAATTGATTCCATTGGTGTGCAGGTGAAGGATCTCGATATAGGACTTCTCGATTTTCCTTGCGAAGTCGACGGACGAACCATCCTGTTGTGCTGGAAACTCGGCGAGAAATCCATCACTCACTGGCATGGCACGGATGAGGGTTTCGCCGGCCGCAAGCCAATCGACCAGCGGATTGCGAAGGCGAAGAAAGTCAACTGATTTCCCGACGACAGATTTGTCGATTTTTGTAAATGTATAGATCATGGTGGATGGTTTATGCCGTCGTGCCGCCGATTGAGATTCCCTGACGAGCTCACAAGAGGCTTCCAACCTTCAGATTCAAATCACCTTTTCAGCAGCAACATCCTCGGCACTTTCGTGTTTATAGGGATGGAACTAAATCAGGCTGAACAAGGCTTTTTACGGCACAATGTATCTGGATTAAAAGGTTCCTATTTTCAGTTCAGGCTCGAGACGAATGAGGAAGGGGAATATGAAGCGATCTGCGTTTCGCTGGGTGCTGTTGAGTGTGATCTTGATGGCGTTTTCTGCTGCGTCGTTCGGGCAGGTCGCCGTGGGGATATCAGTGCGCATCGGGCCGCCCGCTCTGCCCGTGTACGCGCAGCCAATTTGCCCCGGCCCCGGCTACATCTGGACGCCCGGATATTGGGGCTGGAACGATGACGACGGCTATTACTGGGTGCCGGGCACATGGGTGGTGGCTCCAGTCGGGATGCTCTGGACGCCTGGCTATTGGGGATGGGGTGGCGGTCTTTACGTGTGGCACGCAGGCTATTGGGGGCCGCACGTCGGCTTCTATGGTGGCATCAACTACGGTTACGGCTACGGCGGAGTAGGCTTCGTCGGCGGCGAATGGCGCAGAGGAGGCTTCTACTACAACCGCAGCGTCACCAACGTTAGCGTCACGAACGTGACGAACGTTTACAACAAAACAGTGATCGTGAACAACACGACCGTCAACAATGTCAGCTATAACGGCGGAAACGGTGGCATCCAGGCGCGTCCGACAGCGCAGGAAACGACGTATGCCAGCGAGCGGCACACGGCGCCACTTGCCGCGCAGATGCAGCACCAGCAGGCTGCCAGCACAAATCGGCAGAATTTTGCTTCGGTCAACCAGGGCCGTCCGGCTATCGCCGCCACGGCAAGGCCGGGGGACTTTAACGGCCGTTCTGTGGTGGCCGCGAGGGCGGCAGGTGCCGCGTATCATCCGCCGGCGATGTCGCCAAAAGAGGCCCGTGTGGCCTCACCGGCCGTAAACCGTCCTGCGAACAACAATGCGAATCGCGGGAACAACGAGGGATTCCGCTCGTTCACCCCGCCAAACAGAGGGAGCAGTCCAGCTGCGAGCAAGAACAATACTCCCGCTCCGAATGAGCGCAACACCAGCAACCCGAATCGGGGAAACGCGAGTAACCCGGGATTCCGCTCGTTCACTCCGCCGAACAAGAATAATTCGCCCTCGGCGAACGAGCGTAACAACAACCCGAACCCGGGCAACGCGGGTAACGATCGCGTGCGTTCGTTTAATCCACCGAGAAACGACGCCAGTCGCGGCAACGAGAACCGGCCGAACCCGAACCAGGGCCGCTTTAACGAGAGCCGTCCGCAGAGCCAGCCGCGCGAGGTGGCGCCTCCGCCGAGACAGCAGAGCACGCCTCGTTCGAGCCCGCCGCCGCAACAGCAGCAACATCGCCAGGCGCCGCCTCCGAAGGAAGATCATCGGGGCAAGGGACGGTGAAGTCGTAAACGAGAGAACATTGGTAGAGCCGGCGAGTGTGCCGGCTCTACCAATTTCTGACAAAGCATTTCTTTGAAGAGACTCTTCCCCATCGGCGGTGTCATCCTGGATGGCCTGCGCTTTTTGCAGGCCGGAGGACCTATGCAGTCCCCGGCCGCATGAGCACTGCGGGCAGAATTGCATAGGTCCTCCGGCGCCAAAAAACGGCGCCCTCAGGATGACAAAGCGGAGTGGTACACAGGAATTCCTAAATCGATTTAAGCTCGGTGAGCCTGCTGCTCTACTTTCCCTGCAAGGTGGTGCGCGAACGGCGTTCTGAGGGAGCAGCAAAGTTAGTGGGATAGGTTCTGCTTCGACAGTGCAGGTACTGGCGTGCAGGCCTACCTGAATGTTCTCTGCTACAATTTTTGCATCCGGCCAGCGAAAAATCTGAGGCGGGGCGCGCCCGAGGATACCTACACAGTGATGTCATCGAAAAGATCTAACCTACGTTTGATTGGCGCGTTTGGTGTGCTGGCGACGCTGGTGTTGGCCGTTAGCTGCAAAGGGTTCTTTGTAAAGCCGACGTTAAGTTCGCTTGCGGTTGGACCGGCCAGCCCCACGATCGAGACGGGAAACACGAACAATACAGTGCAAATGACTGTATTCGGTACCAACAGCGATGGCAGCACCAGTAGCAACCCGTCTGTCGCCTGGAGTATCGATCAGACCTCAGTGGCGACTATCTCTGCCACCGGCCTCGTAACGTCCGTCGGCATCGGAACTGCCAATGTCACCGCGACTTCGAACGAGAACCCCACGATTACCGGGACACAAGGCGTGACCGTTACCGTTGGCTGCGTTAGTGCGATTACGTTAGATACGACGAGCGGAAGCGTAAGCGCCAGTTCTGGTTCGACCGTATCCATCACGGCCAACGCGACAACCTGTAATGGATCGCACGACGTCACTTCCGTTGCGACATGGAGATCCAGTAACACAAACCTGGCGACAGTGACTGCCGGTGTGGTCTCGGCCCTGGCTGGCATAACCAGCGGCGGAACCGTTCAAATCACCGCTTCTATCGGTAGCATTACCAGCAACGTGGCCACGATAAACGTCACGCCCTAGAGCATTTGAAGGCGTTCGCTTCTTACCTTTTTCCTACTCCTTCATCATCGCGTCAATAGTCGAGTAAAGCTGGTTGTTGTCTTTGACCTCGACGTAGGGATGGCTGGGATTGCGGCTGCTGACAATATAGACCGTCGGTGTGTGGTCGAGTTTGATTGCCTTGCCCAAGTCGCGATCCGCATTTACCTGGGCCGCCAACTTCCCATTGGGATCGATGACGAAGGGCAGATCCACTTTGTGTGCCGTTCCGAATTTCTCGGCGTAGGAACGCAGATTCTGCAGGTTAATTTCGAGCTGATTATCAAAAACGTAATCGCGGAACTGGTTGCCGAGTTCCTTCGAGTGCGTATCAAAGTAGCGCGCAAAAACGGCTGCCTGATACGACCACGGATGCATAGGCAGCGGGAAGTCATGGCGCACCACCGGAATCTTGTAGGTCTTGGAGGCCTCTTTTACCAGAGGTGCCGTTCGGCGGCACATCGGGCACTCGAGGTCCTCGAACACAACAATCGCCACCTGTGACCCCTTCGGCGGTCGGAGCACCGAATCGACGGTGTCTTGGGCGGCAGACAAGCCAGCCGCCGCAAACAATACGGTTGCAATCGACAGAACGGCAAAACGATTCCACATCCTAGTTCTCATAATTAAGTTCTCTCTGCGATTCACTACAACGACGAACCCCACTCTTCATTAGACGCACAAAGCCGAGATGCAGCAACCTGTTGGCTCTATCCGGCCGGCGAGAAGACTAACTCTATGGTAACCGAGGGGCCGACCGAATGTCTTGCTTTCGCATCGTCCAGACGGTGCACGAAACGTAAACCTTCGTGCGCAGAAACCAAGCCGTTCTCCGCGCTATAGTTAGAGAAGAATCCCTGAAACGTGAGACGTTTGTCTCCATTCCGCACCTTCTGGATGACGGTCGTGCTGGCCGGCTTGTTGGCGGTCGCAGCCTGCAATCGCCGTCACCGCGTGCAGGAGGTGGCCTATGTGTCGGCTCCGCAGGCAACTCTGCGCGATCAGGTGGCAGCGATCTATAACCGCGTGGGTACGGTAAAAAATGGCGAGCGAGTCGAAATCGTCGACCGCGAAAAGCGCTTTGCCCGTGTGCGCACCGCTAGCGGGATCGAAGGCTGGGTTGAGCAGCGATACCTCGTCGACCAGAAAACCTACGATGGCCTCCAGAAGTTGACGCAGGACAATCTGAACGATCCTGTGCAGGCGCCTGGGGTTCTGCGAAATGAAACCAATCTCCACATCACGCCGGGTCGCGAGAGCGATCACCTCTATCAGCTAGCCTCGGGGGCCAAGGTGGCCCTGCTCAAGCGCGACACCGCCGAAAAGCAGGTCCCCGGAGCCCCTGTGGCGAAGCCCGTCACCACGAAGCCTGGTGCGAAAGTTCCCGCGGGACCGGTGCTGGAAGATTGGTGGCTGGTACGCGACGAGCAGAACCGCGTTGGATGGGTCCTAGCCCGCATGGTGGACGTGGATGCGCCCCTGGAAATCGCCCAATATGCCGAGGGCCAACGCCTTGTGGCTTTCTTTAAACTGGATGAAGTCCCAGATGGCGACAAGAAAGTTCCCCAATACCTTACGCTGCTCACCGAGCCGCACGACGGATCGCCTTACGACTACGATCAACTGCGAGTTTTCACCTGGAACGCACGCAAGCACCGGTACGAAACTGCCTATCGCGAGCGCGGACTCGACGGCGTCCTGCCCGTGACCGTGACGCAAGAGAACTTCGATAAAGAGGGAACGCTGCCTGTGTTTATCCTGCGAGTCAGGGACGATACGGGCAATGTGACGGAGCGGAAATACAAGCTGAACACACCGATCGTGCGACGAGTCTTGGCGCCGGGCGAGATCCCCTCCAAGCCATCTAGAAAACATCGATAACAGTTTGTTATACTTCCGGCCCGTTATAGAAATCCATATCGTTGGATTCAGGTTTCTACCGATTTTCGTATCAAAAACATTCGTAAAGATAATAAACAGCTGAAAATACAATCATTTGTGATGTTTGTTGTTTGGATGGTCAGTTGCAAACCTTAGTGTTTCAACTGTAGGTGTTGGCAGACAACACCTGATCGAAATACCGGAAACGATGAAGCCCACGAAGAGGGGCGAGGGGTCTTAAGGGCACGTTCGTACCAGGTCTCACAACAATTGGAAAACTTGCGGTTCAAAGTCTCTCGGGTTGCGCAATGTATCCCAGGCTGGCAGTCGCTGCGCATCGCCGATCTCGGAAAGAAGAAATTCTAAGGAGGAAGGAAATGCGATATAGCAGGTCCTTAAAGCTATTTGCGTTAATCGTAACGCTGATTGCGCTCGTCACGTCGGGTGTGGTCATGTTTGCCCAGGAAACGACTGGCGGTCTGCAAGGAACGGTGAAAGATGCGACCGGGGCGGTAGTCGGCGGTGCACACGTGGTCGTACGTGGTACGACACTGGCTGGCGAGAAAGCTCTCGATAGCGAGTCGACCGGATACTATCGGTTCGCAAACTTGCCGCCGGGAACCTACTCGATTGAAGTTTCTGCAAAGGGCTTCAAGACTGTGAAGCGGCAGGGATTGGCGATCGACACCGGTCGTCTGCCCACTGTTGACGTCACACTCGAAGTCGGAACGACATCGGAAGTCGTCGAAGTGAGCGGACAGGCTCCGGTTATCGATGTCACAACGAATACTAACCAGACCAACGTCACGTCGGATGTAATCGACAATACGCCCCACGGTTATTCGTTCCAATCGGTGATTCAGTTTGCGCCGATGGCCCGCAACGAACCTCTGGCTGGCGGTACGGGCGGAATGGGTGGCTCGGCCCCGGGCAGCACCACGAGCGGCGCGCCGAACGGCTACTCGATCGGCGGAGCGGCTGACTCCGAGAGTACTTACCTCGTAGAAGGTCAGGACACCGAAAACATCTCGATGGGCTTCTCGAACGCGAACGTGCCCTTCCAGTTCATTCAGGAAGTGCAGGTAAAGACTTCTGGAATCGAAGCAGAGCACGGCGGCGCACTCGGCGGCGTGGTAAACGTGATCATGAAGAAGGGCAGCAATGCTTATCACGGCTCCCTCTTCGGCACGTACGAAGCCAGTTCCATGGACGGTTCTCCGCTGGCGACGTTGCAATACGATCCCCTTGGTTTGACCATGTCGGGGCTCGATAACGGCTACCAGACCTATCAGAACAAGAAGGACCACTATCGGTATGCTCAGCCGGGCTTCAATGTCGGTGGACCAATCTTGAAGGATCGTTTGTGGTTTTTCCTTGGGTTCGCACCGCTCTACCAGAGCACGGCAAGAACCGTGAACTTCGGGCCGAATATTTGCAACACCGCTAGTGGTGGTGACCCGACTTCCCTTTGTCCAAATTATGGTCTCGGAAACCAGGTGTTCACC
>DATFQQ010000155.1:0-3488 GCA_035264195.1 Candidatus Sulfotelmatobacter sp. | reverse complement strand
CTCGATCTCTTGACTCAGTTCGGCAATCGTCGGGTTCAGTCGGTCCAGCAACGCCAGCAGATCGCGTCGCCGCCGGCTGGCCCATGGAGCCAACTGGAACCCTTCCAGTTGTTTACGTCCACGTTCTCGCCACAACTTCTTCCTCCACAGCAAGCCTTCGTTCATAGCCACCGCCTGCAGTTGATTCATGATGCGGGTGCGCGCTTGCACCATGCGGTGTCGATGCCATAACAGTTGCCGCAGATCCCGGTTCTCCCAGTTCGGCACCCAGATCGGCGGAAAATCGTCCTTCAGCAACAAGCTCAGAATATGTTGAGCATCTTGCCGATCCGTCTTCTGTTTGCGCCCGCGCTTGCGCCGTATCTCGGACGCATCGCCCATCCACAACTCGAACTGCAACTCCGCCAGCAGTCGTTCGAACCAGCGCGCGTGTCCGCTGGCTTCCATACCCACACGCACCTGCTGACCTGCCACCGCCAAGGCACGATAGAACTTCTCCGCTCCCTCCCGGTGATCCAGTCTCTCCTCTCGCAGCTCTCCGGTTTCTGTATCCACAAAAGCAATTTGTTGAAAGCTCGGATGATAATCACAACCTTGTATCTTGTTTGCATCTGCCCGATTCGGTCTCTCTGTGTTAGTGGGGGATTGGATCGAGATTCGGCGGGAGGCCGTTCACATCCTTAGGCGCAGCGAGTTGGCAGCCTGGATTATAGATAGGCCCCCCGCCCTCCTTTCTCAACGCCGTGGAGAATCTCAGGCCGCGAGAGCCTGCATACAAGGACGGCGAGAGAGGTGATACAGGGTCGGGGAGCCGAAGCTCAGTCTAGTCCAGACTTGCGAGGTTCAACATGCCTGAAACGGAAATCGACACGTTTGCTGGAATCGATGTAAGCGCACGCGAGTTAAGTGTTGCCCTACGCCGGGGGAAAGGCGAGGACAAGCCCGCTATGGCTAAGTTCTCTAACCATCCTTCCGGACACAAGGCCCTGATCGCCCACTTGCTTCGGGGCAGCCGGCGAGTGCGGGTCTGCTTGGAGGCCAGCGGGAATTACACTCTGGATCTGGCGTTGACCTTGCAAGCACACCGCCAGGTGGAGATCAGTGTCATCAATCCGAGGCGGGCACGACGCTTCGCGGAATCGCTCGGTCAGCGTAGCAAAACCGATCCGGTCGATGCCCGTGTGCTCGGCGAGTATGCCGCTCGCATGCCTTGGGTTGCTTGGCAACCGCCCAGTTCAGTCGCCCTACACTTGCGGGCTGTGGCGCGTGCGATCGCAGACTTGGGGGTTATCCATACTCAGCAGAACAATCGTGCGCACGCCTCGGCCGCGAGCCAAGCCTTGCCGGTCTTGGTGGTCAAGGAGATGCAGCGTCATCAGAAATATCTTGAGCGCGCATGACACGGTTGCGGCGGGAAGCTCTGCGGATCATCGCCGGCGATCCCGAACTGGACCGTCGCTTCCGTCTAATGCTGACCACGACTGGCATCGCTGAGACCAGTGCTCTGCTGATCCTGGGTGAATTGGCCGTGCTGCCCGACATGCTGGATGCGCGCCAGTGGGTGGCCTTCAGCGGACTGGATCCGCGGCTTTTCAAGTCAGGAAAATCGGTAGAGAAGCGGCCTAGGATCAGCCGGGGTGGCAGTCGTCACTTGCGTCGCGCTCTCTACATGCCAGCACTGGTCGCTCTGCGTCGCGATCCTTATCTGCGATGCTTCTATCAAAACTTACTAGCTCGCGGCAAAGCTCGGCTGCAAGCCGTCGTAGCGGTTATGCGAAAGCTGCTGCATGCTCTGTTTGCTATGTTCCGCACCAATCAACGGTACGACGGATCGAAGCTGTGTTGCGCTTTCGAGATGGCTGGCCATGCCATTGCTACACGTGCCTGACTGACCCAAAACTAAAGAGAGCGGTTTTCCTGCACCTCTCCAGAGAGAAAAAAATTGAATTTCAAGAGAGAATCTATAATCAGCAATTCGGCTCCTTTCCTCCGAGCCCTTTGGTTGTTTGCGCTTCCAAAGTTTACTCGGGCCTGGAGCCGACATTGTTTATGGAATCATTACCCTCATCGTCCGAACGGCCCGATGTGAACTGAATCGCAAGGAATCGGAATTTGAGTGTTAACGCCTGATAGCAGAAGTCGATGCGTCCCCGCTGTCTTCCGCCCTGGATGCAAGGAAGCCGCCCGACGGATCGAGCGGCCTCCGACAACTGCTCTCAGAAACTTTGTTCAACGCGCTGTGGGAATAGTCTGCGGGCTCCGTTGCAGAGACTCAACGTAGGCCGTCAGGTTGTAGACTCTGAGCGAGGCCACTCTCTGGTTTTGCGACCAGAATAGGGATCCCCAATCCGGCATATCGAGTTTTGCCTGCTCGTGGCTAACGCCCAAATTCAGCAGCGCGCATTTCACGGTTCCTGCCGGATACTTACCGTGATTCCTCAGCTTCAAAGTGGTTAAATCCGGCGGTGGCGTTTTCAAAAAATGAACTGCTGGACCGTCGCCCTTTCCGTCTGGTCCGTGGCAGGCCGCGCAGTATTGCTTGTACATCTGCTCGCCGTTCACCGCGTCGGTGTAGGTTGTGGGTACTTTTGTGAGTCTTTCCCCTGTAACTTTGTGGTCCTGTCCCTGCAGAAATGCCCCGCTCAACGCGAACAGTAGCAGGCCCGCCAAGAGAAGTCCTGCGGATTTGTTTATGCACATGGTGCACCTCCGTGCTTAGCTTCTTTAAGTAAGGATGAAGCCATTGGCAGAGTTAAGACCCATTTGCCACGGCGATTTGCAACTCAACCAGGGAAATGCTCTTCGCAGAGGCAAGAGAATCTAGTTTGCATTGTTTCTAACAGCGAAAGGAATGATCGAGGATAACGACCGAGTCGGCAATGCGGTGCGGTGCCAACTCTCTACACTCCGCCCGGACCGAAGCATGTCTGTGCGTGGTAAGTGAATCACTCCGGCCAATCAGCACGATGCGAGGAGCCTTGTCAGGTTCCGGCCCTACATCTGCGGAGAGCGGCGAAGTCATTTCGTAGCGGAGAGACTCAGATTCATCGTAGGGAGTTTCCGCAATATCTTCTGCAGGAACGGCAAAACACGATCCAAGAACCAATACAACCGACAACGTGAGCATGCAATGCGACGTTCTCATCGCGCACCTGCACTGGAGAAGAAGACTCGCCTCGGCGGTGTGGTGTACCCGTTGGGGCACTTACTCTTCGATAGAGGCGAGACTTTCTTCAATCGAATGTGACCACAGATTCCCCGCAGGCGCAGTGATTGTCGTCACCAATGGCCTCTTTGATCGAACTTAGAGCGACAGTTGACGAAATATCGCGATTTCACTCATATCAAGCGGTTCTGAGCCCGGTGGCCGCATTAATCGTATACTCACATCAATAGGAATATTTCCCTAGGAGACTGTCGTGTTGGAACTCCGCCCGAACTGTGAATGCTGCGATCGTGATTTACCTCCTAATGCGACCGACGCTCGC